>NZ_JZRI01000082.1:0-14315 GCF_000952175.1 Pseudomonas sp. ES3-33 | reverse complement strand
TGATGACAATAAGTGAGCGAGCGTTTCTGATATGGCATTACTGAATGAACACGAACAGCGCAAGGTCGCCGAAGCGATCGCGCGGGTGGAGCGCGAGACCGACGCCGAACTGGTCACCGTGCTCGCCGCTCGTGCGGACGACTATGCCTACATTCCACTGCTGTGGGCCAGCCTGCTGGCCCTGGTGGTGCCGGGTGTCGTGCATTACCTGACCGGCTGGCTGACCCTGCACAGCCTGCTGCTGGTGCAATGGGGGAGCTTTATCGTGTTGTGCCTGCTGTTCCGCATCCCGCGCATCACTACCCACCTCATCCCTCGGTCGGTGCGGCATTGGCGTGCATCGAACCTGGCGCGCCGACAGTTCCTGGAACAGAACCTGCACCATACGGTGGGCAGCACCGGGATGCTGATTTTTGTCTGCGAAGCCGAGCGTTATGTGGAAATCCTGGTGGATGAAGGGATCTCCAGTCGCCTGGATAACAAGACCTGGGACGCGATTGTCTCGACCTTTACCCACCAGGTGAAACAGGGTCAGACCTTGCAGGGGTTCGTGACCTGCGTCGAGGCCTGTGGAGAGTTGCTGAAGGTGCATGTGCCGGTTACCCATGCCAGGAACGAGTTGCCCAACCGTCTGGTGGTATTGGGTTAGGTTTCAGGACCTGTGGCAAATAACCCCGTGCCCAAAGCGGCCATCCCCCTTAAAATAGCGGCATTCCCTGTTTGCTCCGCCTGAGGCTGTTTCTGCCATGTCCATTGTTGCCCCCCCCGCCAGCCTCGCGCCGGATCACCACGCGCAGTTCATCGACTTGCTGCGTTCAAGCCTGGAGCAGCATGCGTTTATCAAGTTGGTACTGGCCAAGTACGTCGGTGACGAGCCGGATTTGCAGCGCGTGATCATCAAGCAGCTGACGGTAAAGGATCAGCCGTGCCTGTCTTTTGTCTACCGTTACAAGACCCGCGATATCACCAGGAACCTGGCGCTGGGCGAGGGCGTGGCCAGCATTGGCGCTTTGCTGCCAGCCTCATTCAAGAATGCCCACTTGCTGTCGGTGACTGACGAAGCCCAGCTCGAATACAGTAAAAAGGGCAAGAGTTCGCTGTTCAAAAGTAAACCCCAGCAACTGCGCGAAGTGCCGTCCGCCGAGCACAACCGCGAGAAGAATCGTTTTCTGGACCTCAGCCGGCCGTTCCTTGCCGACCTCGGCGTGACCAACGGGAAACACGAACTCATCCCGGCGATGTCGCGTAAGTGGAAGCAGATCAACAAGTTCATCGAGGTGTTCAGCCACGCCCTCACCACCTCGCCACTTGCGCTGGACAAGCCGGTTCGGGTCGCCGATTTTGGCTCAGGCAAGGGCTACCTGACGTTCGCGATTCACGATTACCTGCGCAACACGCTGCACGCCGAGGGCGAAGTGACTGGAGTCGAGCTGCGCGAAGACATGGTGACCCTGTGCAATGCCGCTGCTGCCAAGCTCGAGCATCCGGGGCTGGTGTTCAAATGCGGTGACGTGCGCAGCGTGGCGCCGAGCGAACTGGAGGTGATGATCGCCTTGCATGCGTGTGACATTGCCACTGACTACGCGATCCATACCGGCATTCGGTCGGGCGCCTCGATCATCATGTGTTCGCCGTGCTGCCACAAACAGATCCGCCTGCAGATTCAGAGCCCGGCTTTACTCAAGCCGATGTTGCAATACGGCCTGCATCTGGGGCAGCAGGCGGAAATGGTCACCGACAGCCTGCGTGCGCTGTTCCTGGAAGCCTGCGGTTATGAAACCAAGGTGTTCGAGTTCATCTCGCTGGACCACACCAACAAAAACAAGATGATCCTGGCAGTCAAGCGCGCCGAGCCCGTGGACCCGGCGCAGTTGCTGGTAAAGATCCAGGAGCTGAAGGACTTCTACCGTATCAGCGAGCACTGCCTGGAAACCTTGCTGCGGGCTGATGGTTACCTCTGAAGGGTGACCATGCCTGTAGGAGCAAAGCTTGCTCGCGATAGCGATAGCGATGGCGATCTCGATATCGTGAGCAAGCGTTGCGCCTGCTCCGGGCGGCGAGGCCTCATGAGGTCGCGATGCGGGCAGGTTTGACCGCAGTCTTGCGTCCCAGCATGACCGTCACAATCACCCCGCCAGCAAACACCCAGGTGATCGGCTCAACGTGTTCGCCGAAGAACAACGCAGAAAAGGCAATGGTGAAAAAGATCTGCAGCAACTGGATCTGACTGACCCGGGCGATTCCGCCCATGGCCAGCCCGGCGTACCAGGCGAAAAAACCGATGAACTGCGAAAACAGTGAAACGTAGCCGAAAGCCCACCAGGTCCTGGCGGAGATCTCGCCCTGATGTTGCAGCGCCAGGTAAAGTACTGGTCCGATCAACAGCGGCGTCGACAGCACCAGCGCCCAGCAGATCACTTGCCAGCCGCCCATTTCCTTGGCCAGCCGGCCTCCCTCCGCATACCCCAGGCCGCCCACGGCAATCGCACCCAACATCAGCAAGTCACCGGCCTGGATGCTACCCGCGCCGCTGATCAATGCATAACCGAGCACCAGCGCGCTGCCCAGCGCCGCGCAGGCCCAGAAGGCTTTTGACGGCCGCTCGTGGGACAACCAGGCGGCGTACAGCGCCACGCACAAGGGTTGCAGCCCGTTCACCAGCGCCCCGTGGGATGCCGGCAACGTTTGCATCGCCCAGGCCGAAAGCACCGGAAATCCCAGAATCACCCCGGCGATTACCAGCGTCAGGCCTTTGATCTGTTTCCAGGTGGGCCATTTCTCTCGCTGCCACAGCAGAAGCAGCGCCGCCGGTACTGCCGCAAACAGGGCTCGCCCCAGGCCGTTGAGCAAGGGATGGATTTCCTGCACGACGATCCGTGTGAAGGGCAGGGTGAGGCTGAAGATCACTACGCCTAGCAGGCCGAGGGCCATGCCGGTGTTTTCGCGCGAGGACATGATGGGGACCAGGATCAGGGATGATGGAGCGTGGCTTCATCTAGCCACAATCCACCGCGCCTGGACGGTTACAGATAGGCACAGAGTTGGGTGTACAGTTCGGGTAATCCCCGAACGTAGGAGTTGCCGAAGGCTGCGATCTCTTGATCTCGATCTTGCGTCCCCTCCGACACCGCCAAAAGATCGCAGGCTACGCCAGCTCCTACGCCGTCCGCATACAACCGCAGCCGCAGCCGCAGCTACAGCCCGAACCAACCCATCCCAACGCCATGCCGTAGTAGCAGGTTATTACCCACCCCTACAGATAAAGACTACCTTCAATACTCCCCTGTACCCCCAAGGAGTTCCCCTCATGGCTGCCAAGAAAATTCTGCTGCTGGTCGGCGATTACGTCGAAGATTACGAAGTGATGGTGCCGTTCCAGGCATTACTCATGGTCGGTCACACGGTGCATGCGGTGTGCCCGGACAAGAGCGCCGGCCAGACCGTGCGCACGGCGATTCATGACTTCGAAGGCGACCAGACCTACAGTGAAAAACCCGGCCACCTGTTCGCCCTGAACTTCGACTTCGCCCAGGTCAAGGCACAGGACTACGACGCGCTGGTCATTCCCGGCGGCCGCGCTCCTGAATATCTGCGCCTCAATGAACAGGTCCTGGATCTGGTGAGAGCGTTTGACCAGGCCGGCAAGCCGATCGCTGCCGTGTGCCACGGTGCGCAACTGCTGGCCGCCGCCGGGGTGCTTGAAGGCCGCGAGTGCAGCGCCTACCCGGCCTGTGCTCCGGAGGTGCGCCTTGCCGGAGGTACGTTCATCGATATCCCGGTGACGCAGGGCCACGTTCAAGGCAATCTGGCCACTGCGCCCGCCTGGCCGGCGCACCCGAGCTGGCTCGCGGGTTTTCTCGGATTGCTGGGCACCCAAATCACGCTGTAACGAGGGATATTGCGATGTGCGAGCTCTACGTCAAAGCCGATCCGATCCTCTACGAATCGCGCTCCCGCTCGCTACGCATTTGCGGGGTGGTGACCACGCTGCGCCTGGAAAACCAGTTCTGGGACATCCTGGGCGAAATCGCCGAAGTCGACGGCATGACCACCAACCAGTTGATCGCCAAGCTGTATGAAGAGGTGATGGACTACCGCGGCGAGGTGGTGAATTTTGCTTCGTTTCTAAGGGTGAGTTGCACGCGGTATCTGAGTCAGCGGCGGGGGCAGGCGCCGGAGTTATCGGTGGTGCGCGCGGCGGTGAAGTAGCGTTAACCGCGTCGCCGCCATCGCGGACAGGCGACAAAAAACCTCGGCTGGTCTTTACTCTGAAGCGCGAAACCTCTCAATTGCCCAGGAGCACCAGCATGTCCGGATGGTACGAAGTGAGCAAAAGCAGCAGTGGCCAGTACAGATTTGTCCTGAAGGCCGCGAATGCCGAAACCATTCTGACCAGCGAGTTGTACACCACCCGCGCCGCTGCCGACAAAGGCATTGCGGCAGTGCAGAGCAACAGCCCGCTGGAAGAACGCTACGAAAGGAAGACCACCAAAGACGGCCATCCTTACTTCAATCTAAAGGCCGGCAATCACGAGGTCATTGGCAGCAGCGAATCCTACGCCAACGCTTCGGCACTGGAAAAAGGCATCACCAGCGTCAAGGCCAATGGCCCGAGCACGGTGATCAAGGACAAGACTCTGCCGGTGCTCTGATCACCCTCCCTCAAGCCTGACACACATCCCCCGGTGGGAGTGAGCCTACTCGCGATGGCGTCGGCCGCCCCAGCGCTATACCTCCACCGGTACGGTGAGCTTGGGGCTGCCCAACGCATGCGTCTTGGCATCAAAAAACCGCAACGCTGACCCCGTCCCCTCGAACACCTTCGCGTAATGCCGCTTCTGGTGCTGGATAAACGCCTTGCTGCGCGGATAAATCGAAATCGCCACCACCTTGGGTTGCGCCTGGCGCAGCGCCTGGATGATGTGGTTGTCCTGCTCGCCCAACGCATGCCCGAAAATGCACAAACCCTCGCCATGCCCCAGTAGCTGGTCATAGCAGAACGACAGATAGTCCGAGCTGCGGATGGTCCTGAGCTTGTCCTGGGACTGTCCCTCATTCACGAACAGTGGCACGTCGTCCAGGGTCTTGATCGTGTTGTTGATGGCAAAGCTGCCCAGCAACGTGCCCTCGGTCGTCATCAGTTTGCGCGCCGTGCCGTCCTGGTTGCGCACCAGGTGCAGGCCGCCGTGCAGGTACAGCAAGCGGGTTTTGCCCGTGGCCGCGGCACTCAGGTCAAAGCGTGGCTCGGTGCCCTGGAACAGGTCGCTGATCGCATCTGGCTGGTGCTGGATCGCCCAGTGGTTGAGCAGATCATAGTTGGTGGTGAACACCGTCCGGTATCGGCCCAGCTCCTGACTGATGGCAGCCAGTGTGGCAGGCACGATCAGGCGCCAGGGAATATGCACCGCATGCACAGTGTTGATCAGCGCTTCCTTGATCGCATAGTAGCGATTGCGCGGGGCGGCGGAGCTCACTGCCAGGGCCTTGTTCACCCGGCTGGTGGTTTTCAGCGCGCTGAGGACCTGTTCGAAACTGCGGGTCTGCAACGCGTCAAATACGCTCAGCTCGGATTGGCTCAAGGGTTTTTCTTCAACCGTGCGGGCGTTTTCAAACAGCGAGTCATAGCCAAAATCATCCCACACGGCGCGACTGGCGCCATTGCCCACCAGCAGGCCATCAAGCGAGGCGGTGGCGCGCAAGGCATTCCAGTCTTCAAGTTGGGCATCAACATCCTGGAAATCGGTCATTGCGGTGAGAGTCTCGAAGCAAAAGGTCTGATGGGCGGTGACTTTATCACGACCCGACGTTGAGCCAGATCAAGTTAGCGCATCGCCGATGGGTCGATCCTGTGGGTACCCGCTGGGTCGGTATCACCGGTTCGGCTCCTGTCAGGAGATTCGCTCATGAGCAGCACTTTTTTTATCCCCGCCGTGAACATCATGGGCATCGGCTGCCTTGACGAAGCCATGGTTGCCATTGGCAAGTACGGGTTTCGCAAGGCCCTGATCGTCACCGATACCGGGCTGGCCAAGGCCGGCGTCGCCGGCATGATCGCCGGGAAGCTGGCGCTGCTGGACATCGAATCGGTGATCTTTGACGGCGCCAGGCCGAACCCGAGCATCGCCAACGTCGAACTGGGCCTTGGTCTGCTCAAGGAAAGCCGGTGTGATTTCGTGGTGTCGCTGGGCGGCGGTTCGCCCCATGACTGCGCCAAGGGCATCGCCCTGTGCGCCACCAACGGCGGGCAGATCCGCGACTATGAAGGCGTTGATCAATCCAGCCAGCCGCAACTGCCGCTGATCGCCATCAACACCACTGCCGGCACCGCCAGCGAGATGACCCGCTTCTGCATCATCACCGACGAATCCCGTCACGTGAAAATGGCCATCGTCGACCGCAACGTTACACCGCTGCTGTCGGTCAACGACCCGGCGCTGATGGTCGCGATGCCCAAGAGCCTCACGGCAGCCACCGGCATGGACGCATTGACCCACGCCATCGAAGCCTACGTGTCGACCGCTGCCAACCCGATCACCGATGCCTGCGCGCTCAAAGCCGTCACCCTGATCAGCAACAACCTGCGTCTGGCCGTACGCGACGGCAGCGACCTGGCGGCCCGGGAAAACATGGCGTACGCGCAGTTCCTCGCGGGCATGGCGTTCAACAATGCGTCCTTGGGATTCGTCCACGCCATGGCCCACCAGTTGGGCGGTTTTTACGACCTGCCCCATGGCGTCTGCAATGCCGTACTGCTGCCTCACGTGCAGAGCTTCAACGCGCTGGTCTGCGCCGACCGCCTGACCGATGTGGCCCACGCCATGGGCGCCGATATCCGCGGCTTCAGTCCGGAGGAGGGCGCCCAGGCCGCCATCGCCGCGATCCGCACCCTGGCGCGTGACGTCGAGATCCCCGCCGGCCTGCGCGACCTGGGTGCCAAACTCAGCGACATCCCGATCCTGGCTACCAACGCCCTCAAAGACGCCTGCGGCCTGACCAACCCGCGCCCAGCGGATCAGCGCCAGATCGAGGAGATTTTCCGCAGCGCGTTTTAAGTTGTTTTTCGGGCGGGTGCAGGGGCTCGCAGAGCCCCTGCACGTTGTTGGGGGCAGAGCTTGCTCGCGATGACGGGCTGGTGCTCAAAACTTTTATCGGCTGATTGACCACTATCGCGAGCAAGCTTGACTCCCACAGGAGAGCGTATCGACGAAGAATACATTGGCTGCCCCAAGACCTGAGATAGACTGGCGTGCAGTCACCCCGTCGTTCAAAGGATTTACCGATGACCCCATCGTTGCTCATGGCCGTTCTCGCCTCGGGTTTTATCTACGGCATTACACCGGGGCCCGGTGTGTTGGCGGTGTTTGGCATCGGTGCAGCGCGAGGGCGGCGGGCCGGGGCAGGTTTTTTGTGTGGGCATTTGCTCGGGGATGTGGTCTGGTGCAGTACAGCACTGATCGCCATAGTGGGTGCGCGGGAGATCGGCAGCACCGCGTTCGACGTGCTGGGCGTGCTCAGCGGGCTGTATCTGTTCTGGCTCGGATGGCGCGCAGTGCGTGCCAGGCGTGGCAGTGGCGAGGCGCCCCAAGGCGCGGCGCGGCAGCCGTTGTGGCACGGCATTATGTTCGGACTGACCAATCCCAAGGCGTATCCGGTGGCGGTTGCAACATTCACCGCGCTGTTGTCCAGCCGGGCAGAGTTGCTCAACTGGTCGATGCTGCCCTGGTTGATCGTGCTGAGTTTTCTCGGCGGCCTGGTAGCCTACGCTATCCTCATTGGCATCGTCGGTACGCGTCAGGTGCGGACCTTGTACCAACGCCATGAGTTATTGATCACCCGGTTGTGTGGCGTGATGTTTATCGGTTTCGCCATCAATGCCCTGGCGCATGCATTGCCCGGGCTGGTGACTGACAGGACTTGAGGCGAATCGCCGGAGCATCATGGCAAGCAGAAATTCCGCGCCCCTGGCGAGTTACATCGATTTGCTGCTGGACGCGGTTTGCGCCGTCGACAAGCAAGGCACCTTCGTGTTCATCAGTGCGGCCTGCGAACAGGTATTTGGCTATACCGCCGACGAGCTGATCGGTCAGCGGATGATCGACCTGGTACATCCCGCCGATCGGCAGCGCACGCTCGACGCCGCCCGGGAAATCATGGGCGGCGAGCCCAAACTCAACTTCGAAAATCGCTACGTGCGCAAGGATGGCCGCGTCGTGCACCTTCTCTGGTCGGCGCGCTGGTCTGAAGTCGATCAGCTGCGCATCGCCGTGGCCCGAGACATCACCGGGCGCAAGCAGGCCGAGTCCCGACAAGCCGCGCTGTACGCGATTTCCGAGGCCGCCCACGCGGCTGAAGATTTGCTGGCATTGTTCAAGCGCATCCACTCGATCATTGGTGAATGGCTGCCGGCGCTGAATTTCACCGTGGCCCTGTGCGACGAGCATGGCGCACCGTTGCAGTTTCCTTATCACGTCGACGAAGCAGGGTGTTCGCCCGATCTGCCGGGAGCGGTGACCGAGCGTCTGTGCACTGAGGTCATTCGAAGCGGCCAGCCGCTGTTGCTGACACCCGGGCAACACACTGCGGCGGCAGGCTTTGAAGCGCTGGTGTCGAGCCAGGATTCGCCGTGCTGGCTGGGTGTGCCGCTGAGCTCGCAGAACGGCACCATCGGCGCCGTACTGGTCAAAAGCGGCCCGGACGGCCTGCGTTATACCGAACAGGACCAGGAACTGCTGCATTTCGTCTGCGCCCAGGTCGCAACAGCAATTGAACGCAAGCAACTGCACGCGCGTTTGCATCACATGGCTCGGCATGACGCCCTGACCCAGTTGCCCAACCGCACCCTGTTACGCGAGCGCCTGAAAACCGCGCTGACAGCGGCGCATCTCAATGAAGGCCGAATGGCCTTGCTGTATGTCGATCTGGATCGCTTCAAGGAAGTCAACGATACCCACGGTCACGCCATTGGTGATCTGCTGTTACAGGCGGTCGCCCATCGACTCAAGAGTTGCGTAACCGGTTCGGACACAGTGGCCCGTATGGGCGGAGACGAGTTCGTCGTGCTGCTGCACCGTATCGATGCCGGGCAAGACCCCGAGCGGGTGGCGGCTAATATACGCCAGGTGCTCGCTCAGCCCCTTCGCCTTGACGGACATGGTATGAGCATCCAGACCAGCATCGGCATCGCGCGTTACCCCGAGCATGGCAGCGAAGAGTCGCAGCTGCTGCGCCATGCTGACGAAGCGATGTACGGCGCCAAGCGTAGAGATCGCCGTCGCCTGGATGTCTGAGCCTGATCGCTCTGTATTGGCCACCGTTCGTCGCACTGGCGTCAGCTTTACTAAACCTTTCAAGCTCTTGAACTTCCTATGTGATGCGGGCTGCTGTCTGCCGCAGTCATCACCCAGAGGCGGGAGCGAAAGCTCGCGCTTGAATTCTTCAAGAGGAGGGCGCGACCATGAGCCGGATGGCCACCCGTTTACGCACTATCAGTTTTGCCACGTTACTGGGGTTGTTTGCCACCCATGCCTTCGCCCAGTCACCCGCCGAATTCATCAACGATGCGTCGGCCAAAGGCATGGCCGACATCGAAGCCAGCCGCCTGGCGCATCAGAAAACCGAATCCAAGGAGGTCAAGGACTACACCATCGTGGTGATCAACGACCGCACCACCGCTAACCAGCATCTGGCCAAGATAGCCAAGCAGCTGGACTTGCCGGTGGCGCCACGGGAAGTGGTGGTGGATAAAGCCAAGGCCCTGATGCCCGAGGTGCAGGACGGCGCTTCGTTCGACCAGGCCTATGCGGCCAGTCAGGTGAAAACCACTGAAGAAGCCATCCAGCAACTGCAGCAACAGGCGCAGTCCACGCAGGTGCCGAAAATCAAGGCGTTTGCCGAAGAGACTTTGCCCAAGTTGCAGAATCACTTACAGATGGCCAGGGCCCTGCAAGCCAGTCGATAGCTTCCAGTAACGCAAAACGGCGCCCATCACAGGCGCCGTTTTTTTTGCTCAGCATTCGTTCAGGTCTTGTTTGCGCTTGTTCGCCGCAGCCAGCCCTTCGAGGGCGTGGACGTCTTTTTCGCCCATGGCCCGATAGTGTTTGCGCAAGGCTTCCAGCTGTTTCAGGTCGAGCAATTCGAGGCCCAACATGGCGTTTTGCGCTTCCTTGTTGACCCGCAGCAACTCGTCGATTTTCAGGTGGAGAATGTCGGTGTCGCGGTTTTGCGTGTTCTGGATCAGGAACACCATGAGGAAGGTGATAATCGTGGTGGACGTATTGATGACCAGCTGCCAGGTATCGTTGTAGCCAAATATCGGACCGCTCAAGCCCCAGAGGAATATCAGGATCAAGGCCGCCATGAACGTCTTGGGGCTGCCGGCCCACAGAGCGAGCTTCTGCGAGATCTTTGCGAATTTCATTGCCGGATTCCTTATTGGGGTGCACTTGAATTTGTGACAGCACCGGCACATGGAAAATTCTGCTTACATTTTACTCGAGTCAAAAAAAGCCACGCTCGACGTTGATCGCGGTGACAGTCGCAACCTTTGCCCGCTCTGGAGAGTCACTAGTTAAACCCCATTAGAGTTGGAGCCCCCCCATGAACATCCTGCGCACTCTTTGCCTTTCCTGCTGCCTGTTCGCCCTGCAAGGCTGCTTCGATAATTCCGATAACGAAACCCGGGACAACACTGATGGCACCAAGTCTTCGGTGCAGATGCAGGACAAGGAGGCAGCGGACAAATAGGTCCGTGCTATTTTTGTGGGTGCGAATTTGCCGTGAAGCTTGTGCCTGGCCGTTTCGCACCTACAGGAGAACGCAATGAGTTGGTCTGCCAGACAATACGTCGCTTTTGAAAATGAGCGCACGCGTCCCGCCCGCGACCTGCTGGCCGCGCTACCGCCAGGGGATGTGCATTCGGCCATCGATATCGGCTGCGGTCCGGGCAACTCCACGGAGCTGTTGGTGGAGCGCTATCCCCACGCCACATTGCGCGGGCTGGACAGTTCCAGCGACATGATCGAAGCCGCACGCAAGCGCTTGCCTCAAGTGCGGTTCGATGTTTCCGACATCGATCAGTGGAGCGAGACGGGTCCGTTCGATGTGATTTTCGCCAATGCAGTGTTGCAGTGGTTGCCTGATCACGCCTCATTGTTGCCCGCGTTGGTGGACAAACTGGCGCCGGGCGGCAGCCTGGCGGTGCAGATGCCCGACACGCTCAACCAGCCATCGCACCGCTTGATGCGAGAGGTGGCTGCGACGGGGCCGTGGGCAAAAAAACTGGCCGGGGCTGCCGCGCAACGCACCGAGGTCGCCAGCGCCAGCGATTATTACGCCGTGCTGCGCCCGCACTGTTCACGGGTCGACGTCTGGCTCACCACCTATCATCACCCATTGGCTGCGGGGCCTTCGGGGGTCGTCGAATGGTTCAAGGGCAGTGGTTTGCGTCCGTTTCTCGAGCCTCTGAATGAGAAAGAGCGCGATGCTTTTCTCCAGGAGTATCTGGCGGGCGTTGAGCAGGCTTATCCGGCGCTGGAAGATGGATCAGTACTGCTGCCGTTTCCGCGGTTGTTTATTGTCGCGACCCGGTAGTGCGCCAGGTTCTCCGGACCTGAATCCACTGGGATCAAATCTGGATCTGAATCTTGTTGCAGCAAATCTGGAGCTGAATCTTGTGGGAGCAAAGCTTGCTCGCGATTGCGTAGTGTCAGTCGACATCAATGGTGGCTGTCAGTGCGCAATCGCGAGCAAGCTTTGCTCCTACAGGGGGAGTCGTGATTCGGCGCGCTCGTCAGCGCTCCACCGCCACCAGCATCATCATCGGTCTCTCTCGTTCTTCCGCGAGCGCCGGCAGCGCCACCACATCGGCGTCGCTCGGGCCCCATTCATTGACGTGGCTGATGCTGAATCCCGCTGCGATCAGCGTGTTCAGCAACGTGCCGACGGTTCGATGCTGCTTGATCACGCCATCGGCCAGCCAGTTAGTGACCCGTTCGCCTTCGCGTTGATAACTGTCCACCGGCCAGCGCTTGTGGCCCTCGCTGTCCGTCAGCCAGCCGGGGTTGCGCGGCGCCATGAAGATCGGGTGTTCAATCGAGAAGACGAAACGCGAGCCGGGTTTCAGCGCTGCGTGAATCGTGGCGAATAGCGCTGGCAGATCCTTGATGTAGTGCAGCGCCAGCGAGCTGTAGGCCAGGTCGAATTGCGCGGCTGGCAGGTCGAGGTGTTCCAGGTCGGCGCGGGCGTATTGCACGGTGGCGCCGCTGGTGGTCTGACGGGCCCGTTCGAGCATTTTTTCCGAGACGTCGAGCCCCAGCACACGGGCTGCGCCTTGTTCACTGGCCCAGCGGCAGAACCAACCATAACCGCACCCCAGGTCCACCACCTTCAGGTCTTTTAGGGGGGGCAGCAGTGCTTTGAGGGCAGGCCACTCCGGTGCGGCATCCAGGCCACCGACCGAGCGGCCCAACTGGCTGTAGGCCTGGAAAAATTCGAGATCGTCGTAAATGTTTTGAGTCATGTTCGAGCTGCTCTGTCGCGTTAGTGAGCACGGGCGGCTGGTGCATCCGTCGGCGAGATGGCAATATGCTACATCTGCTGGCGCAGACCCTTTCAATCAGGGTTTTACGCCTGTATTTCTGACAAGGATCAGTTGGATGTCTGCCGTACCCGTGGTTTGCAATGCCTTCCGTTTACTCCGCCACCCTACGTTAAACGCTCTGTTTCCGAACAGCGCGGCGCAGTCATTTCGCCTGAAAAAAATTCCGTCCCCCCAGTGAACCTGAAAGAAAGGGAGCTTCACCGTGCGTAAAAAGTTTGTCGTCGCCGTCCTCGCAGTGTCCATCGCCGCCGCCTCCGGTTGTGCGCAATTGGGCATTAACAAGCAGCAGGCTGGTACTGCAGTTGGCATGGTAGCCGGCGCAGTCGTTGGCTCCTTTATCGGCAACGGCAATGGCAAGGTTGTCGCTGTCCTGCTGACCAGCGCCATCGGCGGTTTCATCGGCAACAAGATCGGTTCGATGCTCGACGACCAGGACAAGCAGGCCCTGGCATTGCGTACCCAGGAAGCCTTGAGCCTGCCGGCCAATGATTCGGCTAAAGCGGTGTCCTGGACATCCGGCCATTCCGGCGCGACCGCGCAGATCGTGCAGGGCAAGGAGTACACCGAGACCAAGACGGTTGAAGTAAAGCGCGCGCCAAAGATCGCCGCAGTTCCGTCGATGAAACTCATCAACGAGCAATACCTGACCAAGAGCAGTTCCAACGTGCGGGCCGCGCCCAACAAGACGGCAGAGAAGGTCGGCGGGCTCAAGGCGGGTACCGAGTTCACTGCAGTGGGTTCTACCGGTGACTGGATTCTGGTCGGGCGCAAGGGCGTGACCGTGGGCTACATCAGCAAAGGTCTGGTCTCGCCCAAATCTGCAGCCGTGGTACGCAGCGTGAAACCGGCGGCCAATCTCGACGAGATGGACGTGGCCGCCGACACCGAGACCAAGGCCTTCGATCTTGACGCTATTGCTGCCCTGCCGACCCAGCAGGTCGCCGCAGAAACTGCCTGCCGGCCGGTCACCGTCAGCCTCAAGGCGGCAGACGGCAAGAGCGAGCAGGAACAGAACACGTTCTGCAAACAAGCCAACGGCACCTGGGAACTCATTTAAGGATCTCCATGAAAAACCGCGCACTCGCACTCGCTGTGATGAGTGCTTGCGGCCTCGCGCCGCAAGCATTTGCACACGAGATTGCCTTCTCGAAAACCGAGCAGATCCACGTTGTCGTCAACGGCGAAGCCACCACCTGGTGCCAGCCGGAAATCGCCATCACCATGCAGCGTCCCACTTGGGATGATCAGAAGCCATTGAATGGGCTATTGAGCAAGTTGCCTTTCATTCTCGGCCAGGAGTGTCCCCAGGCTAAAGTCAGCTGGAAAGCGGTCGATGCCAAGGGCGTGGTTTACGCCTCTGGCGCGGGCAATGCGAGCAATCTGGGCATAGCGACGCTGGCGGTTGCGCCTGCTCCGGTGGTTGCGGCTGTTGCTGCACCGGCGGCTCCTGCTGCTGCCGCTCCCGCTGCCGTTCCCGCTCCTGCCGCGGCGCCTGCACCAGCGCCGGTCACACCCGCGCCTGCTGCGGTTTCACCGGTCGTTGAAGCGCCAGTGGTGGCTGCACCACCAGCGCCAGCCGTAGCACCTGTTGCGCCGGCCCCTGTTGCCCCGGCTGCAGTGGTTGTTGTACCAGCCCCTGTTCCTGTTGCTACTCCTATTGCTGCTCCAGCTCCAGCTCCAGCTCCAGCTCCAGCCCCGGCTGAACCTGTCGCTGTTG
>NZ_JZRI01000081.1:0-4176 GCF_000952175.1 Pseudomonas sp. ES3-33 | reverse complement strand
TTGGAGCACAATCTACGTCACAGGCAAAAAGCCTAAGGAGCTGCACGGCTTCCAGATCCCTCCCTCGATGATCAGTCGAGAACTATCGCTCCTGATGGAGCGATAGTCGAGATACAAGGAGCTGCCGCAGGCTGCGATCTTTTGACTTTAAAACTAAAAGCCCGGCAAGGCGCAAACCCTGGCGGGCTTTTTTGTGCCTGGGCAGCTTAGAACGCGCCCATGTAATCGCGCTTGCCCACTTCCACACCGTTATGACGCAGCAAGGCGTAAGCGGTGGTGACGTGGAAGAAGAACTGCGGCAAGCCGTAAGTCAGCAGGTAGGCCTGGCCGGTGAAGCGCTTCTCTTTAGGCGTGCCCGGACGCGTCACGATCTCGATACCTTCCTGGCCGTTGATCTGCTCGGGTTTGATTTCGCCGATGTAGCCCAGCACCTTGGTCAGCAGCGCTTGCAACTCGGCGAAGGTGGTTTCGGTATCTTCGTACTTCGGCACTTCAATCTCGGCCAGGCGCGAGGACACGCCCTTGGCGAAATCAACGGCGATCTGCACCTGGCGCACCAGCGGGAACATGTCCGGGAACAGGCGCGCTTGCAGCAGCGCGTTCGGGTCGATGTTCTTTGCGCTGGCGTGAGCTTCAGCTTTTTTCAGAACGTCGCTCAGGGCGGTGAGCATTTGCGTGAAAACCGGGATGGAGGCGTCGTACAGGGAAATGGTCATGGCAGTCTCGTGTGATGACAGTAGGGAAACGTGGGGGCGATTATAGCCTTGGAACGGATCGACACGCTGATGTGCATGCATGCGTGTCCATTGGCCACTGCCGCAGATTCGGGATAGTCTCTTTAGCGCAAGATTCCCGGCTCGATTCACATGGGGATGAGTCGTGGTTGCCGACCCGACTGCCAATTAGGGATAGAAAAAAAATGAGCACTGAACAACAAACGACCCTCGACGAACCGCGGCTCAACAGCACGGAAATCCGCATCCTGGGCTCGTTGATCGAAAAACAGGCGACCAGCCCGGAAACCTACCCGCTGACGCTTAATGCGCTGGTGATTGCCTGCAACCAGAAAACCAGCCGCGAGCCGGTGATGAACCTCACCCAGGGCCAGGTAGGCCAGAGCCTGCGCGCGCTGGAAGGTCGCGGCTTCACCAAACTGGTGATGGGCAGCCGCGCCGACCGCTGGGAGCATAAGGTCGACAAAGCGCTGGAACTGGTGCCGGCACAAGTGATCCTGGCGGGACTGTTGTTTCTGCGCGGCCCGCAAACGGTCAATGAACTGCTGACCCGCAGCGGTCGCATGCATGATTTCGAAGACGCCGAGCAGGTAGTGCATCAACTGGAACGCCTGATCGCACGCGGGCTGGCGCTGCTGATCCCGCGCCAGGTCGGACAGCGCGAGGACCGCTACATGCACGCGCTGGGGGATCCGGCGGACATCGAGGTGATTCTGGCCGCACGGCATAACCCTGCGGAACGCGGCTCGAGCGGTGGCGTTTCGGTTGAAAGGGTCGAAGAGCTGGAAGCGCGGATTGCCGCGCTGGAAGAGCGCCTTTCACGCCTGGAATAACCTGACGAATGTATGTTCCTGACTTGAACACCCGGAAAATGCGTTTCCCTGACTTGAACAACACGGAAGATGCGTTTTCCATGTAGGAGCTGCCGAAGGCTGCGATCTTTTGATCTTGATTTCATAATCTTTCTAAATCAAAGATCAAAAGATCGCAGCCTTCGGCAGCTCCTACGGGCGCATTGCTCCCTATCAATTGGGGGATGACGCCCCCCGAGCTGGCACGTCAGCTGCGCGCGAACTCTACCGCCAGGCGAAACTGCTCATCCGTCGGCCGCACGCCGGTGTACAGCACGAACTGCTCCAGCGCCTGGATGGCGATCACTTCAAGCCCTGTGATCACTCGCTTCCCCTCGGCACGTCCGCGCACGATCAACGGCGTTTCCGAGGGGATTGCCACCACATCGAAGATGGTTTGCGCTTTTTCAATCGCATCTGCCGCAAAGGCCAGTTGCTCGGCTTCCGGCCCACCGGTCATGCCGATCGGTGTGACGTTGATCAGCATCTGCGCCCGCTCATTTCCCAGCTCTGCTTGCCATTCATAGCCCAGCGAATTTGCCAGGGCGCGCCCGGCCTGTTCGTTGCGGGCGACGATCAGGCCATTGCCGCAGCGCACTCGCCACCGCCTTGGCCATGCCGCCGCTTCCGCGCAGGGCGAAGGTCGAATCCTTGGGCACCTGATGAGTTTCAAGCAGCTGCGCAATGGCGATGTAATCGGTGTTGTAAGCCTTGAGGTGGCCATCGGTGTTGACGATGGTATTGATCGACTGGATGGCCGCAGCCGATGCGTCCAGCTCATCGACCAGGGCGATGCAGGCCTCCTTGAACGGCATCGACACCCCGCAGCCACGGATGCCCAAAGCGCGAATGCCGCCCACCGCACCAGGCAAATCCTGGCTGCTGAACGCCTTGTAGTAAAAATTCAGGCCCAACTGCTCGTACAGATGATTGTGAAAACGCAGGCCAAAATTCCCCGGACGCCCTGAAAGGGACATGCACAGCTGGGTATCTCGGTTGGGGTTCATCTGCATGAAAAAATCTCCATCAAGTGCACTTTCAGATGGACGGGATTGGCCATTCCATCCTGTTCTGTTCGATCATAAAGGCCAGCGTTCGCTGGGAACGGGACCGTCGACAAGCCGGTACAGACCTTACACAAAATTTACCCAGCGGCTGTGCTGATTTTGCAAAAAGTGCTGTCTTAGATGTATCCCCGCGACAATCCTTGAGTCTATTGCAGACACAAGCGCCGGGTCGAAGAACCGAGGAATTATCATGATCCGTAAAATCTCCACAGTGGCCTTGCTGATCGGCGCTCTCGCGGTCACAGGGCAATCACAGGCCCATGGCGGTGGTGGCGGTTGGCAAGGTCCAGCGGTATTTGGTGCGATCGTGGGCTCGGCCATCGTCGGTTCGGCCCTGATCAACGCCAACCGGCCGGTGTATGTGCAGCAACCGGTCTACGCCCAACCACAGCCGGTTTATGTGCAACAGCCGCCACCGGTCTATTACCAGCCGGCGCCGGTCTACGTTCAACAGCCGGTCTACTATCAGCCAGCGCCGGTGTACTACGGTCCGCCCCGCGGCTACTACGGTCCACCGCGCGGCTATTACGGCCCGCCCCGTGGTTATTACGGCCGCCCGCACTACTGACAGACCCATCAGGCCCCGCCTCAAAACGGGGCTTTTTTGTGCCCGCTGATCGGTTCAGGTCTGGATCGATGTTGCCGAGGTCGCTGTCGGAACAGCGCTTGCAAGCAAATTCGGCAAGATTGAATCGATCCTCTTTCCCCACTTTGGGTAAAACAGTCATATTTATGTCATGTCAGGTCCGCAAGCTTGGGCCTGTCCGCCAATAGCAGGTTGATAACAACAAGGACGACCTCATGCCCACACAGAATCCGCATCGCAATGTCGGCCTGTGCACCTCCAGCAAGGTGTATGACACGCTGACCGAACTCAAGAACCTGGAAGGCCACCGCAACGCCAAGTTCCTCTCGCTGCTGGCCGAAAACCTGGTGCGCAAGGGGCTGCTCAATGAGCAGGAAGTGGTGCATATGCTGGACCTGGTGGTCGACTGAACGCAGCACTCACTCGCGTCAATGACGACTATCGAGAGCGTTGATTGTTCCTGTCGGCGCCGGGCCCGTAAGGTAGCTCCATCGATTGATGGAGGTAGTTATGTCCCAGGTCCAGATCATGTCCGTAGTTGGCAGCGCAGTCCCCGCCCCTTTGAGGGAGCTGGGTCTGCTGGCTTGTTGGTATCTTGTGCAGGACGGTGAACCAATCAGCGGCCCGCTGACTTCACTGCCGGCCGCACAGGCATTGTCGCAACGTATCGACCATGGCCGCCTGAGTGCTTAAGGCAATTGCACCCGCGGCTTGGTTTCACTGAAGATCGCCCAGCTCGACATGAACAGCGCGGCGATCAGTGGCCCGATCACAAAGCCATTGAGGCCGAACACCGCCATGCCGCCCAGGGTTGAAATCAGGATCATGTAGTCCGGCATCTTGGTGTCTTTGCCCACCAGGATTGGACGCAGCACGTTGTCCACCAGGCCGATGACGAATACCCCGAACAACCCCAGTACTGTCTCTTATACACATCT
>NZ_JZRI01000080.1:0-102953 GCF_000952175.1 Pseudomonas sp. ES3-33 | reverse complement strand
AGATGTGTATAAGAGACAGGTTTTCATTTTCTTTCTTGAAAGTAGAGATAGAATTATTTATTTCAGTAATTTCTTGCTCAGAAATTTTTTTATCCGGAATTTCCGCATCGCGCGTCATTAATTCAGCTAGTTGCCTACATCCTTTCTCAAGCTTGGCTTTATCCGACTGCAACTTATCTAGTTTAGCTGGCGAACCCATAAAGTCTTTCACAAGTATTTTCCACATCTCACCCTCAGCATTTGGGACTTCAATGCGTTCTCCATATTCCCCGTAGCCCTCTATAAAACCGAATTCCTTCATAGCAAATTCATCGCTTTGTATGTGAGAGGACCACATGGGCCCAAAACCAGTATTTTTAGGATCATAGATCTCGCCAGCGATGGCCAAATCCAGACGACTCCTTACCGCGACGCCATGATTTGACGCGTGCTCCACAGCCCGATCTTTGCTATTTGTCAGACTCTGAATGTCCCTGTCTTTCTTGGAAATTTTATGTTCATATCGTTCCTGGGCTTTAGCAATGCGCTCATTGGCTCTCTTCCGACGTTTGTTGCGAAAAGATTCCAAGTCGCTATCGCTGGTATTTGCCCATCGAATATCTTGTTCAAGGCGTAATATTTTTTCTGTGTTTTTGCTATTTTCACCATTGAGCCTTCCAACTTCTTTTTTTGTGACGCGAATCTCACGGTCAATACTATAAATTCTAAGCCATTTTTCTCCTGAATCAATTCTGCCCGTTGATTTAATTACATTCCTCAATTCGTAAGAATTATTTCGGACCCCACCAAGTACACCGACTAATTCACCGAGCTCACCCAAGGGTTTTTTTGAAACTTTATTGGCATTGCACTGTTCATGTAATTTAAGACTGAGTATTCCTTGTGGACCGGACAAACTTGAAGACTGCATAATTACCCCACCCTTGAAATGTTCTATAAGCAATTACATAAAAATCTTAAGTGTATATACGGTGCAATAGATAAGGTCATCTTGCAGAATACGCTCCTTATCATTCTGAGCGCCATGTCAGTGTAACTCCGGCCCCCCAGGTGGTTTGAGCGCTATCGCGTGCTCGTAAGCAGCAGGTGGAGATATTCCGCTCTCAAGTGCCGCCAGACGCCTATGAGTTTGATTCGTTGATCCATCGGGGACTCTCGATTCCATGGCATGGTCAGGCACCTCCTGACCGCATTTTTGCACCTGTATACGATGTCGCTGGTTTAAAACGTAAAGGAAGTCCCCGGTTTCTACCCGGGCAAGCCCGCTCCCACAGGGTTTTGGTGGTGGACGCTGTATTTATGTTCGGCGGATCACTGTGGGAGCCGGGCTTGCTCGCGAAGGCGGCGTGACAGGCGATATACTCCGATCGAAAATTTTTTCGTCTACAAAAGCAAAAACAATATTTGCTTTATTTGTACACAAAAGCATAATCCACCTCGTGCGAGTTCCTGACCAAGCGGTCAACAAATTCGCAAGTGCCTCAAAGGACCGCTGCCGCCCTCATGGGTCCGGTCCTGGAAATAACAATAAAACTCTTGAGGAGTACTCGCTGTGGAAAGCCGCAAATCCGAAGCATCGACGCTGGACCTCTCGCCGCCCGCCCCCACCGGCTGGCTGGAGCGTCTGTTTAAACTCAGCTTGCATGGCACCACGGTGAAGACCGAGTTGATTGCCGGTCTGACAACCTTCATCACCATGGCTTACATCATTTTCGTCAACCCCAACATCATGGCCGATGCCGGGATTGATCACGGTGCGGCTTTTGTCGCCACCTGCATCGCCGCTGCGCTGGGCTGCCTGCTGATGGGCCTTTATGCCAACTGGCCGGTCGGCCTGGCGCCGGGCATGGGGCTTAACGCGTTCTTCACCTACACCGTGGTCGGCACCATGGGCTACAACTGGGAAACGGCCCTTGGCGCGGTCTTCGTGTCTGGCGTGCTGTTCATGTTCCTGACCTTCTCGCGGATCCGCGAATGGCTGCTCAACAGCATTCCAGTGAGTTTGCGCTACGCCATGGGCGCCGGTGTTGGGTTGTTCCTGGGGCTGATTGGCCTGAAAACCGCGGGCATCGTCGTCGATAGCCCGGCTACCCTGATCAAACTGGGCTCCCTGCGCGAACCTGGCCCGCTGCTGGCAGCCATCTGCTTCCTGATGATTGCTGTTCTCAGCTACCACAGGGTATTTGGCGCGATTCTGATCAGCATCATCACCGTGACACTGGCAGGCTGGGGCCTGGGCCTTGTGCATTATGAAGGCATCATGTCGGCCCCGCCGAGCCTGGCCCCGACCTGGATGGCCATGGACGTCGCCGGCGTGTTCAATGTCAGCATGATCAGCGTGGTACTCGCCTTTCTCTTCGTGCACATGTTCGACACCGCCGGCACCCTCATGGGCGTGGCCCAGCGCGCCGGCCTGGTAAATGCCGACGGCAAGATCGAAAACCTCTCCCGTGCCCTTAAGGCCGACAGTGCTTCCAGTGTATTCGGTGCGGTAGTGGGTGTGCCGCCCGTCACCAGTTATGTGGAAAGTGCCGCTGGCGTTGCCGCAGGTGGTCGGACTGGTCTTACCGCAGTCACCGTAGGTGTGCTATTTATTGCCGCGATGTTCTTCGCACCGCTGGCCGGGATGATTCCCGCTTACGCCACAGCCGGCGCGCTGATCTATGTCGCCATGTTGATGATGGGCGGCATGGCTCACATCGAATGGGATGAAGCGACCGACAGTATCCCGGCGATTGTCACCGCGATCATGATGCCCCTGACGTTCTCCGTTGCCGACGGTATCGCCCTGGGTTTCATCACCTACGTGGCACTGAAGGCCGGCACGGGCAAGTACAAGGAAATTTCCGTCAGCCTGTGGGTGTTGTGCGCGATCTTCATCGCCAAGTTCGTTTTCTTGTAAGCGTTACGCAGTAAGCGTTACGAACCAGCCTCACCCCGTCGGGTGGGGCTTTTGCGCAAATGGAGGAAAGTGATGAGTCTGGAAACCTGGCTGCTGTTCAGCGGCGCTGCACTGGTGGTGATC
Source organism: Pseudomonas sp. ES3-33 (assembly GCF_000952175.1). Taxonomy (NCBI): domain Bacteria; kingdom Pseudomonadati; phylum Pseudomonadota; class Gammaproteobacteria; order Pseudomonadales; family Pseudomonadaceae; genus Pseudomonas; species Pseudomonas sp. ES3-33. The sequence continues at coordinate 99,928 of NZ_JZRI01000080.1, read as the reverse complement.
CTGATCCCGGGACCGCTGTCGTTGCTGATGATCAGCAACAGCCTGAATTACGGTCTGCGACGGTCTTACCCCGCCTTCCTCGGGGGAGTGATTGCCTCGATCTGCCTGCTCAGCGCTTCTGCACTGGGCCTGGGCGCCCTGCTGCTGGCTTCGGAACAGCTGTTCAGCGCGCTGAAGATCGTCGGTGCGCTGTACCTGTTCTACCTCGCCTGGCAGAGCTGGCAGCAATCGCGCCAACCGTCGGTGGGCGCTGAAGTGCCCCAGACGGCCGCTGTTCCGCGCTTTCGCGCACTGTTCGGGCGCGCATTTGTATTGGGCGCAAGTAATCCGAAGGACATTCTTTTCTTCGCTGCGTTTCTGCCACAGTTTTTGAGCGCCGAACAACCGTTCCTGCCGCAATTACTGGTGATGATTGCGACGTGGACGGTGCTGGATCTGCTGTGCAAGTTGGCTTATGGGCTGGGTGCGCACGGCGCGGCGCGGTATCTGCGAAGCGGCAAGGGGCAGAGTTGGTTTAACCGGATCAGTGCCGGCCTGTTCAGTGGTGCGGGTGCTGCGTCGCTGTTGAGCCGTTAGCAAGGCAAAATCAAAAGATCGTCCGAACGCGGCCCGGGCCTTCGGACGATCTGGAGGTGATGTTGCCTGTTGGGGCCTCATCGCGGGCAACCCCGCTCCCACAGTGGATTGTGGTGCTCTTTTGACTTTCCAGCAGGCAAAAAAAAGCCCGCAGTGTGAGCGGGCGAAAGACCAAAGAAGCTATATGCGCAGTCGCTTCCCGGTTGGGGCAGCTGCTTGGGGGATCAGCTGCCGCGATACGTGGAATAGCTGTACGGCGAGATCAGCAGCGGTACGTGGTAGTGATCCTGCTCGGCAGAGATGCCAAACCGCAACACCACGACGTCCAGAAACGCTGGCTCCGGCAACTGCACGCCACGGGCGCGGTAGTAGTCGCCTGCATGAAATTGCACCTGATAAACCCCGGTACGGTAGTCATCGCCTTGCAGCAGCGGTGCATCGACCCGCCCGTCGCTGTTGGTTATCGCGCTGGCGACCAATTCCAGCTGCGAGCCTTCAACGCGGTAGAGCTCGACCTTGATCGAGCTGCCCGGGCAACCGTGTGCTGCGTCCAAAACGTGAGTAGTCAAACGTCCCATTGATTCTGCGCGCCTGCGGTATCGAACCGTCAGGCCTCGCGCCTCCCGAAGTCAGTTAAAAAGGAGACCGCACCGATTCGGAGCACGAAACGCTGCGGCGAGGAACTGATTAAGACACTTTTCAAAAAAATTGTACACAATAAAAACGACATTTTTCGTGTCACTCCTGCCCACTGCCGATCAGTGCTGTATCTGCCTGCTCGGCAGGCCACCTCAGGACCTTCGATCCATTAGCTGACCATTCAGGCAGGTTTCTTGCACTACCACTGCAAGATGACAGCGAGTGAAAAATGCGAAAATTCAGACTTACAATGTGGATATAAAGTTGTATACAATCATCCCATCGCTGTGACGCCAGCCTGTGATTCCATCGCCAGGCCGCCACACAACCTGTCAACGAACAAGAAGGAAGACTGCAGTGAGCGCTGACTACCCACGCGACCTGGTCGGTTACGGCAGTAACCCTCCGCACCCACACTGGCCGGGCAATGCCCGCATCGCCTTGTCCTTCGTACTCAACTACGAAGAAGGTGGCGAGCGCAACATTCTGCATGGCGATAAAGAGTCTGAAGCGTTCCTCTCGGAAATGGTCTCGGCGCAGCCGCTGCAAGGCGAGCGCAACATGAGCATGGAATCGCTTTACGAGTATGGCAGCCGCGCCGGCGTCTGGCGGATCCTGAAACTGTTCAAGGAATTCGACATTCCGCTGACGATCTTCGCGGTGGCCATGGCCGCCCAGCGTCACCCGGACGTGATCCGCGCCATGGTCGATGCCGGCCACGAAATTTGCAGTCACGGCTATCGCTGGATCGACTACCAGTACATGGATGAGGCCCAGGAACGCGAGCACATGCTCGAAGCGATCCGCGTGCTCACCGAGATCACCGGTGAACGCCCACTGGGCTGGTACACCGGCCGCACCGGCCCGAACACCCGGCGCCTGGTCATGGAAGAAGGTGGTTTCCTTTACGACTGTGACACCTACGACGATGACCTGCCCTACTGGGAACCGAACAATCCGACCGGCAAGCCGCACCTGGTGATCCCTTACACCCTGGACACCAACGACATGCGCTTCACCCAGGTCCAGGGCTTCAACAAGGGCGATGATTTCTTCGAATACCTCAAAGACGCGTTCGATGTGCTGTACGCCGAAGGCGCCGAAGCACCGAAAATGCTCTCCATCGGCCTGCACTGCCGCTTGATCGGCCGTCCAGCGCGTCTGGCTTCGCTCAAACGCTTTATCGAATACGCTAAAAGTCATGAACAGGTGTGGTTCAGCCGTCGCGTCGACATCGCTCGCCACTGGCACGAAACCCACCCGTACCAAGGGCCTGCAAAATGAGCACTTTTCAAACTCTCAAACCCTCGACCCTGAGCCGCGACGCCTTCGTCAAAGCCTTTGCCGACATCTACGAACATTCGCCATGGGTGGCCGAGAAGGCCTTTGACCTGGGCCAGGACGCCTCGATCGACCAGATCGAAACCCTGCACCAGCGCATGAGCGACATCCTGTTGAGCGCCGATCACGCCAGCCAGCTGGCATTGATCAACGCTCACCCGGACCTGGCCGGCAAAGCTGCCGTCCAGGGCCAGCTGACCGAAGCCAGCACCAATGAACAGGCTGGCGCCGGTATTCACCAATGCACGGCAGAAGAGTTTTCTCGCTTCACCGAGCTGAACGACGCCTACAAAGCCAAGTTCAAGTTTCCCTTCATCATGGCGGTAAAAGGCAGCAACCGGCATCAGATCCTCGCGGCGTTCGAAACGCGCATCAACAACTCGGTCGACACCGAATTCAAGTGCGCGCTGGCGGAGATCAACAAGATCGCCCTGTTCCGATTACTGACCCTATAAGCGAGCCTGGCCCAGGTGTTCTCAAACGCAAATGACACCCGGGGCCTTGCAAGCATCCCAAGCCAACTTATTAAAGGCAGACAAGAAGAATGAAAGCTTACGCCGTACCTTTCGAGAAGTTCGTCAACCTGGCAGATGCCCGCCTGGGCACCAAGATCATCTCGGTCACCGATGACTGGTTCGCAGACGCCAATCGTCTGTTCCAACCGACCCCGGCCGTATGGAAGGAGGGCGTGTTCGATGACAACGGCAAGTGGATGGACGGCTGGGAGTCGCGCCGCAAGCGTTTCGAAGGTTACGACAGCGCTGTGATCCGCCTGGGTGTACCAGGTTCGATCAAGGGCGTGGACATCGACACTTCATTCTTCACCGGCAACTTCCCGCCATCGGCGTCCCTGGAAGCCTGCTTCCTGGCCTCGGGCGAGCCAGACGACAACACCCAGTGGACTGAAGTGCTGTCGGCCGTCGAGCTGCAGGGCAACAGCCATCACTACCACGAAATCAGCAACGACCAGTCGTTCAGCCACCTGCGTTTCAACATCTACCCGGACGGTGGTGTGGCTCGACTGCGCGTGTACGGCATTCCGTTCCGCGACTGGTCGGCCGTGGGCGACAACGAGCAAGTTGACCTGGCTGCAGCCCTGAACGGCGGCCGCGCCCTCGCCTGCTCCGACGAACACTTCGGTCGCATGAGCAACATCCTGAACCCGGGCCGTGGCATCAACATGGGCGACGGCTGGGAAACCGCACGTCGTCGTACCCCGGGCAATGACTGGGTCATCGTCGCGCTGGGTCATCCGGGCGAGATCGAAAAAATCATCGTCGACACCCTGCACTTCAAGGGCAACTACCCGGACACCTGCTCCATCCAGGGCGCGTTCGTGAAAGGCGGTACCGACAGCCAGATCGAAACCCAGTCGCTGTTCTGGCGTGAGCTGTTGCCGGCGCAGAAGCTGGAAATGCACGCCGAGCACACCTTCGCCGAGCAGATCAAGGCACTGGGGCCAATCACCCACATCCGCCTGAACGTGTTCCCGGACGGTGGTGTGAGCCGCCTGCGAGTATTGGGCAAGGTCGCTAAATAAGCGCTGAACCCAATCGCCAGCAGGCTGGCTCCCACATTGGCAATGCATTCCCCTGTGGGAGCCAGCCTGCTGGCGATAGCAACAGAACCAACAACACAGAATTCGGAAAAGAACAGCATGCGCACACTGACGATTGAACCGCTGACCAAAGAAGCCTTCGCCCCTTTCGGTGACGTCATTGAAACCGACGGCAGCGATCACTTCATGATCAACAACGGTTCGACCATGCGCTTCCATAAACTGGCGACGGTTGAAACCGCTACGCCTGAGGACAACGCCATCATCAGCATCTTCCGCGCCGACGCGCAGGACATGCCACTGACCGTTTGCATGCTGGAGCGCCATCCGCTGGGCAGCCAGGCTTTCATTCCGCTGCTCGGCAACCCCTTTCTGATCGTGGTCGCGCCAGTTGGCGATGAACCTGTATCAGGCTTGGTCCGCGCCTTCGTCACCAACGGCAGGCAGGGCATTAATTACCATCGCGGCGTTTGGCACCATCCGGTGCTGACGATCGAAAAGCGGGATGACTTCCTGGTGGTTGATCGCAGTGGCACAGGCAATAACTGCGATGAGCATTTTTTCAAAGAGGATGAGCGTTTGATCCTCGCCCCCCACCAATAAGAGAAGGTCTGATCACTCGAATACAGAGTGACAGGCGAGAGGTAAAGACTGTGGAAGCACATCTGTTGGAATGGCTGAACCTGAGCGTGCGCTGGGTTCACATGATTACTGGCGTGGCCTGGATCGGTGCGTCGTTCTATTTCGTCTGGCTGGAGAACAACCTCAATCGGGTCAACCCGAAAAGTGGTCTGGCCGGTGATTTGTGGGCGATCCATGGCGGCGGTATCTACCACCTGGAAAAATACAAACTGGCTCCACCAACCATGCCGGACAACCTGCACTGGTTCAAATGGGAAGCCTACTTCACCTGGATGTCGGGGATCGCGCTGCTGTGCGTGGTGTTCTACTCCAACCCGACGCTCTACCTGCTGGCTCCCGGCAGCAGCCTGACCGGTCCTGAAGGCGTTCTGTTGGGCATCGGCTCGCTGTTCGTTGGCTGGTTCGTCTACTCCTTCCTCTGCGACTCGGCCCTGGGCAAGCGCCCTGCGCTGCTGGGTTTCATTCTGTTCGTGCTGATCATTGGCGCCGCCTACGGCTTCAGTAAAGTGTTCAGCGGTCGTGGTGCTTACCTGCACGTCGGCGCGATCATCGGCACCATCATGGTCGGCAACGTGTTCCGCATCATCATGCCAGCACAACGTGCGCTGGTGGCGGCGATTGCCGAGAACCGTACGCCCGATCCGGCACTGCCGGCCAAAGGCCTGCTGCGCTCACGGCACAACAACTACTTCACCTTGCCCGTGCTGTTCATCATGATCAGCAACCACTTCCCGAGCACCTATGGCAGCCAGTACAACTGGCTGATCCTGGCCGGGATCGCGGTACTGGCAGTGCTGGTGCGTCACTACTTCAACACCCGTCACGACAGCCACAAATTTGCCTGGACCCTGCCGGTGGCAGCGGTGGGCATGATTTGCCTGGCCTATGTGTCCGGTCCGAAGCCGATGTCCAGCGCGCCTGAAGTCGCCAAGGCCGCCATCGAGTACCAGCCACTGCCGGAAACCGCCCTGGGCGGTGACAAGAAGCCGGTTGAAGCTGCACCCGCGACGGCTCCTGCAACGGCACCGACCCAGGCAGCGAATGCCGGCCCGGGTTTTGACAAGGTGCACAACGTGATCCAGGAACGCTGCACGGTTTGCCATTCCGCCAAGCCGACCAGCCCGCTGTTCAGTGCCGCACCGGCTGGCGTGATGTTCGACACCCCCGACCAGATCCGCCAGAACGCCCCGCGTATCCAGGCGCAAGCGGTCGCCAGCCAGATCATGCCACTGGGCAACATCACCCAGATGACCCAGCAGGAACGTGACCTGATTGGTGCTTGGATCGTGCAGGGAGCCCAGACCAATTAACCGCTGAAAAGCATCGCGAGCAAGCCTTGCTCCCACTGGATTCCCAGGAATTCTGTAGGAGCAAGGCTTGCCCGCGATTGGCCGCCGCACGGTCGACCTGATGCACAAAATCACAAGAATAAAAAAGATCCGAGGTGTTGCATGTCCGAGCTATCCGAAGCGCGCATCCCCGACGCACCCGCTATTCAGCGTTTGCCCCTGTTGCAACTGATCCTGGTTGGACTGCAGCACGTTCTGCTGATGTACGGTGGCGCCATTGCGGTGCCGCTGATCATCGGACAGGCCGCAGGCCTGAGTCGCGAAGAAATCGCTTTCCTGATCAACGCCGACCTGCTGGTTGCCGGCATCGCAACCATCGTGCAGTCCCTGGGCATCGGCCCGATGGGCATCCGCATGCCGGTGATGATGGGCGCCAGCTTTGCCGCCGTGGGCAGCATGGTTGCCATGGCAGGAATGCCTGGCATCGGCCTGCAAGGCATTTTCGGCGCGACCATTGCCGCGGGCTTCTTCGGCATGATCATCGCGCCGTTCATGTCCAGGGTCGTACGTTTTTTCCCGCCCCTGGTGACCGGCACGGTCATCACCTCAATCGGTTTGTCGCTGTTCCCCGTGGCCGTCAATTGGGCCGGCGGTGGCGCCGGTGCGGCGCAATTCGGCTCACCGATCTACCTGGCCATCGCCGCCCTGGTGCTGGGCACCATTTTGCTGGTGCACCGTTTCATGCGCGGCTTCTGGGTCAATATCTCGGTGCTGATCGGCATGTGCCTGGGTTATGTGATCTGCGGCCTGATCGGCATGGTCGACCTAAGCGGCATGGCCCAGGCGCCCTGGGTACAGATCGTCACCCCGCTGCATTTCGGCATGCCGAAATTCGAGCTCGCACCGATCCTGTCCATGTGCCTGGTGGTGGTGATCATCTTCGTCGAGTCCACCGGCATGTTTCTCGCCCTGGGCAAGATCACCGGGCAGGAAGTTTGCCCGCGGATGCTGCGCCGCGGCCTGTTGTGCGACGCGGGTGCTTCATTCTTTGCCGGTTTCTTCAACACCTTCACCCACTCCTCGTTCGCCCAGAACATCGGCCTGGTGCAGATGACCGGCGTACGCTGCCGCTCGGTCACCATCGTCGCCGGCGGCTTGCTGATCGTGCTGAGCCTGCTGCCCAAAGCGGCGTTTCTGGTGGCGTCGATTCCACCGGCGGTATTGGGCGGTGCAGCCATTGCCATGTTCGGCATGGTTGCGGCCACCGGGATCAAGATTCTGCAGGAAGCCGACATCGGTGACCGTCGCAACCAGTTGCTGGTGGCGGTGAGCATCGGCATGGGGTTGATCCCGGTGGTGCGGCCGGAGTTTTTCGCCCACCTGCCCTTGTGGATGAGCCCGATCACCCACAGCGGAATCGCGATGGCGACGTTGAGCGCGCTGTCGCTGAACCTGCTGTTCAACATCCTCGGCGGCAAGGAACGCGCCGCCATCAACGACTGCCACGCGCACTGACAAATAAGTACACGCCCCGCCAGGTGGAAGCGAGCCTGCTCGCGATGACGTTATCGGAATCAACACTTCATTGACTGATACACCGCCATCGCGAGCAGGCTCACTCCCACAGGGTTGGAGCCCCCGTGCCTTGAACAATAAAAACAAGAAGGAGCACCAGATGATCCGGACTCAGAAAAACCTGCTGCTGGGCGCCGCCCTGCTGACCACTGGCCAGGTCATGGCCGGCGACTTGTTGCTGTGGCAGACCAACAGCCTGAGCTATCTCTATGGCAAGGACTTTGCGGTCAACCCGTCGATCCAGCAGACGGTGACATTCGAGCACGCCGATGGCTGGAAGTACGGCGACAACTTCATGTTCATCGACAGCACCTACTACAACGGCGAGCAAGACCGCAACAAAGGCGTTCACGCCTATTACGGCGAGTTCAGCCCGCGACTGTCCTTGGGCAAGATCCTTGACCGACGCTTCGAATTCGGCCCGATCAAGGACGTGTTGCTGGCCATGACCTACGAGAATGGCGAAGACGACAGCGAGGCCTACCTGATCGGCCCCGGTTTTAACCTCGCAATACCGGGCTTCAACTTCTTCACCTTGAATTTTTATTATCGCCAGACCGAAGGCTCGCGCCCCGGCAGCGATGTCTGGCAAGTAAGCCCGGCATGGTCCTACACCCTTCCACTCGGCAATTCGAGTGTACTGATCGACGGCTACCTGGACTGGGTGGTGGATAACGACCAGAACGCCCGTGGCACTTATCACGCCAACGTGCACTTCAACCCGCAGATCAAGTACGACCTGGGCAAGTCCATGGGTTGGCGGGAGAAACAGGTGTACGTCGGCATCGAATACAGCTACTGGAAAGACAAGTACGGCATCGAAAACAGCGCCAATTTCGACACCAATGAAAACACCACCAGCCTGCTGGTGAAGGTGCACTTCTAAGATGACCCGCAACCGTGCCCCAAACCTGTCGTCGGTGCGCTGTTGCGGGGCACTTGAGACCTGGCCAAGGAGTCAGTATTCTCCGCGGCCGCCTGAATCCGCTTTAAAAAAAAGCCCGGATTTAAATCCTGACCAGAAAGCCAACTTATCCCGGCTCTGGACGGTATCAAGGCATCCCCGAACCACTCTCAATCGACTGTTTTCGAGCAGCCGAGCGGGAGTTTTTTGGTTTTCGCAAAGCCTTGGCGCAGCTTTTGCTAACAGCAATAAAGCTGACCGTATGGATGATTTTTTGCAGCTAAAGAAAAAGGCGCCACACCAGAGCGCCGACCTTAAAAAAATAACGTGATACCACTACTTTTTGGGAGCAACCGAATGAAACGTACGTGCACTAGCCTGATGCTGGCAGGATCGTTGCTGGCCGGGGGCCAGGCCATGGCCGGCGACTTGCTGCAGTGGCAGGACAACAGCCTGACTTACCTGTATGGCAAAGACTTCCAGGTCAACCCGCGCATCCAGCAGACCGTGACATTCGAACACGCCGACGGCTGGAAATACGGGGACAACTTCTTCTTCATCGACAAGATTTTCTACAACGGCAAGGAAGACTCTTTCGCCGGCAAGAACACTCACTACGGCGAATTCAGCCCGCGCTTGTCGTTCAACAAGATTTTCAACCAGAAGCTGGAGTTCGGCCCGATCAAGGACGTGCTGCTGGCCATGACCTATGAGTTCGGCGAAGACGACACCGAGTCGTACCTGATCGGTCCGGGTTTTGACCTGGCCATCCCCGGCTTCGACTACTTCCAGTTGAACTTCTATAACCGTCACACCGAAGGCGACCGTGCGGGTGACGATGTCTGGCAGATCACGCCGGCCTGGTCCTACACCATCCCGGTGGGTGACTCGGACGTGCTGATCGACGGCTTCATGGACTGGGTGGTCGACAACGACGTGAACGACAAAGGCGAATACCACGCCAACCTGCACTTCAATCCGCAAGTCAAATACGACCTGGGCAAGGCCCTGAGTCTGGGTGCCAAGCAGTTGTACGTCGGTGTCGAGTATGACTACTGGAAAAACAAGTACGGTATCGAAGACAGCCAGGGCTTCAAAACCGATCAGAGCGTGACCAGCTTCCTGGTCAAGGTTCACTTCTGATTTTGTAAGAGTGAGCTTGCTCGCGAAGGACCAGAGAGCGCCACGGGGTTTCAGGCTCCCAGCGTCATCGTTAACGTCCATCGCGAGCCAGCTCGCTCCTACAGCAACCCCAGAAACCGAGACAACTCCCCGCGCTTGGCCAGCGCATCACGCCGCCCCAAATCAATCAACTCGCTGCAATACCCCGCCTCGAACAACAGATAACTCAACACCCCCGCTCCACTTGTCTTGGTCGCCCCCGGTCCGCGCAGGAACAGGCGTAGCGCCGCTGGTAATTCCTGCCGATGCCGCGCAGCGATCTCATCGATCGGCTGGCTCGGTGAGATCACCAGCACCTCCACCGGCGCCACGCCAAGCGCTCGGGTGGGCGTGCCATCTGGCATCAGGTGACTGAACTGGTTCAGACGCTGCAGCAGCTCGATGTCGCTTTCCAGGCTGTCGATGAACGTGCTGTTGAGCATGTGCCCGCCAATTTGCGCGAGGGTCGGCTGCTGGCCGGTATAGGCGCGTTGCAGCGGCTGCTCGGGATCGACCCCGCGCGGGTTGCCGCTGACCCCCACCACCAGCACGCGGCTGGCACCAAGATGCAGGGCCGGACTGATCGGGGCCGATTGGCGTACCGCGCCGTCGCCGAAATACTCTTCACCGATTTTCACCGGCGCGAACAGCAGCGGAATCGCGGAACTGGCGAGCAGGTGCTCAATCGTCAATTGCGTAGGCACGCCGATGCGACGATGGCGTAACCAGGCGTCGATGGTGCCGCCGCCCTGGTAGAACGTGACGGCCTGACCCGACTCATAGCCAAACGCAGTGACCGCCACGGCCTGTAACTGTTTCTGCGCGATCGCCTCAGCGATTCCGGACAACTGCAGCTTGTCGTCGAGCAGCCCGCGCAATGGCGAACTGTCAAGCAAGGCCACCGGCACCTGGGCACCGATACCGAGCAGGCTGTGGCCGACAAAGCGGCTGGCCTGATGGATCACCCCTGGCCAGTCGCTGCGCAACACCAGATGACTGCGAAAGCCTTGCCAGAACGCCGTCAGGCGCTCGATGGCGGCACGAAAATCCAGCGCGCCACTGGCCAGGCTGACCGCATTGATCGCACCCGCCGAGGTACCGACAATGACCGGAAACGGATTACGTGCACCCTGCGGCAGCAACTCGGCAATCGCCGCCAGCACTCCCACCTGATAGGCCGCCCGAGCCCCACCGCCGGAAAGAATCAAGCCTGTAACCGGTTCAACGGGACTCATCGCAACGCTCCATGGTACTTGTTGGTAGTCCGCTCCTGCAGGGGATCATGTCTCAACCGCGCTTGGCGTACAGCTTGGGTTCACCGGGTGGGCGGCTTTTGAAACGCCGATGCGCCCACAGGTATTGCTGCGGACAGTCGCGCAGCACGCCTTCGACCCACTGATTGATGCGAATGCAGTCGGCTTCCTCGGTTTCCCCCGGGAAGCCTTCGAGCGGCGCATGGATCAACAGTCGATAGCCGCTGCCGTCCGCCAGGCGCTCCTGAGTGAACGGCACCACCAGCGCCTTGCCCAGCCGTGCGAACTTGCTGGTGGCCGTCACAGTAGCGGCCTGAATGCCAAACAGCGGCACGAAGATACTTTGCTTGGCGCCGTAGTCCTGGTCCGGTGCATACCAGATCGCGCGTCCGGCCCGCAGCAGCTTGAGCATGCCGCGCACGTCGTCACGCTCCACGGCCAGCGAGTCGAGATTGTGGCGCTCGCGGCCGCGGCGCTGGATGTAATCGAACAGCGGGTTCTTGTGCTCGCGGTACATGCCATCAATGGTGTGCTGCTGGCCGAGCAACGCTGCCCCGATTTCCAGGGTGGTGAAATGCACGGCCATCAGGATCACCCCCTTGCCTTCGCGTTGGGCTTTTTGCAGATGCTCCAGGCCTTCGACATGCGCCAGCTTCGCCAGCCGCTCGCGCGACCACCACCAGCTCATGGCCATTTCAAAGAAGGCGATGCCGGTGGAAGCGAAATTTTCCTTGAGCAGGTGTTTGCGCTCGGCGGCGGATTTTTCCGGAAAACACAATTCGAGATTGCGCTTGGCGATGCGCCGTCTGTCGCCCGCCAGGCGATACATGACGGCGCCCAGGAGCCGACCGATGGACAGCAACGCCGGATAAGGCAGTTGGACAATCAGCCACAATAGCCCCAGACCACACCACAGCGGCCAGAAACGCGGGTAAAGAAATGCTCTTCGAAAACGCGGGCGATCCATTAAAGGTTCCGTCAAGACAATGGCCGCGCATTCTACATCGTTAGACCCGGCTTGCGGCCTGCGGGCGTTCTCGTTATAAGTCTCGGCACTTTTAGTGACAAGTCGTTGTATGCCGACCATGAGCCAAACCGAACCGCTAGACAAAGATCCCGTGTTCCAGTTGAAGGGCAGCATGCTCGCCATTACGGTGCTGGAACTGGCCCGTAACGACCTCGAGAACCTCGATCGACAACTGGCCGCCAAGGTCGCCCAGGCGCCTAACTTCTTCAGCAACGCGCCACTGGTGTTGGCCCTGGACAAACTTCCACCGGGTGAAGGCGCCGTTGATCTGCCGGGCCTGATGCGCGTGTGCCGCCAGCATGGCCTGCGCACCCTGGCGATCCGTGCCAGTCGCATCGAGGACATTGCTGCGGCCATTGCGGTCGACCTGCCGGTGCTGCCACCGTCCGGTGCCCGTGAGCGAGCCCTGGACCCGAATGAAGGCGTTGTCGTGAAAAAACCGGAGAAACCACCGGAGCCGACGATCAAGCCGACCAAAATCATCACCTCCCCCGTGCGCGGCGGCCAGCAGATTTACGCCCAGGGTTGCGACCTGGTGGTGATCTCCTCCGTCAGCCCGGGGGCGGAACTTCTCGCCGATGGCAACATCCATGTATACGGCCCGATGCGCGGTCGCGTGCTGGCCGGGGTCAAAGGCGACACCAAGGCCAGGATTTTCTGTCAGCAGATGAGCGCTGAACTGGTCTCCATTGCAGGCCACTACAAGGTTTCGGAGGACCTGCGACGCGACCCTTTATGGGGTTCAGGCGTTCAGGTCAGCCTGTCGGGCGATGTGTTGAACATCATTCGGCTTTAACGGATACTGCCGCATTTTCCAAGCATCTCTAAAACGTAGCGAAAACGGCTTGAACGAAGTGGGAAAATGGCCAGAAAGCAGTGTTTACCGAAGGTAAGCGCCGTTCAGGGCCGGATTCCAGCCAAGGCTGTCCGACTGCAGTAGTTTTCCAGAGATGTTTTTTCAGGGGCTAAATGTCCTTTTTCCTTAGGGGTGAAACACCTTGGCCAAGATTCTCGTGGTTACATCCGGCAAGGGTGGTGTGGGTAAGACCACCACCAGTGCCGCTATCGGTACCGGCCTCGCACTGCGCGGCCACAAGACAGTTATCGTCGACTTCGACGTAGGCCTGCGTAACCTCGACCTGATCATGGGTTGCGAACGCCGCGTGGTGTACGACTTCGTCAACGTGGTCAACGGCGAAGCCAACCTGCAACAGGCCCTGATCAAAGACAAGCGCCTGGAAAACCTTTACGTACTGGCCGCCAGCCAGACCCGCGACAAAGACGCGCTGACCGTCGAAGGCGTGGAAAAAGTCCTGATGGCGTTGAAGGAAGACTTCGAATTCGTGGTCTGCGACTCCCCGGCAGGTATCGAGAAGGGCGCTCACCTGGCGATGTACTTCGCTGATGAAGCGATCATCGTGACCAACCCGGAAGTGTCCTCGGTACGTGACTCGGATCGCATGCTGGGCCTGTTGGCCAGCAAGTCGCGCCGCGCTGAAAAGGGCGAGGATCCGATCAAGGAACACCTGCTGCTGACCCGCTACAACCCGCAACGCGTGAATGACGGTGAGATGCTCGGCGTGGAAGACGTCAAGGAAATCCTGTCTGTCACCCTGCTTGGCGTGATTCCGGAATCCCAGGCTGTACTCAAGGCCTCCAACTCGGGTGTGCCCGTGATTCTCGACGACCAGAGCGATGCCGGCCAGGCATACAGCGATGCCGTCGATCGTCTGCTGGGCAAAACCGTGGAGCATCGTTTCCTCGATGTCACGAAGAAGGGATTCTTCGAGCGCCTGTTTGGAGGTAGGTAATGAACATTTTTGACTTCTTTCGAGCCAACAAGAAGCCAAGCACAGCCTCGGTAGCGAAAGAGCGTCTACAGATCATCGTGGCGCATGAACGCGGCCAACGCAGTACACCGGACTACCTGCCAGCCTTGCAGAAGGAACTGGTGGAGGTGATCCGCAAGTACGTCAATATCGGGTCCGATGACGTGCATGTCGCTCTGGAAAACCAGGGCAGCTGCTCGATTCTGGAACTCAATATCACCCTGCCTGATCGCTGAGTCGATCCGGCTGGAGCCACGGCGGCTCAGGCCCTTCGGGACCGTGTAGGAGCTGCCGCAGGCTGCGATCTCTTGATCTTGTTTTTAAAGGCAAAATCAAAAGATCGCAGCCTGCGGCAGCTCCTACGGGGACAATGAAGGGCGTGAGTCGCCGTTGGCGTTTGTTACGAGGCTGTTTTAATGCCGCTGTCCAACATCCAGATCATCCACCAGGACGCCGGCGTCCTGGTGGTGAACAAACCGACCTTGCTGCTCTCCGTCCCTGGCCGGGCCGATGACAACAAGGACTGCCTGATCCCCCGCCTGCAGGAAAATGGCTACCCTGAGGCGCGCATCGTCCACCGGCTGGATTGGGAGACGTCCGGCATCATCCTGCTGGCGCGTGACCCGGATACTCATCGCGAGTTGTCCCGGCAGTTTCACGACCGCGAAACGGAGAAAGCCTACACCGCCCTGTGCTGGGGCCAGCCGGAACTGGACAGTGGCAGCATTGACTTGCCCCTGCGCTACGACCCGCCGACCAAACCCCGCCACGTGGTGGATCACGAATTTGGCAAGCACGCGCTGACATTTTGGCGAGTGCTGGAGCGTTGCGGTGACTGGTGCCGGGTCGAACTGACGCCCATCACTGGCCGCTCCCATCAACTGCGCGTGCATATGCTGTCCATTGGTCATCCACTGCTGGGCGACGGGCTCTATGCCCACGAACAGGCACTGGCCGCCTGGCCAAGGCTGTGCCTGCACGCCAGCATGCTGAGCTTCACCCATCCGCAATCCGGCGAACGCCTGCGCTTCGAGTGTCCCGCACCGTTCTAGGCTACTGCCTTCCCCCGCCAATCGCGGACAAGCCTTGCTCCCACAGTTGGCCAGTTCATAGCTTGTGCGAACCACACAAACCTGTGGGAGCGAGGCTTGCCCGCGATGGCGGTGCGTCAGTCGACATCTATGCCGGCTGGCAATCCGTATTCGCGAGCAAGCCCGCTCCCACAGGGATCGGCTCGATAGGCACATTAGCCGCCCAATACGTTAAACTGGCGCCACTGCTGTCTGGAGCTTTTTATGCGCGAAGAGTTGAACCAAGGCCTGATCGACTTTCTCAAGGCCTCCCCTACCCCCTTTCATGCCACTGCCAGCCTTGTACAGCGCCTGGAAGCGGCGGGCTACCAGCGTCTTGACGAGCGCGAGTCCTGGAACACCGAAGCGAACGGTCGCTACTACGTCACCCGCAATGACTCTTCAATTGTCGCGATCAAGATGGGCCGCCACTCCCCACTCAACAGCGGCATCCGCCTGGTGGGCGCCCACACCGACAGCCCGTGCCTGCGGGTCAAGCCGCAGCCGGAGTTGCAGCGCCAGGGTTTCTGGCAGCTGGGCGTGGAAGTCTACGGCGGCGCCTTGCTGGCACCCTGGTTCGACCGCGACCTGTCGCTGGCCGGCCGGGTCACTTTCCGCCGCGACGGCAAGGTCGAAAGCCAGCTGATCGATTTCAAGCTTCCGATTGCCATCATTCCCAACCTGGCCATTCACCTCAATCGTGAAGCCAACATGGGCTGGGCGATCAATGCCCAAACCGAACTGCCGCCGATCCTCGCGCAGTTTGCCGGCGACGAGCGCGTGGATTTTCGTGCTGTGCTCACCAACCAGCTGGCCCTGGAACATGGTTTGAATGCCGACGTGGTGCTCGACTACGAGCTGAGCTTCTACGACACCCAGGCCGCTGCGATCATCGGCCTGCATGGCGACTTCATTGCCGGTGCGCGCCTGGACAACCTGCTGTCGTGTTATGCCGGCTTGCAGGCATTGCTCACCGCCGAGACCGATGAAACCTGCGTGCTGGTGGCCAACGACCACGAAGAAGTCGGCTCCTGCTCGGCCTGCGGTGCCGACGGCCCAATGCTTGAGCAAACCTTGCGCCGCTTGCTGCCGGAGGGTGACGAGTTTGTCCGCACCATCCAGAAATCCCTGCTGGTATCGGCCGACAACGCCCATGGCGTGCACCCCAACTACGCCGACAAGCACGATGCCAACCACGGCCCGAAACTCAACGCCGGCCCCGTCATCAAGGTCAACAGCAACCAGCGCTACGCCACCAATAGCGAAACCGCCGGGTTCTTCCGTCACTTGTGCATGGCTGAAGAAGTGCCGGTGCAAAGCTTCGTGGTGCGTAGCGACATGGGCTGCGGCTCGACCATCGGCCCGATCACCGCCAGCCACCTGGGCGTGCGCACGGTCGACATCGGCTTGCCGACGTTCGCCATGCACTCGATCCGCGAGTTGTGCGGCAGCCATGACCTGGCGCACCTTGTGAAAGTACTGAGCGCGTTCTACGCCAGTCACGAATTGCCATGACACCCGTGTAGGAGCCTGGCTTGCCGGCGATGGCGGTTTCAATGACTCCATCGCCGGCAAGCCGGGCTCCCACGGCCTGTGCTCGACCCACCAAACCCGCCTAGAATTCAAGTAATCCCTTTCGACAAGGCCGTCGCCATGATCACCATGCAATCCTTCCACGCCATGCTGATCCCGATCCTCACCGGGATGATCCTGCTGGCCATCGGATTCAATTTCCGCGACAAGAATGCCGGCGTGTTCGCAATGTGGATTGGCATGCTGACGATCCTTGGCACCGTGGTGTTCAAGATCCTCGCCAAACTCAACGAATAAATACTCGCCCCGACTCGCATTGATTTTGGCGGGCTCGTACACTCGGGCAATCTGATCTCCCAAGGTTGACCGCCTAGTGTTTGTTCGTCTTTTTGCCCTGCCGTATTTCCTCTTCGTCTGCCTCATGACGCTGCTACCGCTGGCGTCTGCCGAGGCGGTCGGCCTGCCCGGGCTGCTCAATGGCTCGGAGAAACCCCAGCCGGAGGCGCAAGCGCCTCTCGGGCAGTCCCTGGACGATGTCATCAAGTCGCTGGAAAACGACCAGCAGCGCAGCAAACTGCTGGCCGACCTGAAAAAACTCCGCGATGCCACCAAGCAAGTCCAGCCAGCCGCCGAACAAGGAGTGCTTGGTTTGATCGGCGGCACGCTGGCCAGTTTCGAGAAACAGTTTTCCGGGGAGGACAGCCCGATTACCCGCTGGTCCCAAGAGTACGACCTGGCCAAGGACGAGCTGCAAGCGCTGATTCTGCCGGCCAACGAATGGCTGCCGATCATCTTCGCCTTCGCCATGATCCTGATGGTCTGGAGCCTGCTTGCTGCCGTGCTGATCTGGCTCGGCCACCGCGTGCGCATGCGCTTCGGCCTGACCGAAGAGCTGCCCCAACACCCCAAGGCCCTGGATATGTTGCGCTTCGCCCTGCGCAAACTCGGGCCCTGGTTGATCGCCCTGGTCATGACCGTGTACATGACCTACGCCCTGCCCTCGTCACTGGGCAAAAGCCTGGCCATGGTCCTTGCCTATGCGCTGGTGGTGGGCACCTGTTTCTCGGCTATCTGCGTGATCGCCTTTTCCGTTCTGGACGGCCCGCACCGGCACCGCGCCTTGTTCATCTTGCGGCACCAGGCCTTCCGGCCACTGTGGCTGATCGGCAGTTTTGCCGCGTTTGGTGAGGCACTGAGCGACCCGCGCCTAGTGGAAAGCCTTGGCAGCCACCTGGCGCACACCGCCGCGACCATAGCCAATGTCCTGGCAGCGCTGTCCACGGGTCTGTTCATCTTGCGTTTCCGCCGCCCGATCGCCCACCTGATCCGCAACCAGCCACTGTCGCGCCGCCTGACCCGCCGCGCACTCAGCGACAGCATCGATATCCTGGGCACCTTCTGGTATGTACCGGCGCTGGTGCTGGTAGCGATCTCGCTGTTTGCCACGTTCGTATCCGCCGGTGATACCAGCACCGCACTGCGCCAGTCGCTGATCTGCACCGTGCTGCTGGTGTTGTGCATGGTGATCAACGGCCTGGTGCGGCGTCACTCGCTCAGGCCGCAACGCGGGGTGAAGCGCCATGCACTGTATTCGGATCGTCTGAAAAGCTTCTTCTACACCCTGGCCCACCTGGTGGTCTGGCTGGCGTTCATCGAATTGGGCCTGCGCGTCTGGGGCATGTCGTTGATAGCCTTCACCGAGGGTGAAGGCCATGAAATCAGCGTCAAGCTGTTAAGCGTGGCCGGCACGCTGATGTTCGCCTGGCTGATCTGGATTCTCAGCGACACCGCGGTGCACCACGCCCTGACCCGCTCGCGCAAAGGCCTGGCCAACGCCCGGGCGCAGACGATGATGCCGCTGATTCGCAACGTGCTGTTCGTGGCCATTTTCATCATCGCGCTGATCGTCGCCCTGGCCAACATGGGCATGAACGTCACGCCGCTGCTGGCGGGTGCCGGCGTAATCGGCCTGGCCATCGGTTTTGGCGCGCAGTCCCTGGTCGCCGACCTGATCACCGGCCTGTTCATCATCATTGAAGACTCACTGGCCATTGACGACTACGTGGACGTCGGCGGGCACCTGGGGACCGTCGAAGGCCTGACGATCCGCACGGTACGCCTGCGGGACATCGACGGTATCGTGCACACCATCCCGTTCAGCGAAATCAAAAGCATCAAGAACTACTCCCGGGAGTTCGGCTACGCGATTTTCCGGGTGGCGGTGCCGTCCAGCATGGACATCGACGAAGCGATCAAGCTGATGCGTGATGTCGGCCAGAAAATGCGCACCGACCCGCTGCAGCGGCGCAACATCTGGTCTCCGCTGGAGATCCAGGGCGTCGAGAGTTTCGAGTCAGGCAACGCGATCCTGCGCGCCCGGTTCAAGACGGCACCGATCAAGCAGTGGGAAGTGTCGCGGGCGTTCAACCTGTCGCTCAAACGCCATCTGGATGAGGCAGGAATGGATCTGGCAACGCCGCGCATGAGTGTGCAGGTGGTAACGGCGGGCGGCGGACCGATAGCGCAAACAACCTCGAACCCTGACTAACCTAACCCGTAGGAGCTGCCGCAGGCTGCGATCTTTTGATCTTCAATTGCCCAAGATCAAGATCAAAAGATCGCAGCCTGCGGCAGCTCCTACAGTGGGTTCGAGCAGCGGCAGCGGCAGCGGCGGCAGCGGCAGCGGCGGCAGCGGCAGCGGCAGCGGCAGCGGCGGCAGCGGCAGCGGCAGCGGCGGCAGCGGCAGCGGCGGCAGCGGCAGCGGCAGCGGCGGCAGCGGCAGCGGCGGCAGCGGCAGCGGCAGCGGCGGCGGCAGCGGCGGCAGCGGCAGCGGTAGCGGTAGCGGTAGCGGTAGCGGTAGCGGTAGCGGTAGCGGTAGCGGGTACGTTTTCAAAGGCAAAAAAAATCCCCGAACCAGTCGGGGATTTTTTATGTTCGATCAATCAACCCAAGGGCCGATCAATCTTCGCGATAGCGACGCAGCTTCAACTGCTTGCCAGCAACGCGAGTGTCCTTCAGCTTGGTCAGGAGCTTTTCCAGACCATCTTCCGGCAGCTCGACGAGGCTGAAGCTGTCACGCACCTGGATGCGACCGATGGCTTCGCGGGCCAGGCCGCCTTCGTTCAGGATGGCGCCCAGCAGGTTCTTGGCAGCGATACCATCACGCGCACCCAGCGCGGTACGGCAACGAGCACGACCTTCAGCCAATGGAACCGGAGCGCGACGCTCACGATCACCACGGTCCGGACGATCACCGGTACGCTCTGGACGATCGCCACGCGGTGCATTGTTCGGCACCAGTGGACGTTCTTTCTCGATCGCGGCCAGGGTCAACGCCTGGGCGTTGGTTGCCTTGCGCAACAGGGCAGCTGCCAGGGCACGCGGAGTGCAACCGATGTCGGCGGTCAGGCGATCCAGCAGATCACCGTGGGTCGATTCGGCGTCAGCCACCAGTGGCGACAGGCTGTTGGTCAGTTTCTTGATGCGGGCATCGAGAACAGCTTGTGCGTCCGGCAGGCGAACTTCGGCAACCTTTTGACCGGTTACACGCTCGATCACTTGCAGCATGCGGCGCTCACGTGGAGTCACCAGCAACAGCGCACGACCTTCGCGACCGGCACGGCCAGTACGGCCGATACGGTGAACGTAGGACTCTGGATCGTACGGCATGTCAACGTTGAACACGTGAGTGATGCGCGGAACGTCCAGGCCACGAGCGGCAACGTCGGTCGCCACAACGATGTCCAGACGGCCATCCTTGAGGGAGTCGATCACGCGCTCACGCTGGTTCTGGGCAATGTCACCGTTCAGCGCAGCGGCTTTGTAGCCTTTGGCTTCCAGGGCGCTGGCCAGGTCCAGGGTCGCTTGCTTGGTGCGTACGAACATGATCAGGGCGTCGAAATCTTCAACTTCCAGCAGGCTCAATACAGCCGAGGTCTTCTGGTCAGCGTGAACCAACAGGTGAGCCTGTTCGATCGCGGTAACGGTCTGAGTCTTGGTCTGGATCTTCACGTGTTGCGGATCGCGCAGATGGCGTTCGGCAATGGCACGGATCGACTGCGGCAAGGTTGCCGAGAACAATACGGTCTGGCGGGTTGCAGGCAGGGACTTGAAGATGACTTCGAGGTCGTCCATGAAACCCAGTTTGAGCATTTCGTCAGCTTCGTCGAGAACCAGGTGGTTCACGGTCGACAGGACTTTTTCGTCGCGACGCAGGTGGTCGCAAAGACGGCCCGGGGTGGCGACAACGATTTGTGCGCCGTTACGGATTGCTTTCAGTTGTGGGCCCATAGGCGCGCCGCCGTAAACGGCCACAACGGTAACGCCCGGCATTTGCTTGGCGTAGGTTTCGAAAGCGGTTGCTACTTGCAGCGCCAACTCACGGGTTGGCGCCAGGATCAGGGCTTGCGGCTCGCGCTTGGCAGGATCGATGCAATGCAGAATAGGCAGGGCGAACGCAGCGGTTTTACCCGTACCGGTTTGCGCCTGGCCAATCATGTCCTGGCCGGCCATGATGATTGGGATCGATTGCTGCTGAATAGCCGAAGGTTCTTCGTAGCCAGTCGCAATGACGGCTGCAAGGATATTCGGATTAAGATTAAAAGCGGCGAAGCCGCCGGTTTCCTGGGTCATGGGTCTGCCTCTAAGTGCATCCGCAAAGACCCATGCTCCAAAGCTGCGCATGCCGTGTAAGACTCAAGAGTCGCCCTGGCTGCTTTGTCGGCGGGGATTTGCGAAAACGAATGAATGAAAAAGATTCGTCAAGGGAGAGTCCGCTGTGCGGACGTGCAGCCGAAGCTGACTTCGGGGAATTGCGCTACCTAAACGCGGCCTGGTTAAAGGCCGGCGCGCACTATACCGGAATTCGGGCAAAAAGGGAGCATTATTTGTCGGAAAACTGACGTATACGCCGTTGTGTCACAGGCTTTGCGCAGAATCCAACCAGGGTCTACTTTTCAAAGGCCCGGCCCTGCTGGAGATGGCGCTAAAACGGTTCACCCTGCTGAGCCGCCACCTTTGCCCTGCGCCCGGCAACCGCCCCCTTCCCGCCCGAGGAATTGCCCCATGAATCAGCCCTGCTCCAGTCGAGTCAGCCGCGAACGGCGCGGTCATGTGCTGTTGATCGGTTTGGACCGGGTGGCCAAGCGCAATGCGTTCGACCTCGACCTGCTGAATGAACTGAGCCTGGCCTATGGCGAGTTCGAAGCCGACCGCGAAGCGCGGGTGGCGGTAGTGTTTGGCCACGGCGAGCATTTTACCGCCGGGCTCGACCTGGTCAGCGCCAGTGCCAGCCTGGCCGAAGGCTGGCAGGTGCCCCCCGGTGGCTGCGATCCATGGGGAATCCAGGCCGGCCCTCGGGTGAGCAAGCCGGTGATCGTCGCCGCCCAGGGATACTGCCTGACCATTGGCATCGAATTGATGCTGGCCGCTGATATCAACCTGTGCGCCAGCAATACCCGCTTCGCCCAGAAAGAAGTGCAACGCGGGATTTTCCCGTTCGGCGGCGCCACCTTGCGCCTGCATCAGGTTGCCGGCTGGGGCAATGCAATGCGCTGGTTACTTACCGGGGATGAGTTCGATGCCCATGAGGCGCTGCACCTGGGCCTGGTCCAGGAAGTCATGGCCAGTGAGGATTTGCTGCCACGGGCACTGGAGTTGGCTGAACGGATCGCCCGTCAGGCGCCGCTTGGGGTGCAGGCGACCCTGATGTCGGCCCGGCAGGCGCGCTATGAAGGAGAAACGGCGGCAGCGCTGGGGCTGGCGCCGCTGGCGAAGAAGCTGCTGGGCAGTGAGGATGCCAGGGAGGGAGTGCGGTCGATGATCGAGAAGCGACCTGGCGTGTTTAAGGGGCTTTGAGGGATGTATTGACTGTGGGGCCCTCATCGCGGGCAAGCCCGCTCCCACAATGATTGCGTCGTATACGAAACCTGTGGGAGCGGGCTTGCCCGCGATGAGGGCCTCACAGACGCCGACTCATGTTGCCGGGCGAATAGCCTTGATCAGCGACTGCAACGAATACCCCAATCGCGGCGCCAGCCCTTCGGCCCGGGCCACCAGGGCGTCCATGTCGAGCTCCTGATCCAGCTCTGACGGCACCAGCAAAATCACATTGCCCTCTTTCACCGGCAACTCCCAGTAATGGCGGTGATACAGCCCGCGCAACAGCGCAGCGCCCAGCGGCTTGCCATCGTCGGTCGCCCACTGATTGATCACCAGCCATCCGCCCGGATTCAGGCGCTTTTGACAGTTCTCCAGGAAACTCCAGGCCAGGTGGCCGACCCCAGGCCCGACATCGGTATACAGGTCGACGAAAATCAGGTCTGCAGGCTCCGCAGTGTCCAGCAACTCCAGCGCGTCGCCGACCCTGATATACAGGCGCGGATCATCATCCAGCCCCAGGTATTCAATGGCCAGGCGCGGCACGTCGGGCCGCAGCTCGATGGCTTCGACGTCTTCCAGCGGCAGGAATTTCAGGCAGGCCTGGGTCAGCGTACCGGCGCCCAGCCCCAGGAACAATGCACTTTCCGGCTGCTCGTGGCACAAAGCACCGATCAGCATCGCGCGGGTGTAATCGTATTCGAGCCAGCTCGGGTCGGCGGTGAACACGCAACTCTGTTCGATGGCGTCACCGAACTCGAGAAATCGGTAGTCCGCCACTTCCAGCACGCGTATCACGCCGAACTCATCCTGTACCTCGGCGAGCAGATGCTCGACGCGCTCCTCGGTCATTTCGTCTCCTGGTCGTCTCGGGCCTGCAGCTTGGGGAAACACAGCGCAGTCAACCGCTGATGCGGCTGCAAAGGCGCGATTGTCAGCGATGCAACGGGAACAGGTCACGCACTAATTGCTGATAACATGAGGGTCCGAGCGTAAAACTACCGAGACCGTGATGAGCCAACCCTGGAGCCCTGACAGCTGGCGCGCCCTGCCGATCCAGCAACAACCCGCCTACCCAGACGCAGCACATTTGCTGCAGGTCGAGCAAACCCTGGCCAGCTATCCGCCGCTGGTGTTTGCCGGTGAAGCCCGGGAGTTGCGTCGCCAGTTCGCCGAAGTGACACAGGGTCGGGCGTTTCTGTTGCAGGGCGGCGATTGCGCTGAAAGTTTTGCCGAATTCTCCGCAGCAAAAATTCGCGACACCTTCAAGGTGCTGCTGCAAATGGCCATCGTCATGACCTTTGCTGCCGGCTGCCCGGTGGTCAAGGTCGGTCGCATGGCCGGGCAGTTCGCCAAACCCCGTTCGGCCAATGACGAAACCATCGACGGCGTCACCTTGCCGGCCTACCGTGGCGATATCGTCAACGGCATCGGCTTCGATGAAAAAAGCCGCGTGCCGGATCCGGAACGCCTGCTGCAGTCCTACCACCAGTCCACCGCCACCCTCAACCTGCTGCGCGCGTTTGCCCAGGGTGGTTTTGCCGACCTGCATCAGGTGCACAAGTGGAACCTGGACTTCATCGCCAACTCGGCACTGGCTGAGAAATACAGCCACCTGGCCGATCGCATCGATGAAACCCTGGCCTTCATGCGCGCCTGCGGCATGGACAGCTCGCCACAGCTGCGCGAGACCAGTTTCTTCACTGCGCACGAGGCCTTGCTGCTCAATTACGAAGAAGCTTTTGTTCGCCGTGACAGCCTGACCAACGATTACTATGACTGTTCAGCGCACATGCTGTGGATTGGCGACCGCACTCGCCAGCTGGACGGCGCTCACGTCGAGTTTCTGCGTGGCGTGAACAATCCGATCGGGGTCAAGGTCGGCCCGAGCATGAACCCCGACGACCTGATCCGCCTGATTGATGTGCTCAACCCGGACAACGACCCTGGCCGCCTGAACCTGATCGCCCGAATGGGCGCCAACAAGGTCGGTGACCACCTGCCCGCCCTGATCCGCGCTGTGCAGCGCGAGGGCAAGCAGGTGCTGTGGAGTTCCGACCCGATGCACGGCAACACCATCAAGGCCAGCAGCGGCTACAAGACCCGCGACTTTGCGCAGATCCTGGGCGAAGTGAAGCAATTCTTCCAGGTTCACCAGGCCGAAGGCAGTTATGCCGGCGGGATTCATATCGAGATGACCGGGCAGAACGTGACCGAATGCATCGGCGGCGCGCGGCCGATTACCGAGGACGGGTTGTCAGACCGCTACCACACCCATTGTGACCCGCGAATGAATGCAGATCAGTCGCTGGAATTGGCGTTCTTGATTGCCGAGACGTTGAAGCAAGTCCGGCGGTAAACCACTTTGAAACAATCGCGAGCGGGCTAGCTTCCACATTTTGACGGCGTTGTTCTGCCAAACGCGGTCAACTGTGGGAGCGAGCCTGCTCGCGATGAGGCCAGCTCAGGCACCCTCAATCCCAGCCAATGCCACTCTTAATCTGGCCGCACTCACCCGCTGGCAATTCAACTTCACCTGCGCCAGCCCCAGCCAATCGGCCATCCGCCGCAAATTCACCGCCAACGCCAGCATCCCCTGATCATCCAGCCCCGGCTCTTCCTCGTGCACGGCATGCACCGCCAAGCGGCCGTGCGCGCGCTCCGCGCGCAAATCTACCCGCGCCGATATTCGTTCGTTGTGCAAAAACGGCAGCACGTAATAGCCATAGACCCGTTTATCCCGGGGCGTATAAATCTCCAGCCGATAGCGAAAATCAAACAACCGCTCGGTACGGCCGCGCTCCCAGATCAGTGAATCGAAGGGCGACAGCAAGGCGCTGGCCTCGACCTTGCGCGGCACTTTCGGCTCGGGCAGGCAAAAGGCCGGTTGCCGCCAACCCTGGACCTCACAGGACAGCAATGCGCCCGCCTCCAGCAGTTCCGCCAGGCGCGAACGCGCATCGCCCGGATTCAGGCGAAAGTAGTCACGCAGGTCCTTTTCCGTCGCGATGCCCAAGGCATTGGCCGCATGCAGCAACAGGCCACGCTGGGCCTCATCTTCCGAGAGCATCGGCTGCTGGAGGATGACCGCGGGAAGCACCCGCTCCGGCAAGTCATACAACCGCTCGAATCCACGTCGTCCGGCAACAGTCACTTCACCGGCGGCAAACAACCATTCCAGCGCGTGTTTTTCCGCGCTCCAGTCCCACCATGGCCCGGCTCTTTCCTGGCGAGTCGACAGGCTGCCTGCGCCCAACGCCCCGAGTTCCTGAACCGAGCCAAGGACGCGGCGGATGATGTCCTGGTGCTCACGACCGAAACGCGCCAGTTGCTGATAAATATCTTCGCCCCGGCCTGCCCGCGCCATCCGCCAGCGCATCAAGGGGAACATCGACAAGGGCAGCAGGGACGCTTCATGCCCCCAGTATTCAAACAGCGTGCGCTGCCGCCCCTGACTCCAGGCCGCCTGATCAAGCAAGGCGGATGAATAACAGCCCAGGCGCGAAAACAGGGGAAGGTAGTGCGAGCGCACCAGTGCATTGACCGAATCGATCTGCAGGATACCCAGACGTTCGATCAAACGATTGACCTGGATTGATTTGACCAGCGCTGGCGGCTGGCGCCCACCGAACCCCTGGGAGCTCAACGCCAGGCGCCTGGCCTGCAGCAAGGAAAAATACGAGGAGGTAGACATTCAAAGGCTCATGCAGAGGTCTGTGTCCACCTTAGCGGCCCACGCATGAAACGCCAATGGCGTGACCTCATCGCCTTTTCAGCAGGTGCCCGCCCGGCTCCAGCGAACGAATACGACCGCCTGCTGCCGCCCATGAAAAACCCCATGACCCGGGCTTGCGCCACGCGTGATGGGGTTGTGACCAGGCATGTGCCATCGGTGTTTCCAGCCTTATTTGCCGCCGCCCAATGGGTCTTGCCAGAAGTGACGCTCCGCTTCCTGCGCCACGTCCGCGCGACTCAGGCCGATGTCCTTCAAGGCCTCATCGCTCATGCCCGCCAACATTTCCCGTTCGCGGTGCAGTTCATACCAGCGGGTCAGCTTGTGCAGCAGATCCGAGACGACGTGAATGGAGTGTTTTTCTACTGCGCTGACATCCTGTTGACCTTTCATCTTGTTGCCCTCCGTTTGGGATGGCTCAAGTGTCGCGCCGGGGCTAAGATCAATCCAACGAATGTTTCTTATGCAATACATCTCGGAGATTGATGGATGTCTGCCTACCCCAGTATCGACACTGAAGTGCTGCGCACCTTCGTCGCCATCGCTGACCAGGGTGGCTTCACTCGCGCAGGCGAACTGGTCAACCGCACCCAGTCTGCGGTCAGCATGCAGATGAAGCGGCTTGAAGAGGACGTGCTGCAGCGCCAGTTGTTTCAACGTGACGGGCGCCAGGTGCGACTGACAGCCGAGGGCCAGGTACTGCTTGGTTATGCCAGGCGCATCCTCAAGCTGCACAGCGAAGTATTCAATACCCTGCGCGAGCCGCACATGGTCGGCATGGTCCGGATCGGTACGCCGGACGACTACGTGATGCGTTTTCTACCCGGGATTCTGCGGCGTTTTGCGCAGTCCTATCCGCTGATCCAGATTGAGGTGCATTGCGAGTCATCAAAACAATTGCTGCTGCGCCAGGACCTTGACCTGTCCATCGTCACCCGCGAACCCGGCAACGAGATCGGCCAACTGCTGCGCAAAGAACGATTTGTCTGGGCCGAAGCGCAATGTTTCAGCGCCCACGAGCAGACGCCTTTGCCGCTGGCGATGTTCAACAGCGATTGTTTCTGCCGCCTGTGGGCGTGCAATGCACTGGATGCCATGGGGCGTGATTATCGGGTGGCGTATAACAGTTCAAGCCTGTCGGCGATCATGGCGGTGGTCAGCGCCGGCCTTGCAGTGACTGCGCAACTGGAAAGCCTGATCACCCCCGATATGCGCATCCTGGGTGAGGCCGAGGGTCTGCCGGTGTTGCCCGAGGCCAGCATCATGCTGGTGCGCAACTTGCACAACCCCTCGCCTATCACTGAGTGCCTGGCGGAACACATCGTCGATGGTTTCAAACTTTAAAGGCGAGCATCACCGCGCACATCACCAGAAAGCCGCAAAACAGCCCGCGCAGCAGGCGCTCCGGCATCGCGTGGGCGATTTTAACGCCCCAGCTGATGCTCAGCAGGCCGCCGATGGCCAATGGCACGCCGATCATCCAGTCGACTTGATGGTGCACGGCGTAGGTCACCAGTGTCACGCCGGTGCTGGGCAGCGCCAGGGCCAGGGACAACCCTTGGGCAACGACCTGAGTGGTGCCGAACAGGCTGGTCAACACCGGTGTTGCCACCACTGCCCCGCCAACGCCGAATAGACCCCCCATGGTCCCGGACGCGGCGCCGAGCACGCCCAGCCATGGCCATGAATAGCGCATTTGCGCCGTTGCCGGCGGGTTGGTGGTGAACATTCGCACAAGGTTGTACGCAGACAAGGCCACCAGAAATGCAACGAATCCGGCGCGCATGGATTGCGCATCAATGCCCACCGCCCAGATCGAGCCGATCCAGGCAAAACTGAAGCCCATCACGGCCAGCGGCAACGCGTGGCGCAATTCGATGCGATTGCGCTGGTGATAACGCCACAAGGCGAGCATTACGTTCGGCACCACCATGACCAGCGCCGTGCCTTGGGCTATTTGCTGGTCGAGCCCGAAAAAAACACCCAGCAATGGGATAGCAATCAATCCGCCGCCAATGCCAAATAATCCGCCCAGGGTGCCCAAGGCTGCGCCGAACACCAGATACACCAAGAACTCAATCACAGTTACATTCCTATCCAAATCATGGGCCCATGCTACGCATTCGGGATTGGCAGTGAAACGCATAGCAACGCACAATGGCTATGCCAACTTCGCACAAGCGCATCGCCATGAACCCCAATCAGTTAACCGAGCAGCTTGCGCTGTTCCTCGACGTACTGGAAACCGGCAGTTTTTCTGCCGCTTCGCGTCGTTATCCGCTGACACCCTCCGCTGTCGCCCGGCGTATCGACAGCCTGGAAAACGCCGTGGGCAGCCAGCTGTTCATCCGCAGCACCCACGCGGTGCGGGCGACACCGGCAGGCCTGGCGTTTGCCGAGCGCGCGCGGCGGATCGTCGCCGAACTGCGCCTGGCCCGAGCCGAGGCGGTTTCCCTGAGCAGTGCACCGGAAGGCCTGATTCGTATCGACGCGCCTGCCGCGTTCGGGCGCCGACACCTGGCGCCAGTGATTGCCGACTTCCTGATGCTCTACCCTGGCCTCGATGTGCAACTGCACCTGATCGACAGTTTCGTCGACATGCAGGGCCTTAACCTGGGCAAGGTCGACCTCGTGCTGCGCGCCGGACAAATGGCCGACACCCGCCTGGTCGCCACACCTCTGGCGCGGATGGTTCGAATTGCGTGCGCGAGCCCAGCCTACCTGAAGCTCCGTGGCGTGCCGGCGGAACCGGCGCAGTTGATCGAGCATGATGGCCTGGACTGGGACGGCCTGGCGCCGCCCTTCGCCTGGCGCTTTGAACAGCACGGACAGATGCAACTGCACCGCCCGGCGCGCATCCGCATGAGCGCCAACAATGCCGAAGCACTGGTGTGCGGTGCGTTGGCCGGGCTGGGCATTGCCCATCTACCCACCTGGCTTGCCAGCGAATACCTGCTGCGCGGCGAACTGCAACCGTTGTTTTGTGACAACGGACTGCCGCCGCCGGAAAGCACCGGGATCTACGCGTTGCGCCTGCAGCAGCAACCCAACCCACGCAGTCGCCTGCTGCTTGAGTACCTGAAGACCCGTTTCAGCCCGATCCCGCCCTGGGACCTGGTGCTGCAAAACACTTTGGGTCGGCACTGACCGCGAATTATCTGGCGCATTAAAGATTCGCCCACTAGATTGATGACGATGACTGATCAAGGCTTTGAAATGACCGACAAGCGCAACACTCCGGATAACTGTGACCACCTGCTGCTGGACAATCAGGTGTGTTTCGCCCTGCACTCCACGTCACTGATGATGACCAAAGTCTACAAACCGCTCCTGCAGGCGTTGGGCCTCACCTATCCGCAGTACCTGGCGATGCTGGTGTTGTGGGAGCGCGACGGCTTGACCGTGAGTGAAATCAGCGCCCGTCTGTTGACCGATCCCGGGTCACTGACGCCGCTGCTCAAGCGCCTCGAAGTCGAGGGCTTGCTCAGTCGTACCCGCAGCCGTGAGGATGAGCGGGTAGTGATTGTCGAGTTGACCGGGCCAGGCCGCGCATTGCGGGACAAGGCCCGCGATATTCCACAGTGCATCCTGGGGGCGAGTGGCCAGACCTTGCAGCAGTTGCAGAAGCTGCAGGCCGAGTTGCAAGCGCTGCGTAGTCATCTGCAGGACAGCCTCTGAAGGTGAGAGCGAACGCCTCTGAAGGTGAAGCCCATTGCGGGAGCAAAGCTTGCCCGCGATAGCGGTATAACATCCAACATTGATGTCGACGGGTACTGCGCTATCAGGCGCTTCAAAATTTATCTTGCGCGCAAGCTATTAGCGCGATACATTCATCTCGCACTTAATTTGCGCGCAAACATTTAGCGCGAAACATATCTGATCTGGCGAGGCCTAAATCATGCAAACGCTCTACACCGCAATCGCAACTTCCACTGGCGGCCGTGATGGTCGTGCGGTTTCCAGCGACAACGTCCTCGACGTCAAGCTCGCCACGCCTAAAGAGCTGGGCGGTGCGGGTGGCGCAGCAACCAACCCCGAGCAGCTGTTCGCGGCCGGCTACTCCGCCTGCTTTATCGGCGCACTGAAATTCGTTGCCAGCCAGACCAAGCGCAGCATCCCCAACGATGCCTCGATCACTGCCCATGTCGGCATCGGCCAGATCCCCGGCGGTTTTGGCCTGGACATCGACCTGCACATCAGCCTGCCGGGTCTTGAACAAGCCGACGCGCAATCGCTGGTAGAGGCGGCTCACCAGGTGTGCCCTTACTCGAACGCCACCCGCGGCAACGTTGAAGTGCGCTTGCACGTCACGGTTTAACAGCAAAAGATCGCAGCCTCGTTCCACTCGATAGCGCCTACAGGAAGAACCAGGAAGAACGTGATTCCCTTGTAGGAGCTGTCGAGTGAAACGAGGCTGCGATCCTGTGATTTTGCAGGCACAAAAAAGCCCGACTCAATGGTCGGGCTTTTTCATTCCTGAAGCTGTGCTTATTTAGCACGGCCTTTGTAGGAACCGCCTTCGCGGGTGTCGATCTCGATGCGGTCACCGATTTCGATGAAGTCAGCCACTTGCAGCTCGGTACCGTTGCTCAGCTTGGCAGGCTTCATCACCTTGCCGGAAGTGTCGCCACGAGCCGAACCTTCGGTGTAGTCAACTACGCGCACGATAGTGGTCGGCAGCTCTACGGAAACCAGACGCTCTTCGAAGAAGATCGCTTCGCAAACATCGGTCATGCCTTCTTCAACGAAAGGCAGAACGGCTTCGATGTCTTCAGCGTTCAGCTCGTACATGGTGTAGTCGGTGGTGTCCATGAACGTGTAGGTGTCGCCGCTGATGAAGGACAGGGTCGCTTCTTTGCGGTCGAGGATTACGTCGTCCAGTTTGTCGTCGGCGCTGTAAACGATCTCGGTCTTGTAACCGGTCAGCAGGTTTTTCAGCTTGGTCTTCATGATCGCGCTGTTACGACCGGATTTGGTGAATTCAGCTTTCTGAACCAGCCAAGGATCGTTTTCGAGACGGATCACGGTACCGGGTTTCAGTTCTTTACCAGTTTTCATTGCGAATATCCGAATTTGGATGGGATTTACAAAAATCTAGGCCGCGTATCATATCCAATTTACATAAAACTGTACCAGCGCCGCGGCAAGATCATCTTGCAAGGCCTGTTCCAGACACCACGCCTCGGCGTGTTGCTGCAGTTCTGGCGAGTGTTTACGGGTGGCCAGCCAGTGATCGCTCATTGTTACACCGGCATTCCAGGCTCGCCATAGACCGCTGATCGCCTCGCTGGCCGGCCGCGTCAGGCCCTTGGTGTACAGCGTGAGGAAGGCTTCGAGCTTGTCCAGGTGAATATCTTCGTCCTGCCGATAGATGTGCCACAGCAGCGGGCGCCCGGCCCATTGGGCACGCACGAACGAGTCCTCGCCGCGCACCGCATTAAAATCGCAGCTCCACAGCAACAGGTCGTATTGATCCTGTCGGACGAATGGCAGCACCTGCACGGTCAAACCGTCGCGAACGTGCACGTCCCCCGCCGCGAGCCCCTCGACCCCAAGCCAGCGCTCGACGTCGCCGAGGATCCGCCCTTCCGGCACCAGCATGTGCGAAGGCGTGGAATCGCTCGCCAGGCAATCAAGCCAGCTGGCCAACCCGGCATTCTCATAGGCGAACAGCGAAATCAACTGGCTGCCAGGGGCGCGATCGACGCCCAGGCCCTGGAGGAATTCGCGCTGCGCTGAAGCATCCTGCTGGAACTTGCGCCGTCGCTCGAGCAAGCCACGCTCGCGCAGCAAGCCGCCCGTGTCCTGGCGGAAACCGGGGAAGAAAAAGTACTTCTGCACGTGTCGGTATTTGACCGACGGCAAGCCGTGACAACCCACCACCCAGTCTTCGGCACTCAGGTAATCCAGGTTCAGCCACAGCGGTGGTTGTGCCCGCGCGGCCATGGCGTCCATATAGGGCGCCGGCAATTGGCAGGCAAATGCGGCGATGACCACATCAGCGGCATCAACCGGCAGCCATTCCGCCGGCCATTGCCGCACCTCGACGCCCTGCTGCCATTGCTGCGCCAGCTGAATGTCGATCTCCGGGCACAGCCGCTCGAAGGCGCGCAGGTCGTCGACCCACAGGCGCACTTGCACCGAGTGCTCGGCCACCAGTTGCCGGGCCAGCCGCCAGGTCACCCCGATGTCGCCAAAATTGTCGACCACGGTACAGAAAATATCCCAGCGGGGGTTCGTTTGAGGCATTCCAGGCTCCCGTTGGCAAAGGTAGCGATTGTCCGCATAAATTACCCCGCGCAGAAGAGCCGACGGCGATTAATCTTCATGCGACAATCGCCCTTCGCTTGCAACCACCCGCCAGGAGGCCGCCATGCCCTACCGCCCCAACCCGCGCCGCCCACTTGCCGTACGATTCCATGTGCTGCAACTGAGTGCCAGCATCGCCCTGGGCCTGTGGCTTGGATTCATGGCGATCGCCCTGACTTGCTGGCTCGCCTCACGCCTGTTGTTCAGCGAGCAGTTGGCGCCCGTGGCCACGGCGGTGGAGCAACTGGCCAGGCCGCCCGTTCCGGCGCAGGTGCAACCACGACCTGACATTGCGCCGCAGAGTCCATTGTTCGAACAATACGAAGAAAACCTGCGCAAGAACGAGCAGCAGCAGCGACTGGATCAGGCCCGGGGCAGCAGCCGCAACCTGGCCAATCCGAAGTGCCAGTTCTGGCTGCAACAGGACCAGAACGCACCGAGTGAAAAGAGTCGCGCCAACGTCCAGCAATTTTGCGATTGATGAAGCCAGCCATGCACAAGAAGACCGTCCACCAACTCATACTCGACAAGCTGCGCATTGATCTCGACATCGCCGAGCGCGCGGCGCAGACCGCCTATGAGACCGCGACTCACGAAGAGAACATCGCCGAGAACAAGTACGACACCCTGGGCCTGGAAGCGTCCTACCTGGCAGCCGGCCAGGCCAGGCGCGTGGAGGAGATCAGGCAGTCATTGACCCTTTGCCAGAACCTGGCCCTGCGCCCCTACGACGAGCAACGCGGCATCGAAGTCGGTGCGCTGCTGGGGCTGGAAGACGAAAAGGGTCGCGAACAATGGCTGTTCCTCGCACCCGACGCGGCGGGGTTGAAGATCGATATGGTAGGGCAGATCATCACCGTCATCACCCCCCGCTCGCCCCTGGGAAAAAGTCTGCTGGGCAAGTTCGAAGGGGACGAGGTAGACATTCTGGTGGCGGGAACCCGGCAACAGTTTGCTGTTACCGAGGTGATCTAGACCGGGATCAATGCACCGGCAATTCGACTCCGTCGAACAGCTCTTCGAGCTCCTGCTTGTTATGGCACTGGATGGCCTTGGCCATGACTTCGCGCGTCAGGTGCGGCGCGAATTTCTCGATGAAGTCGCACATGAAACCGCGCAGGAAAGTACCGCGACGGAAGCCGATCTTGGTAATGCTGGACTCGAACAAATCGCTGGCATCGAGCATCACCAGGTCACTGTCGAGCTTGGCGTCAACGGCCATCTTCGCCACAATGCCCACGCCCAGGCCAAGCCGCACGTAGGTCTTGATCACGTCAGCATCGGCGGCGGTGAACACCACTTTGGGTGTCAGGCCACGGTGACTGAAGGCCTCGTCGAGCTTGGAGCGACCGGTGAAACCGAACACATAAGTTACGATCGGGTATTCGGCCAGCGCTTCGAGGGTCAGCTTCGACAGCTTGGTCAACGGATGGCCCTGGGGCACTACAACGCAGCGATTCCAGCGGTAGCATGGCATCATTACCAGGTCGCCGAAAAGCTCCAGCGCTTCCGTGGCAATGGCAAAATCCACTGTGCCGTCGGCGGCCATTTCGGCGATCTGCATCGGCGAACCCTGGTGCATGTGCAGGGCCACATCGGGGTATTGCTTGATGAAGTTGCTGATCACCGGCGGCAGTGCGTAGCGCGCCTGGGTGTGGGTGGTGGCGATCGACAGGGTGCCCTTTTTCTCGTTGGAGAATTCCTGGGCGATCTGCTTGATGCTTTCGACCTTGCGCAGGATCTCGCCGGCGGTGGTGATGATGCGCTCGCCTGCCGGGGTGACGCGGGTCAGGTGCTTGCCGCTGCGGGCGAAGACCTCGACGCCCAATTCGTCCTCCAGCAGTCGAATCTGCTTACTGATGCCCGGTTGCGAGGTGTAAAGGCTTTGGGCTGTAGCTGAAACGTTGAGGTCGTGGTGCGCCACTTCCCAGATGTAGCGCAATTGTTGAAGCTTCATATGAATCCCTCAAAGCAGGTAGACGCCACGGGCATCAGCGACGGTATATAACTATATTAATGGTTTGAAGAATAAATCTAGAACTTTTTATCAGTTCGCCACGATTCGTGTTCTAGCGATCTCCCAGGCGCCGACGCTCAACCAGCGGTACCAGGTAGACCGGCACCCTCGCCAGTTGCAACACCCGCGCAGCGGTGCGGCCCAAGGGTGTTTCCGCGCCGGCCCCGTGGCTGTGACTACCTACGATCAGCAAATCCACAGAGAGTTTCTGCGCCTGGTCAAGAATCACCTGTGAGGGATCTCCCTGGATCACCCGCACCGCCTGGATGCGCGCCAGGTCCTGGTCCCCCTCCTCACCCAGCTCCTCGCGAAAGCTGTCGAGCACCCGCTGCTCGATGTTGGCAATCACCGTATTCAGGCCCTGGCTGTGAAAATCGTTCAACGCCTGCTCATCAAGGTAGCTCTGCAGTACCGACTCGGCGAACAGCCCCATCGGCTCCACCGCATGCACCACATACAACTGCGCATCAAATGTCCGGGCCAGCGCCAGGGCATGCTGCATCACCAACGGTGCGTAAAGGCCGAGGTCAGTGGCATACAGCATCGAACGAATCATATGACCTCCTCGTGTGCCAACATGGCGGAGATGGGTTGAGCTTAGCAGTGCCTTGGCGAGTACGGCGGCCGGTGTAACGCATTGAACGGCGGGCTTAAACCTTTTGCTCGTTGCTTATGCCATGGGGCACATGGCCGGTCGCAACCACTTCACGGGCCAACTCGCAGTGCCCGGCCTGATCGTCGAAAAATACATCGGCAGCGAACGCTTCGAGAAAAGCCGACTTGGTCAGGCCGCCAAGGAACAGCGACTCATCGAGACGGATATCCCATTCGCGCAATGTGCGGATCACCCGTTCATGGGCCGGCGCCGAACGTGCCGTCACCAGGGCGGTGCGGATCGGACAGGCGTCGTCTGGAAATTCACGCTGCAACAAATTGAGTGCCGCGAGGAAGCCCTTGAACGGTCCACCCCGCAACGGTTCCCTGGCCGACTCCCGCTCGCTGGCCTGAAAGGCTTCCAGGCCACCGGCCTGGTAAACCCGCTCGGATTCATCGGAAAACAGCACCGCGTCACCGTCGAAGGCAATCCGCAATTCTTCGCTGGCCGCCCGGCTGGCACCACCGGACAGGATGGTCGCCGCAGCGAAACCGGCGTCCAGGGCACTGCGCACGTCTTCGGCATGGGTCGACAGGAACAGGTCACAGCCGAAGGCCTTGAGGTAGGGGTACGGACTGCGCCCGCCGACAAATGCTGCGCGCGAGATCGCCAGGCCGTAGTGGTGGATGGAGTTGAACACCCGCAGCCCGGTGTCGGCACTGTTGCGTGACACCAGGATCACCTCGACCCGGGCACGGCCCAGGCTGTTGTTGAGGTTGAGCAGTTTCTGCACCAAGGGAAATGCATCGCCCGGTTCGAGGATTTCGTCCTCGTGCTCGATCTGATATTGGCGGTAGGCCTCAACGCCACTGGACAGGTACACCTTGTGGCTTTCGCTCAGGTCGAACAGCGCTCGCGAGGAAATCGCCAGCACCAGCTTGTCATCGATAGTCTTTGCCATACCTTCCCTCACTGAATGACCGACTCAGGCAGGACGTCGATCGATGAAAGCCAAACTGCGGAACAGGGCTTCGATTCGCGGCATTTCGCATCCCGCGGCTTTCGCGGCTGCCAGGGGCCGGGCGTAGATCGCCTCCAGCTCCAGTGGCCGCCCGTGCAGATGATCGTGATACATGCTCGGCCAATAATCGGGCATCTTTTCGGTCATCATGAACAGATGCTCGGCGTACCCGGCGGGCACCTGATAACCACAGGCGGTGGCGCCCTGCACCACTTCGGCCATCAACGCCTTGATCAGTTCCCGGCTATTGGTATCGGCCATCAACGGCACAGTGCTCGCGCGCAACAGCACCGAGAGTCCGTTGTAGGGGATATTCCAGACCAGTTTCTGCCAGCGTGCCTGATGCAGATTTGCCATGGCCTGGGAGTCGATGCCGGCGAAGTGGAACAGTCCGGCGCCTTCTTCGGCTATTGCCTGGCGCGCCGGCAGGTCGGCGGCAGGACCGCTGTGATAACCGACATGCACTGCGCCAAGGGCCTGATGAGTAATAACCCCGGGCGCCTCGCGATGGACACAGATGTAACAGAGACCTCCGAGCACGTGCAGCGAATCAGGCAGCGATTCGCGCAGGCTGTCTTCGACGCCCAGGCCATTTTGCAACAGCAGCACCTTGGCGTCAGCCGCGCCAGCTCGAACGATGGTGGATGCCAGCTCGGCGTTACTGGTGGTTTTCGTCCCCACCAGCAACCAGTCACAGGGCGGCATGTCGTCGACCGAGGAATAGGCTTGCACCGGGAAAACGTTCAATGTCCCATGCTGCGCACTGTGCACTTGCAGGCCACGTTCGGCCACGGCGTGGAACTCGCTGCGCACCAGGAAATGCACATCGAAGCCGGCATGCGCCAACATCGCCCCGTAAAATCCACCGATCGCCCCGGTGCCTATAATGCCGATTGTCGGCCTCGCTGCTGCCCCCGTCATGGCAACTCCTCTGCTGTTCGTGTCAGCGCCTTAGTCAGCGCCTCATTGAGTTCAGTAGTCTCAAGGCGCGAATTCAGTGCCCCGAAGAATTCACCGTCACGCACGACAAACAGTGCTGGCAAGTGAAAGACCTGGTAACGCTCGACCACGCCACCGTTGCTGCCGGCATCAATCCAGCACAGCCGGTCGACCTCCAGCGCCTGCCCGGGCAAGCGAGCCCTGGCATAACGGCAACTGGCGCAGCCGACGCTGGTGAAAATCACCAGCGAAACACCGCTCAGCGCCAGCAGCCGCTGGTCGGCATCGAAATCGGTCAGTTCCAATTCGACCACTATACTGGGGGAAACGCTGTCAGATGACCGACACATGGAGTCTGTGTTCATGGGACGTTTTCTTCCTCACCCTGACGATGTGCCCGTTGAATTAACGTTGCTCAAACATGAATGCATATCGCGACAACGGCTGCACACTATCAGCCTCGGCGGCATGGCTTGCAATTATCACCGCGCCTGGCGCCACGGCACGGCGCTTGAAGTGCGCATGCCGACCCTCAACCCGGACCTGCGCTACCTGGGCTATGTAGCCTGGTGCCTGCGCCGCAAGCGCGGGTATCTGGTAGGCATAGCCTTTGTCGACGAACAGATGCTGTTCAGCGCGAGAATGGGCGAGCAGATTTGCCAGATCGAACGCTATTGCCGCCTGCATGAACCGCACAGCGAGCGCCAGGACAACCAGGCACTGGCGCTTGAATGGGTGCAGCAGCATGCCGATGAGTTCTCCCACGACACGGTAAGCAAGGCTTTTGCGCAGCCTGTGCTGGATTAAACCCACTTCTGCCCATTGTCGAGCCACGGTGTAACGCGCTAAGGTTCCGCTCCCCGACGCGCTTAATTTGCTGTGCTCCGCCGCGCGGGTTCGCTGGCGGCCGGCACCCGTGACCTGACGAGTAAACGATGGCTGATTTACCGATCAACGACCTAAACGTCGCCTCCAACGAGACGCTGATCACCCCTGACCAGCTCAAGCGTGATATGCCCCTGAGCGACGCTGCCTTGCGCACCGTCACCAAGGGTCGCGAAGTCATTCGCAACATTCTTGATGGCACCGATCACCGCCTGTTCGTCGTTATCGGGCCTTGCTCGATCCACGACATCAAGGCCGCCCACGAATACGCCGAGCGCCTCAAGGTGCTGGCCGCCGAGGTGTCCGATACCCTGTATCTGGTCATGCGAGTGTATTTCGAGAAGCCACGTACCACCGTTGGCTGGAAGGGCCTGATCAACGATCCGTACCTGGATGACTCCTTCAAGATTCAGGACGGTCTGCATATCGGTCGTCAATTGCTGCTGGACTTGGCCGAGATGGGCCTGCCCACCGCCACCGAAGCCCTTGACCCGATCTCCCCGCAGTATCTGCAGGACCTGATCAGCTGGTCGGCCATTGGCGCGCGCACCACCGAATCCCAGACTCACCGTGAAATGGCTTCCGGCCTGTCCTCGGCTGTCGGCTTCAAGAACGGCACCGACGGCGGCCTGACCGTTGCGATCAACGCCCTGCAGTCGGTTTCCAGCCCGCACCGTTTCCTGGGCATCAATCAGGAAGGTGGCGTGTCGATCGTCACCACCAAGGGCAATGCCTACGGTCACGTGGTACTGCGCGGCGGCAACGGCAAACCGAACTACGATTCGGTTAGCGTCGCGCTCTGCGAGCAGGCACTGAACAAGGCGAAGATCAAGCCGAACATCATGGTCGACTGCAGCCACGCCAACTCCAACAAGGACCCCGCCCTGCAACCGCTGGTGATGGAGAACGTGGCCAACCAGATCCTCGAAGGCAACCAGTCGATCATCGGCCTGATGGTCGAGAGTCACCTGAACTGGGGCTGCCAGGCCATTCCGAAGGATCTGGCCGACCTGCAATACGGCGTGTCGATCACCGACGCCTGCATCGACTGGTCTGCCACCGAGACGACCTTGCGCAGCATGCATGCCAAGCTCAAGGACGTACTGCCAAAACGCGCTCGCGACTGAGCACGGCCAAGCGGGTCAGTAAACGCAACGCAAAAAAAACGCCGGGGCAGCCCGGCGTTTTTTTGCGTTGCGTTTACTGGCTCAGCTTGGCGGCATGGCGCTGGTGACGTTCCATGTAGCGCTCCACATAGGAGCACGATGGAATGACCGTGTAGCCCATTTCCTCGGCGTACTGCAGCGCCTGCTCGGTCAACGCGGCGGCAATACCGCGACCACGCAACGCGTTGGGTACGAAGGTACGATAAATATCCAGGGTCTGTTTACCCAGGTCCATATAGGTCAGGTAGGCACGATGACCGTCCACATTGGTCTCGAACTGATGACCAGCCTGGTCATGGTGGATGGACAACGCCTCGCTCATCACTACTCCTCGCGGGTCTTGAATTTTGACCCCTACCTTACCGATGTTTTTCCGGCGAAGGAACATCTACGCCACCCCGTGCCTGAAAGGACACCGAGAAGAGCTGCACCAATCTCGCGCAACCGGGCACGTACAAATAGTAGGCACCATTGGCAAAAATGCTCAAGGTACGCTCGTCATTACGCAGATTGGCGGGTGCTGCTCCAGAGGAGACGCAGGGACTTCAAGACCGGGGATTTCCCGCAGCCGATTACCTGAACATTGCCGGATGTTGAGACTTAAGACGAGCGCCCGTTGTTAAAGTCACCTCAACTAGCAGAAAGATAAGCGAAGCACTGCACAATTCCCGAACAAAAGTGTAGACGAAATCATTTAGACAGACTTTACCCTAGACCGCAAAAACAGCGCTGCAGATCGGGAACTTTTTCCGGGGGGCTCGCTCAGATCGGGGCTCGCAGCTGGATATTTTTTATACAAAGCAGTTAAAAGTTGCTCGAAAAAGAATCAACGCCTACAATTTTTTTTGCTTCTTGCTACACGTCAGTTTACTTACTACAAGTAATGGGTAGTATGTACGCCGGCTATTTCCTCACTCTGAGGAGACAGCTACTTAATAGAAAGTCCTTGAAGGGGAACACGATGAACAACGTTCTGAAATTCTCTGCTCTGGCCCTGGCCGCAGTTCTGGCTACCGGTTGCAGCAGCGCATCGAAAGAAACCGAAGCACGTCTGACTGCTACCGAAGACGCAGCAGCTCGCTCCCAGGCTCGTGCAGACGAAGCTTACCGTAAAGCTGATGAAGCTCTGGCTGCTGCTCAAAAAGCACAACAGACTGCTGACGAAGCTAACGAGCGCGCTCTGCGCATGCTCGACAAAGCTAGCCGCAAGTAATAATCCCTCGGGATTGTTATCAAGCCGACCCATTTTTGGGTCGGCTTTTTTATTGCCCGGATTTTCCTGCGGACAATAAAAAACCCGTCGACGCGATTCACGTCGACGGGCTTTTGCACAGGCCTACTGCTGCAGGTCGATAGGTGAGCTGGTCACCATCGGCGCCGCACCATTGGGTACGGCGATCTCCACCGGCAAGCCATCTTCGGCTGCGACCACATCACGCACCACATCCCAGTTCATGCGCAGGTTGTTGGTGATGTCCTCACGCTTGAGCATCGCGTTGATCACCGCCGTGTGCTTGTCGACCACCGACGGGTTGCCGTTGTCGTCAAGCGGCGTGTGCGCCTCGAGGTAGACCTTGCCGCCACTCACGCCGAACTTGTACGGGTCGTTGATGATACGCACCGAGGTACCCACCGGGACCATGCTCGCCATTTCCAGGACGTTATTGTTGAACATGCGGAAACAGCCATGGCTGGTGCGCATGCCGATGCCGAATTTCTTGTTCGAGCCATGGATCAGGTAGCCCGGGGTACCCAGGTTGAACTTGAACGGCCCCAATGGGTTGTCCGGACCGGCCGGTACGACGTTGGGCAGCGGATCGCCATCGGCAAGGTGTTCGGCCTTGATCGACGCAGGCGGCGTCCAGGTCGGATTGTGTGTCTTGGCGGTGATGGTGGTATGCGCAATCGGCGAGCCCCAGCCTTCACGGCCAATGCCCAGCGGGAAGGTGTACACCACGTCCCGGCCTTTGGGGTAGTAATAAAGGCGGTACTCGGCGAGGTTGATCACGATGCCTTCACGCGGCCCTGGGGGCAGGATGAAGCGCGTTGGCAGAATGATTTCGGTGCCCACGCCAGGCAGCCAGGCGTCGACGCCCGGGTTGGCGGCGACCATTTCCGAATAGCCCAGGTCGTAGGTGGTGCCAAGGTCGGCGAAGGTATCTTCGTACTTGGCCTTGATCACTTGCACCTGGCCAATGATGTCTTCACCGGGTGGCGGAAGAGGCAACTCCAAGGCTGCCACGGGGCCTGCGGCACAGAGCGCGGCAAGAGTCAGGCAGCGGGTGACGGCGGGAAAGCGCGGCAACATCCGGAAAATCCTTCGCATGATCGACAAGGTATAAAAACGCGATTGTACACTGGCGCTTCGCTAGTCGGGGAGACGCACCGATAGAGCGCGCATTGGCTGGGGGGTTTGGTGGGTGGGGGGTTCGGTTTATTTCGAAACCCCTGCTAACGAATTCGGCCTGAGGTGATGGGGTCCCTGGGGTCCGGTGGAGCTGGGTAGCTGCGGGAGCCGTAGGAGCTGTCGAGTGAAACGAGGCTGCGATCTTTTGATCTTGCTTTGCGTACATATCCATTGCTGCGGTCAGGGCTGCTTATGGTTCCGCCCTTACGGCGGGTCACTTTCGAAAAGGCTGCGCGCCCCGGCGCAAAGTAAC
Source organism: Pseudomonas sp. ES3-33 (assembly GCF_000952175.1). Classification (NCBI taxonomy): domain Bacteria; kingdom Pseudomonadati; phylum Pseudomonadota; class Gammaproteobacteria; order Pseudomonadales; family Pseudomonadaceae; genus Pseudomonas; species Pseudomonas sp. ES3-33. The sequence continues at coordinate 58,329 of NZ_JZRI01000080.1, read as the reverse complement.
CCGCTGTAAGAGCGGAACCATCAGAAGCCGTTACCGCAAAAATGGATATGTACACAAAGCGGGATCAAAAGATCGCAGCCTCGTTTCACTCGACAGCTCCTACGGCTCCTACAGCTCAAACCGCAACTCCGGCCAGATCGGCGAAGTCCCGCGTTTCTGCGATTCCAGAATCGCACGACACAACGAACACAAGCGCTGGTCCTGAAACACCCGACGATCCACACTCGACCAACGTGGCTGCGCCGGCAGGAGGCTGCCGCAGAGGGTCCGGTCTGCCGAGCCGCCCAGTTCAAGCTGTCGGGTCACCAGATGCACACGCACTTCCTGGCAGGCGAACAGATCCAGCTGCTCGTCAGGCTCGATCAGTTGATAGGCGAAAAGTGACCAGGCGGGACGCGGCATCGGGGGCTCCAAATCGGGGGCGCCACCTTAGCCGAAACGCAGCCAGTAGAAAAGCGTCAAAGCAGCGGTTTCAGTGTTGGCCAGACATTTTCCAGCAACTTGCCCTGAGCCCCTGCAGCCGGGTGCAGGCCGTCGCTTTGCATCAGGTCCGGATGCCCACCCACCCCCTCCAGAAAAAAGGGTACCAGCGGGATTTTTTTCTCGTCGGCCACGGTGCTGTAGACCTCGGCAAAAGCCTTGGTATAGCGAGCACCATAATTGGGCGGCAATTGCATGCCCAGCAGCAACACTTTTGCTCCGCTGGCGCGCGAGCTGTCGATCATCGACGCAAGATTTTGTTGCAATTGAGTTGGGAGCATCCCGCGCAAGCCATCATTGCCACCCAGCTCGAGGATCACCAACTCCGGCTTATGCTCTGCAAGCAGCGCCGGCAGGCGCGCCTGGCCTCCGGCACTGGTGTCGCCACTGATGGACGCGTTGACCACCTTATCGTCGAAACCTTCGCGCTTGAGCCGCTGCTCAAGCAAAGACACCCAGCCTAAGCGGGTATCCAGGCCGAAACCCGCGCTGATACTATCGCCAACGATCAGGACTGTACCCGCCGCTGCGTTCTGGGCCATGCACATCAAGGCCAGGCCAGCACTCAAAAACCACACTCGCATCGGATTCTCCATGGGCGCAAGCATTCTCACCGCGAAGAACCTCAGCAAAGTGGTACCCAGCGCGGAAGGTGAACTGACTATCCTGCACGAACTCAGCCTGGAACTGAACAAGGGCGATAGCCTGGCTATCGTCGGCGCCTCCGGATCAGGCAAATCCACCCTCCTCGGTTTGCTCGCCGGCCTCGACCTGCCCAGCAGCGGTGAAGTCACACTGGCCGGCCAGGCCCTGAGTAATCTTGACGAAGACCAGCGGGCGCGCATCCGGGCCGAGCACGTCGGTTTCGTGTTCCAGTCGTTCCAGCTGCTCGACAGTCTCAACGCCCTGGAAAACGTCATGCTGCCGCTGGAGCTGGACGGTCGCAAGGACGCCCGCGAACGGGCCACGCAGTTGTTGCAGCGGGTAGGCCTGGGCCAGCGCCTGACCCATTCACCGCGCCAGCTCTCTGGTGGCGAACAGCAACGCGTGGCAATTGCCCGCGCGTTCGCAGCCGAGCCCGACGTACTGTTTGCCGACGAGCCCACGGGCAACCTCGACAGCCACACGGGCGAGCGCATCAGCGACCTGCTGTTCGAACTCAACAAAGAGCGCGGCACCACGCTGGTGCTGGTGACTCACGACGAACGCCTGGCACACCGGTGCCGGCGCCTGATCCGCCTTGAAGCCGGCCTGCTGGTCGCCCCTCTGGAGCCTTGATGGCACGCCTGCCGCTATTGCGCCTGTTCAGCCTTGCCCTGCGCCAACTGCTGCGCGACGCCCGCGCCGGTGAGCTGCGGGTGTTGTTCTTCGCCTTGCTGGTCGCCGTGGCGGCGAGTACGGCCATTGGTTATTTCGGCGCCCGCCTGAACGGCGCCATGTTGCTGCGGGCCACCGAGTTCCTCGGCGCCGACCTGCTGCTCGAAGGCAGCTCGCCAGCGCGACCGGAACAGATCACCAGCGGCGTCGAGCTGGGACTCGAACACGCCCAGGTGGTCGAGTTCTCCAGCGTGATCGCCACCGACAACGGGATCCAGCTGTCGAGCATCAAGGCGGCAGATAACGCCTACCCATTACGCGGCGAACTGAAAAGCGCGCCTGCGCCCTTCGCCCCGGAAGAGCCCGGGGGTGGTCCGAAACCCGGCGAAGCCTGGGTTGAAGCGCGACTGCTGACAGCCCTGGACCTGAAGATGGGCGACAGCATCGACGTCGGCATGAAAACGCTCAAACTCGCCAGGGTACTGACCTATGAACCCGATCGGGCGGGGAATTTCTACAGCCTGACGCCACGGGTCATGATCAACCTCAGCGACCTGGCGGCCACTGGCGTGGTCCAGCCCGGCAGCAGGGTCAGCTACCGGGAACTGTGGCGCGGCAAGGCCGAGGCACTGGAAAGCTATCGACAAGCGATCAAGCCCGGCCTGGCGCCGAATCAGCGGCTGCAGGATGCCCGCGATGGCAATCGGCAAATCGGTGGTGCGCTGGGCAAGGCCGAGCGCTACCTGAACATGGCCAGCCTGGTCGCGGTGCTGTTGTCCGGAGTAGCGGTGGCCCTGTCGGCCACGCGCTTCGCCACTCGCCGCTTCGATGCCAGCGCACTGCTGCGCTGCCTGGGCCTGTCACGCCGGGAAACCCTGCTGTTGTTCAGCGTGCAGCTGGCTGTGCTGGGCTTGCTGGCGAGTATCAGCGGCGCGGTGATCGGTTGGCTGGCGCAGCTCGGGTTGTTTGCGTTACTGCATGACCTGCTGCCTACCGATGTCCCGCCTGGCGGCCTGTTCCCGGCCATGGCCGGGATCGGCACCGGGCTGGTGGCGTTGGCCGGCTTTGCCCTGCCGCCCCTGGCGGCGTTGGGTCGGGTGCCGCCGCTGCGCGTGTTGCGTCGAGACATGCTGCCCATACCGTCCAGCACCTGGATGGTCTATGGCGCGGCCTTGGGGGCACTGGGGCTGATCATGTGGCGCCTGAGCCTGGACCTGGTGCTGACCTTCGCCCTGCTCGGCGGCGGCGTCATTGCCGCGCTGGTCCTGGGCGGCTTGCTGTTGCTGCTGCTCAAAAGCCTGCGGCGCATGCTGGCACGCGCTTCCCTGCCCTGGCGCCTGGGGCTGGGCCAGTTGCTGCGCCACCCCCTGGCAGCTGCGGGGCAGTCCCTGGCGTTCGGTCTGATCCTGCTGTCCATGGCGTTGATCGCCCTGCTGCGCGGCGAATTACTCGATACCTGGCAGAACCAGCTGCCGAAAAATGCTCCAAACTATTTTGCACTGAATATTTTGCCGGCAGACAAGCAGGCATTCACCGACCGCCTGATCGAACTCTCGGCACAGGCAGCACCCTTGTATCCGGTGGTGCCCGGAAGGCTGATCAGTATCAATGGCGAACCGGTGCAGCAAATCGTCAGCAAGGACTCAGCCGGAGATCGGGCCATCCAGCGCGACCTGAGCCTGACCTGGGCGGCCGACCTGCCAGCGGGTAACAAGCTCACCGCCGGCAACTGGTGGACCGAACAGACGCCCGACGAGATTCCCGGGGTATCGGTGGAGGGCAAGGTTGCCGAAAGCCTGAAGCTCAAGCTGGGCGATCACATGGTTTTCACCGTTGGCGGCGTCAATCGCGAAGCGAAAGTCACCAGCTTGCGTGACATCAACTGGGACAACTTCCAGCCCAACTTCTTCATGATCTTCCAGCCCGGCACCCTTAAGGACCTGCCGGCCACCTACCTGACCAGCTTCTACCTGGCCGCTGGGCATGACCAGCAGATCGTCGACCTGTCCCGAAGCTTTCCGGCAGTGACCATCCTGCAAGTCGAAGCCCTGCTGGAACAGCTGCGCAGCATCCTCGCCCAGGTCACCCTGGCGGTGGAGTACGTCCTGCTGTTCGTCCTGGCGGCTGGCATGGCGGTGCTGTTTTCCGGATTGCAGGCAACACTGGATGAACGCATTCGCCAGGGCGCCCTGCTACGTGCGCTGGGCGCGGAACGGAAGCTGTTGGTCAAGGCCCGGCGGATCGAGTTCGGTCTGCTGGGGGCAGTGAGTGGCCTGCTCGCGGCACTGGGCTCGGAACTGGTCAGCCTGGTGCTATACCGCTATGCATTTGACCTGCCGTGGCAGCCGCATCCATGGCTGCTGGTATTGCCATTGATCGGTGCCGTGCTTATTGGCGGCGCGGGCGTATTCGGTACCCGTCGGGCCCTGAATGCCAGCCCGCTGACCGTGCTGCGCGAGGGTTGATCGACGCCTGAGCGGTCGCCCTACCCTGGGCGATCGTTTGGCGTTTGCCCGTAGGAGATGGCGTTGATCCACCACAACGTTTCGCCCCCCGGGGTCTGCACCACCGCCTCGTCACCCACTTCCTTTTTCAGCAACGCGCGCGCCATCGGTGAATCGATCGAGATGTAATCGTTGCGCCCGTAGATTTCGTCATACCCCACCACGCGAAATTTCTTGATGTCCCCGGCCTCGTTTTCAATCTCGACCCAGGCGCCGAAAAACACCCTTCCCTCCTGCTCCGGCGAGTACTCGACCACCCGCACATCCTCCAGCCGCTTGCGCAGGTAGCGCACCCTGCGATCAATTTCGCGCAGCAGCTTCTTGTTGTACTGGTAATCGGCATTCTCACTGCGGTCGCCCAGGGAGGCGGCCCAGGTGACCTTGCGAGTCGTGTCCGGACGCTTCTCCCGCCAAAGGTAATCGAGCTCCTGTTTCAGGGCGTCATGCCCTTCTTTTGTGATGATGTTGGTACTCAAGTCGAGGGCCTCCTTGGGGCGAGTCACGAATGGATGGCACTGAAAAAAAATTTTCCTTTTCTACCCAGGCTTGCGGGAAATGAACGTCTGACAACTCAGGTAGTTAGCTGCAAGTACTCAACTGACTCTACGGAACGTCTGTCGGGTATCGCTAGTTTTATGACGCTTTCCCGGGCAAAAGCAAAATACCTTGCTAACATCTTGTTACATAGGCCAATAAATTGGCACCTTGAATTCACGCAAATTCCCTTTCATCCACAAGATCCATTGGGAGGACGGCATGATCGTGCAGCAGCTGCTTGAGAAAAGCCAAACGAAGATTCGAAAGATTGGGTTATCCAGCGCGAGTCATCAGCTTTTTTTGAAGACGGTCAACGCCTTCATGCTGTTCAAGATACTGCGCGGGGTCACGCTGCCGAAAGTCGACCCGGCGTTCCTCGACTACCCATCGCACTTCAAGCCGATGTTCCTGAGTGAACAGATGATGCGCCACTACGCGCGCGATCCAGTCAATGAGATGCCCGAGAGCTTTATCGAAGAATCCCTGGCCAAGGGCGATCAATGCTTCGGCATCTTCGATGGCGCGGTATTAGCCTCTTATGGCTGGTATTCACGCAAACCGACGCACATCGATCCGCCAGAGCTGTTCCTGCACTTCAGCCCCTCTTACGTCTACATGTACAAAGGCTTCACCCATCACGAGTATCGCGGTCAGCGCCTGCACGCCATAGGCATGAACCTTGCTCTCAAGCATTACCTGGAGAAGGGTTACAAAGGCCTGGTCTCTTATGTGGAGTCGAGCAACTTCGATTCGTTGAAGTCCATTTACCGCCTGGGCTATCTGAACGTCGGCTCGATCTACCTGATCCGTCTGTTCGGTAACTACCAGAGCTTTGCCAGCAAAGGCTGTGAAGCTTTTGAGTTGGCCCTTAAGACGCTCGTCTGATTGATTCGCGCGAATACCGACGCCAGCGCCAGCCGCTGGCACGCGCCGTCAATCGACAAAACGGTAACATTCAGCGTCGTGTAATCAGGCCCTGGCGGGCCACGCGGATCAATTGGCTGATCATTTCGCTGGCCCCTTCAACAGTCGGTGACTGAATCACCGCCAGGTCGAAGCTGTCGCTGGCGAAACGCGCCAGGGTCTCACCGTCTTCGACGAACTGGATAAGGAATGCCGCAGGACCACCCGTGCGGCGAGGCCAGCCATCGAGATAACGCAGGAGCGTTGGCTGATGTTTGCCGCCAAGCAGGATTTTGGGATTGCGCTGGGTGAGGTGTGCCGTGATCGGCGCGGGGCGTACAACGGGGCTTAATGCATTCATCGTGTCGTGTCTCTGCCTCAAAGGTCTGCATGGCAGGTGAGAGGCAACACCGAACCAGCGCTTTAGCGGAATTTCGAAGCCTGTTTCCAAGCTTCTGTCGGTAACTGATCGAGTCACCTGGCGCCCCGCAAGTAGCTGTTTAAATCGGCGCATGAGCAGCATCCTAGAGAAGCCGACACGGCAGTGTCAAGAATTGCGAGCAACAAAAAAGGCCCGCGTGATGCGGGCCTTTTGGTTGATCCAGAGCGGTTAGCCGGCGATGGCGCGGTCTGCCGACAGCTTGCCGGCGCCTTCGATCAACACCGCAATGGAGCCACCGAGCAGGGCCAGGGCAAATTCGTAACCGTTGTTGGCCATGAACAGGCCGTTGCTGATGTGCACGCTGAAGATGGCAACCAGCGACACAAACGTGAGGCCCAATGCCGCCGGGCGCACCAACAGGCCGATGATCAATGCCAGGCCGCCAAAGAACTCGGTGCCTCCAGCCAGCGTCGCCATCACATAGCCAGGCGTCAGGCCCAGGCTTTCCATGTACTGCGCAGTGCCGGCCAAACCGTAACCGCCAAACGCACCAAAGAGCTTCTGCGCGCCGTGGGCGGCAAAGATGATGCCGACGAAGATCCGCAGGACAGTCAAGCCGTAGCCGGCGCGGGTAAACAGGACCTTGTTGATCAGTGTGCTCATGCTGTGTCATCCATTCTTGGTTTGAGTGTGGTTGGCCGCTATATTAATCGGTTATTTTTATGTTAAAAGCGTAAATATCTCAGCATAACAATCAGTTTAGTAGATCATTTCCGTGTGACAACCTTTTGCCCCTGAGGCTCCAGCGATTCTCGCTCCCGATCGAACGCCAGGTAATACTTGTTCACGCTATTAACATAGCTGACCGGCCCCATTCCAACCTGCTCCATGGCAATGCGCTCCACCTGGAAAAACCATTGATTAGGGTTCAAGCCTCGACGTCGTGCCTCGGCGCGCATGCCCTGGACCCGCTCCGGCCCAATGTTGTAAGCGGCCAGCACAAACGCCATGCGCTCACGCTCATTGAGCTTGGGGCTGGCAAAGAATTTGCGGCGAATCATCGCCAGGTACTTGGCCCCGGCCTGAACATTGGCATCAAGTTCCTGAATGTTATTGACGCCTACCCGTTGCGCCGCCGCCGGGGTGATCTGCATCAGCCCGGTCGGGGCACCGCCGCTGCGGGCACTGGGTTGCAGCCCGGATTCCTTGAATGCCAGCGCCGCCAGATTCAGCCAGTCCATGCCTTGGGCCGCCGCGTGCTTCTGCAGCACCGGGCGCAGCTTTTCCAGACGCTGACGATTGGCCTTGGCCAAGGGATAGTGCACTTGATACAGCCGACGGTAGATGCGCAGGAAGGCCACATCCTGGTCCGAAGGTTTCTTGTAGGTGAGTAGAAAGCGGTCGATGCTGGCCCGCAGCATTGAAGCATCGCGCCGCACGAACCAGAACTCTTCTCCCGGCTCGCTGATCAGCACCTTCCGGTCGAGGCGCAACTTGGGCAGAATCTTGCCCCAGCGCTCGGCAATCGGTTGTTCGACTATCGTCAGGTGGAAGATGCCGCCCTGGACCATTTCCAGTACATCCTCGACCGCGAGGCTAGGGTCGACCCACTCGACGTTCACCGGCGGCAATTTATGCAGCGCCAGTTTCTGATTGATCTGGCTGACCGCATCCCCGGCAGCGCTGCCCGTCGGCAGGGCCAGGGTCTTGCCGGACAACTGCTCCAGGCGGGTGTAACTCCGCTCGCCCTTGATCCCGACCAACACCAACGGAATATTGCTGGCAATGGGTTGACTGGTGCTGATGGCGTGGCCGGGCTGCAGGTCGAGCAATTCCCCTGGCGCCACCAGGTCACCCTCCCCGCGCTGCAATGCGCCGATGAGTTGGTCTTTGCCTTTAGGGATTATCTTGAGGGTGATTTCCTGACCGTCACGGGCGTGACCGTTGAGGTATTGCTCAAAGGCGCGCAGGCGGTGGTATTCGACGCCGATCGCCTGGCCTTCGACTTCCCCGGAGCTGTTGCGGCTTTGGTTAACCAGCACGCGCAGCACCCGGCTGCTGCGGATTTCCGCCAGGTCACGGACCTTCGCGGCGGGTACGGCTTGCAGCGGGCCGGCCAGACGCGCAACCGCCGGCATCGGCAGTAGCAACGATAAACACAGCAACAGCAACACCGAGGGACGGGTCATCCACTCTCCGGAAAGAATACTGGGCCGATTTCAAGGAGTGAGTGAAATCGAACTTCAGAAACAGCGCTGACAAGGGGCGAGAAACTGGCTTCATGCGGGTCAACTGACCAGCACGACCTACCTCGCGGCATCAAGAGACAGCTACAACTGATTGTAGTTCTTGGCTTTTCTTATAAATCTGCAGCTCTGATATGCTTTCCGGCCTTTGGTCCGAGGTAGCACCATGCAACTCATCGATATCGGCGTCAACCTGACCAACCCCAGTTTTGCCGACAAGCACCAGGCGGTACTCGACCGTGCGTACGCCGCCGGCGTGTGCCAACTGGTCCTTACCGGCACCAGTGTCGAAGGCAGCGAACAGGCCTTGGAGCTGTGCCAGCAGCTGGACGACAGCAATCAGCGACTGTTTGCCACTGCCGGCATCCACCCGCATTCCGCCAGCGACTGGAACGCCGATAGCGCCCGGCGCCTGCGCAGTTTGCTCAAGGAACCCAACGTGGTCGCCGTAGGCGAATGCGGGCTGGACTTCAATCGCGACTTCTCGCCGCGCCCGCAACAGGAGAAGGTGCTGGAGGAGCACCTGGCCATGGCGGTCGAACTGCAATTGCCGGTGTTCCTGCACGAGCGCGATGCCAGCCAGCGCCTGCTGGACATCTTGCGCGACTATCGGGATCAGTTGCCGGCTGCCGTGGTGCATTGTTTTACCGGGGAAAAAAAGGCCTTGTTCAGCTACCTCGACCTGGACTTGCACATCGGCATTACCGGATGGATCTGCGACGAACGCCGTGGCACGCACCTGCACCCTCTGGTAAAGGAGATCAAACGCGGTCGATTGATGCTGGAGAGCGATGCGCCGTACCTGTTGCCCCGTAGCTTGCGACCCAAACCGAAGAATGGCCGTAACGAACCGGCGTATCTGACGGAGGTGTTGCGTGAGGTGGCATTGCATCGGGGGGAAAGCGAGGAAGACCTGGCAGCACACACCACCGCCTGCGCCCGGACGTTCTACGGGCTGCCCGAGGTGGATACTCACTGAACTCGCCCTCTGTAGGAGCGAGCTTGCTCGCGATGAACTCAGAGGCGCCGCGTTAATCCAGCATTAACGCGTCATCGTTGACGATCATCGCGAGCAAGCTCGCTCCTACAGTGAATCTCGTGGGTCGGTGCTACACGTTTGTTCAGTGACCGCTGCGCAGCATTTCCTTTGGCACATACTTGCCGATCTCGAACTTGCCAATGGCGGCGCGGTGCACTTCGTCCGGGCCATCGGCCAGGCGCAAGGTGCGTTGCATCGCGTACATGTAGGCCAGCGGGAAATCGTTGGAAACCCCGGCGCCGCCGTGAATCTGAATCGCGCGGTCGATCACGCGCAAGGCCACGTTGGGAGCAACCACCTTGATCTGCGCGATCTCGCTCCTGGCCACCTTGTTACCGACGGTGTCCATCATGTAAGCGGCCTTCAAGGTCAGCAGGCGCGCCATGTCGATTTCCATACGCGAGTCGGCGATCTTGTCGATGTTACCGCCCAGGCGCGCCAGTGGCTTGCCGAACGCGGTACGGCTCACTGAACGTTTGCACATCAATTCCAGCGCTCGTTCGGCCATGCCGATAGAACGCATGCAGTGGTGAATCCGCCCCGGGCCAAGGCGACCCTGGGCGATTTCAAACCCGCGGCCCTCGCCCAACAGGACGTTTTCAAACGGCACCCGGACATTTTCAAACAGCACTTCGGCGTGACCATGCGGTGCATCGTCGTAACCGAAAACCGGCAGCGGACGCAGGATCTTCACGCCTGGGGTATCCACCGGCACCAGGATCATCGAGTGCTGGGCATGCCGCGGTGCGTCAGGATTGCTCAGGCCCATGAAGATCAGGATTTTGCAGCGCGGATCACAGGCGCCGGAGGTCCACCACTTTTTGCCATTGATGACCCACTCATCGCCGTCACGCACGGCGCGGGCGGCCATATTGGTAGCGTCGGAGGACGCCACGTCGGGCTCGGTCATGGCGAAGGCTGACCGAATTTCGCCACGCAACAGGGGCTCGAGCCAGCGCTGCTTCTGCTCATCGTTGGCGTAACGCACCAGCACTTCCATGTTGCCGGTGTCGGGAGCCGAGCAGTTGAAGGGCTCAGGGCCGAGCAAGGAGCGACCCATGATTTCCGCCAGCGGCGCGTATTCCAGGTTGGTCAGGCCGGCACCCAGCTCGGACTCGGGCAGAAACAGATTCCACAAGCCCTCGGCCTTGGCCTTGAGTTTGAGTTCTTCCATGATCGCGGTCGGCTGCCAGCGATCGCCTTCGGCGACCTGACGCTCGAACACGGCTTCAGCGGGATAAACGTAGGTGTCCATGAACGCGGTCACGCGCTCACGCAGTTCTTGCACCTTGGGCGAATAAGCGAAATCCATGGGCAGCTCTACCTTTTAACGGGGGTTTTAATGAGTTGTTCAGGTCATGGATTTGATGCTAGAACAGTGACGAAAATTTACCTAGCCTATTCTCGGCGTGTATTAACATTCATCACCGATATATGATCCACTGATCGCCAAGGCCACCGAGCCCACACAATAAGAGTGCAGCGCCATGAATCTGAGCAAGGTCGACCTCAACCTTTTCATCGTCTTTGACGCGATCTACACCGAAGCCAACCTGACTCGCGCAGGACAGATCGTTGGCATCACCCAGCCGGCGGTGTCGAACGCCCTCGCCCGCCTGCGCGAGACATTCAACGACCCGTTGTTCGTGCGCACCGCCCAGGGCATGGTCCCGACGCCCATGGCGCAGAACATCATCGGGCCGGTGCGCAATGCGCTCTCGCTGCTGCGTGTATCCGTTCAGGAAAGCCGCATATTCAACCCGCTGCAGGCAGTCAAGACGTATCGCATCAGCATGACCGACCTCACCGAGGCGGTGATCCTGCCCCCGCTGTTCCAGCGCCTGCGTCGCCTGGCGCCGACCGTGATCATCGAGAGCTTTCTGTCCAAGCGTCGCGAGACCACCAAGGAACTGGCGGCCGGGCGTCTCGACTTCGCCGTCGATGCCCCGCTCAATACCGATCCTCAGGTACGCCATGTCAAGTTGATGGAGGACCGCTACGTGTGCGCCATGCGCAGGGGGCATCCGCTGGCGAACAAGGAAAAATTCAGCCTCGATGACTACTTGTCCCTGACCCACATTCATATTTCCAGCCGGCGCAGTGGCCTGGGCCATGTCGACCTGGCGCTGGGCAAGATGGGCATCCAGCGCAAGATCGCCCTGCGCTCGCAGCATTACCTGATGGCGTCGCAAGTGCTGCAGCAGACGGACATGGTAATGACCGTGCCCGAGCGCTTTGCCCGTCGCAACGATCTGCATGCCTTCAGTTTGCCGGTCAACGATGTGCCCCCGGTGGAGACCCACCTTTACTGGCACGAAAGCACTGACCAGGACCCGGCCAACCGCTGGATGCGCGAGCAGATGATCGAGTTGTGCCAGCAGGTGACGGCGCATGAGAAGAAACTGGATAAGGTGTAGGGCTTTTGCCCTTGACGTAAACGTCAACCTGCCTTTAGCTTAGCGCCATGACCCTTTTTCGAGCGCGCCCATGAGCAGCCTGACCTACAGCATCTCCGACCTCGCCCGCGAGCTGGACATTACCACCCGGGCGATCCGCTTCTATGAAGAACAAGGCCTGCTCAGCCCCGAGCGACGCGGCCAGGAACGCATCTATTCGCCCCGGGACAAGGTCAGCCTGAAGCTGATCTTGCGCGGCAAGCGCATCGGTTTTTCACTGGCCGAATGCCGCGAGCTGATCGAACTCTACGACCCTGCCGGGGGCAACCAGAAACAGTTGCAGACCATGTTGAACAAGATCGCCGAGCGTCGTGATCAACTGGAACAGCAGATGCTCGACATCGAGCAGATGAAGCTGGAACTGGACACGGCGCAGGAGCGCTGCACCCAGGCCCTGGAACAGACGATCAAGAGCCAGCAAGCACTTCAATAATCCCACACATCTCCCCTGCAGGAGCAAGCTTGCTTGCGATGGAGTCAAGGTCAACGCGTTTAATCAGGAAGCCCGCGTTATCGCTAACGACCATCTCGAGCAAGCTCGCTCCTGCAGGGCTATCAGCACAGGTCTATTCCCATGTCCCTTCCAACTCACGTGCGCCTGATCGAAGTGGGTCCCCGCGACGGTTTGCAAAATGAAGCCCAGCCCATCAGCGTCGCCGACAAGGTGCAACTGGTCGACGCGCTGAGCGCCGCTGGCCTTGATTACATCGAAGTCGGCAGTTTCGTTTCGCCCAAATGGGTGCCGCAGATGGCAGGTTCGGCAGAAGTCTTTGCGCAGATCCAGCGCAAACCAGGCGTCACCTACGGCGCACTCGCCCCCAACCTGCGTGGGTTCGAAGACGCCATTGCTGCCGGGGTCAAGGAAGTTGCGGTGTTCGCCGCCGCCTCCGAAGCCTTCTCCCGGCGCAACATCAATTGCTCGATCAGCGAAAGCCTGGAGCGCTTCGTTCCCATCATGGACGCAGCCCGACAACACGGGATAACGGTGCGCGGTTACGTGTCCTGTGTGCTGGGCTGCCCCTACGAAGGAGATGTAGCACCCGAGCAAGTCGCATGGGTTGCTCGCGAGCTGTACGCGATGGGCTGTTACGAGGTCTCCCTGGGCGACACCATTGGTACCGGCACCGCAGGCGCCACTCGCAGGATGTTCGAAGTGGTTTCGACCGATGTCCCTCGAGACAAACTCGCCGGGCATTTCCATGACACCTATGGGCAGGCCATGGCCAATATCTACGCCAGCCTGCTGGAAGGCATCTCGACCTTCGACAGCTCCATCGCCGGCCTCGGCGGCTGCCCCTATGCCAAAGGCGCGAGCGGTAACGTGGCTACCGAGGATGTGGTCTACCTGCTTAACGGCCTGGGCATAAACACCGGTATTGACCTGGACGCCTTGATTCTGGCAGGCCAGCAGATCTGTACCGTGTTGGGCCGCCCTACCGGATCGCGGGTTGCCAAGGCACGCAGTGCACAGTGAGCGAGCGGTTGTGTCGGGGTGTTACCGCCAGCCGTGAAATGTGGGCAAAATCGAGTAACACGGAAACAGATTATGAGAGTCAGCGCCTTTGCCAAAAAGCAGCTAAATCATAAGTATCTGTTTTTAAAGCTTTTTTAAAAGTTGGCACGGCTCCTGCTATCTCTATGGCATAACAAGAATAAAAAGCAGCAAACCAATAAAAATAAGACGTAACGACTCTGACATAACAAGAACAACACGGCAGAGACGCAGCTAACAGATTTTTTTGGAGAAGGTGTGCTTTTCAGGGTGCTTTTCGGAGTAACCCGCAACCGGGCAGAGAACAATAAAACTACCTTCAGGTAGCTCCCGAACTGGTTGGATCGCTTGGCGAAAAAGCAGATCAGCGCTCAAAAAAATACGTTTGCTCTTGATCCCGGATGGGGATCGACAAAAACAGCGGTAAAGGGTCACGGTTACCAAAAACAACAACAGACCGCCCCTCAATAATAAAAAAAGAGCACGCGCAACGACAAATTAAAGGGGAGCTTCGGCTCCCCTTTGTGCTGTCTGGGATTCGGGTTTTCGACATCACCACCACCAACAATGAATTTACCCTGTGGGAGTAACAGTCTTCCCCCTGCCACATCAGTATCGAATGTGCAGACGCCATCGCGGGCAAGCCCGGCTCCCACAGTCGTCATCTCCCGAGAAGGGTCCGCTTTCTATCCTCATCCGCCCTACTGTCGCCCAAGTTGACGTTAACGTAAAGGGTGATTGACAGCGCTTCGTCACAGGCTTACGTTAACGTAAAGGTGAGAGCTGCAGCACCGCCCTCCCCACCCAACAAAAAAGCCAAAAGGTGCCCCATGAGCTACCCATCCCTGAACTTTGCCCTCGGTGAAACCATCGACATGCTGCGTGATTCGGTTCAGTCCTTTGTTGCCAGCGAGATCGCCCCGCGCGCCGCCCAGATCGACATCGACAACCTGTTTCCAGCAGACCTGTGGCGCAAGTTCGGCGACATGGGCCTTTTAGGCATCACTGTCAGCGAAGAATACGGTGGCGCTGGCCTGGGTTACCTGGCGCACGTGGTGGCCATGGAAGAAATCAGCCGCGGCTCGGCTTCAGTTGCGCTTTCCTACGGCGCGCACTCCAACCTCTGCGTCAACCAGATCAACCGCAACGGCAATCATGAGCAGAAGACCAGGTACCTGCCCAAGCTGATCAGCGGCGAGCACATCGGCGCCCTCGCCATGAGCGAACCGAACGCCGGGTCGGACGTGGTATCGATGAAACTGCGCGCCGACAAGCGTGGTGATCGCTACGTGCTCAATGGCAGCAAGACCTGGATTACCAACGGCCCCGACGCCAACACCTACGTGATCTACGCCAAGACCGACCTGGAAAAAGGCCCTCACGGCATTACTGCTTTCATCGTCGAACGCGACTCGAAAGGCTTCAGCCGCAGCAACAAGTTTGACAAGCTCGGCATGCGTGGCTCGAACACCTGCGAGCTGTTTTTTGATGACGTCGAGGTGCCGGAAGAAAACATCCTGGGCGTACTCAATGGCGGCGTGAAAGTATTGATGAGCGGTCTCGACTACGAGCGCGTTGTGCTGTCCGGCGGCCCGACCGGCATCATGCAGGCCTGCATGGACCTGATCGTTCCCTACATCCATGACCGCAAGCAATTTGGCCAGAGCATCGGCGAGTTCCAGCTGATCCAGGGCAAGGTCGCCGACATGTACACCCAACTCAACGCCAGCCGAGCCTATCTGTATGCAGTGGCCCAGGCCTGCGAGCGCGGCGAGACCACGCGCAAGGACGCCGCCGGCGTCATCCTGTACAGCGCCGAACGCGCCACGCAAATGGCCCTCGACGCGATTCAGATTCTTGGTGGCAACGGTTACATCAATGAATTCCCCGCGGGCCGTCTGTTGCGTGACGCCAAGCTCTACGAAATCGGCGCGGGTACCAGTGAAATTCGTCGCATGCTTATCGGTCGTGAACTGTTTAACGAAACCCGCTAACCGGAGTTGTCCATGGCTATCCTGCATACCCTGCTCAACCCCCGCTCGGCGGAGTTCGCGGCCAACAGCGCGGCGATGCGCAAACAGGTCGACGCCCTGCACACCCTGCTCGCCCAGGTGCAGCAAGGTGGCGGCCCCAAAGCGCAAGAGCGACACACATCAAGGGGCAAGTTACTGCCTCGTGAGCGCATCAACCGGCTGCTCGATCCCGGTTCGCCCTTCCTGGAAATCAGCCAGCTGGCAGCCTACGAGGTATACGGTGAGGATGTTCCGGCGGCTGGCGTGATCGCCGGAATTGGCCGCGTGGAAGGCGTCGAATGCATGATCGTCGCCAACGATGCCACGGTAAAAGGTGGCTCGTACTACCCACTGACCGTGAAAAAACACCTGCGCGCCCAGACCATCGCCCAGCAAAATCGCCTGCCTTGCATTTACCTGGTGGACTCCGGTGGCGCGAACTTGCCACGCCAGGATGAAGTGTTCCCGGACCGCGAGCACTTTGGCCGAATCTTCTTCAACCAGGCCAACATGAGTGCCATGGGCATTCCACAGATCGCCGTGGTCATGGGCTCCTGCACCGCTGGCGGCGCCTATGTTCCGGCCATGGCAGACGAGGCAATCATGGTGCGCAACCAGGCGACCATCTTCCTTGCCGGCCCGCCTTTGGTGAAAGCCGCGACGGGTGAAGTGGTCAGCGCCGAAGACCTTGGTGGCGCCGATGTGCACTGCAAGGTTTCCGGTGTCGCCGATCATTACGCCGAGAGCGACGAGCACGCCTTGGCCATTGCCCGGCGCAGCATTGCCAACCTTAACTGGCGCAAGCTCGGCGAAGTGCAGCAACGCACCCCGATCGCCCCGCTGTATGGCAGCGATGAGCTCTACGGCGTTGTATCGGCTGACGCCAAGCAACCTTTTGATGTGCGTGAAGTCATCGCACGGCTGGTGGACGGCTCGGTGTTCGACGAGTTCAAGGCGTTGTTCGGCACGACGCTGATCTGCGGTTTTGCCTACCTGCACGGTTATCCGATCGCGATTCTCGCCAACAACGGCATTCTGTTCGCCGAAGCCGCGCAGAAAGGCGCGCACTTCATCGAACTGGCCTGTCAACGCGGCATCCCATTGCTGTTCCTGCAGAACATCACCGGCTTCATGGTTGGCCAGAAATACGAAGCCGGAGGCATCGCCAAGCACGGTGCCAAACTGGTGACCGCCGTGGCGTGCGCCAAGGTGCCAAAGTTCACCGTGATCATTGGCGGCAGCTTCGGCGCCGGCAACTACGGCATGTGCGGACGCGCCTACGACCCACGCTTCCTGTGGATGTGGCCAAATGCGCGGATTGGCGTGATGGGTGCCGAGCAGGCTGCCGGCGTGCTGGTGCAAGTCAAGCGCGAGCAGGCCGAGCGCGGTGGCCTGAGCTTCAGCGCCGAGCAGGAAGCCGAGATCAAGCAACCTATCCTCGATCAGTACGAACAGCAGGGACATCCCTACTACTCCAGCGCCCGGCTGTGGGACGACGGCGTCATCGACCCCGCGCAGACCCGCGATGTGTTGGCCCTGGCCTTGTCGGCCGCGCTGAACGCGCCAGTAGAACAGAGCCGTTTCGGCGTATTCCGGATGTGATTTTCTGTGTGAGCGGGCTTGCTGGCGAAGGATTCACCGCGGTCTTCCATGTACCGCGCTATCGTTCTTCGCCAGCAAGCCCGCTCACACATGAGTTGTGGAGACAGACAAAATGAGCGACTTCAACACCCTCCAATTGCACACCGACCCCCGGGGTTTCGCGACCTTGTGGCTCGCTCGCGAAGACAAGAACAACGCCTTCAACGCGCAGATGATCCGCGAGCTGATCATCGCCCTGGATAAGGTTTCGGCCGATACCAGCCTCAGATTCCTGCTGTTGCGCGGCCGCGGCAAGCATTTCAGCGCCGGCGCCGACCTGGCCTGGATGCAGCAGTCCGCCGAACTGGATTACCACACCAATCTCGACGATGCCCGCGAGTTGGCCGAGTTGATGTACAACCTCGCCAAACTGAAGATCCCCACCCTGGCCGTAGTGCAAGGGGCGGCGTTTGGGGGAGCACTGGGTTTGATCAGCTGCTGTGATATGGCCATTGGTGCCGATGACGCGCAATTGTGCCTGTCGGAAGTGCGCATCGGCCTGGCGCCTGCCGTGATCAGTCCGTTCGTGGTGCAAGCGATCGGCGAACGCGCAGCGCGTCGCTACGCCCTGACGGCCGAGCGGTTCAACGGCCAGCGGGCACGGGAGATCGGCTTATTGTCAGAAAGCTACCCGCTGGCAGAGCTGGAATCGAAGGTCGAGCAGTGGATCGACAACTTGCTGCTTAACAGCCCCGCCGCCATGCGCGCCAGCAAGGATTTACTGCGCGAAGTGGGGAACGGCGCGCTGACACCGGCGCTGCGGCGCTACACCGAGAATGCTATTGCGCGGATCCGCGTCAGCCCTGAAGGCCAGGAAGGCTTGCGTGCCTTCCTGCAAAAACGCCCGGCGAACTGGCTCGCTACCCCAAACACGAAGGAGCCGCGTTGATGAGCACGCCCGTCATTAACACTTTACTGGTGGCCAACCGCGGCGAAATCGCCTGCCGGGTGATGCGCACCGCCAAGGCCCTGGGCCTGACCACCGTGGCCGTGCACAGCGCCACTGATCGTGAGGCCAGGCACAGCCGCGAGGCCGATATCCGGGTGGACCTGGGTGGCAGCAAAGCCGCCGACAGCTACCTGCAGATCGACAAACTGATTGCTGCTGCACTGGCCAGTGGTGCCCAGGCGATTCATCCGGGGTATGGTTTCCTGTCCGAGAACGCCGGATTTGCCCGGGCCATCGAGAATGCCGGCTTGATTTTCCTCGGCCCTCCCGCCTCGGCGATCGATGCAATGGGCAGCAAATCCGCCGCCAAGGCGTTGATGGAAACCGCCGGCGTGCCACTGGTGCCTGGTTATCACGGCGAAGCCCAGGACCTGGAAACCTTCCGCACAGCCTGCGAACGCATCGGTTATCCAGTGCTGCTCAAGGCCACGGCAGGCGGCGGCGGTAAAGGCATGAAAGTGGTCGAGGATGTCAGCCAACTGGCCGAAGCCCTGGCCTCGGCGCAGCGTGAAGCCCAATCGTCATTTGGCGACTCACGCATGCTGGTAGAAAAATACCTGCTCAAACCGCGGCACGTGGAGATCCAGGTCTTTGCCGATCAGCAGGGCAATTGCCTGTACCTCAATGAGCGCGACTGCTCGATCCAGCGTCGCCACCAGAAGGTTGTCGAAGAAGCCCCTGCTCCAGGCCTGAGCGCGCAATTGCGCCGCGCCATGGGTGAAGCCGCCGTACGCTCGGCACAGGCCATTGGCTACGTCGGAGCCGGTACGGTGGAGTTCCTGCTGGACTCGCGAGGCGAGTTCTTCTTCATGGAGATGAATACTCGTCTGCAGGTCGAGCACCCGGTGACCGAAGCCATTACCGGGCTCGACCTGGTCGCCTGGCAAATCCGCGTGGCCCGGGGTGAAACCCTGCCGATGCCCCAGGAGCAGGTGCCTCTGATCGGACACGCCATTGAAGTCAGGTTGTACGCCGAAGACCCTGGTAATGACTTCCTGCCAGCGACCGGACGTCTGGAGTTGTATCGCGAGTCGGCGCCCGGCGACGGACGTCGAGTCGACAGCGGCGTGGAAGAAGGTGATGAGATCTCGCCGTTCTACGACCCGATGCTGGGCAAGCTGATTGCCTGGGGCGAAGACCGCGAACAGGCGCGGCTACGCCTGCTGGGCATGCTCGACGAGTTCGCGATTGGTGGCCTCAGGACCAACATCAACTTCCTGCGCCGGATCATCGGCCATCCAGCGTTTGCCGCCGCAGAACTGGATACCGGGTTCATCCCGCGATACCAGGAGCAGTTGCTGCCAAAACCGGCAGAGCTGGGTGAGGATTTCTGGCAAGCCGCTGGCCAGGCATTTGCCCAAAGTCAAACCACCGCGCCGCGCACTGACGACCTGGCGTCGCCTTGGGCGAGCGGCAACGGTTTTCGTACCGGGCTGCCAACGCAGATCAGCCTGCACCTGAGCTGCGAAGGCCAGGACCGTGCTCTTACGCTGGGCGCAGTCGATGCAAGCACAGCACAGCTCAAGGGCGAGCAACTGCTGACCGAGCAAGAAGGCCTGCGCCGACAGCACCGGGTCATTCGCCGCGACGGCGTGGTCTATCTGCAATGGGATGGGGAGCTTCGCCGCATCGAATCCTACGACCCGATCAGTGCCGTGGAAGCCAGTCATAGTCATCAGGGCGGCCTGACCGCACCCATGAACGGCAGTATCGTGCGGGTCCTGGTAGAGGTCGGGCAATCGGTTGAAGCCGGCGCGCAGCTGGTAGTGCTGGAAGCCATGAAAATGGAACACAGCATTCGTGCGCCGCACGCGGGAGTGATCAAGGCGCTGTACTACCAGGAAGGCGAAATGGTCAGTGAAGGCACCGCGCTGGTCGAGCTGCAAGAGGCTTGAAACAAGGAACGGTCCTACCCCCTGGCAGGGCCGATCTGATCAGAACTTGGCGGTGGCCTGTACGACCACGCCGATGATTCGGCAGTCGGCAGTGTACAAAGCCTTCGGATAAGTAGGGTTGAGCGGGACCAGGTAACGTTGGCCGCCCTCCTCGATCAATTTGCGGAAAGTGGCTGCGGCGCTGCCGGGCCATTGGGCAATCACCAGCTTGCCGGGCAGCACCTCAACCTCCGGATCGACCAGGATCAGCATGTCGTGGGCAATGCTCGGCCCACTGGGCGCGTTCATCGCATCACCCTCTACCTTGAGCCAGAACGCGCCGCCACGAGCGTGGTAGTCGGACAGCTCGAACTGCGTCGCACCGTACACCGGCAACTCCCCATCGCGCAGCTGCTGTGCGTCTTGCCAATCACTGATCGGGTAGCGAAATGAAGGGTTATAGCGCTGCGCCAAGGGAGGATTATCTTCCTCGTAAGCCTCGACCTCCCGGAGCACCATTGCCACTTCGAGGAAATCCAGGCCCAAGGCTTGCAGCACACGGTTCATGTCGTCGACAGCGGGCTGACGTCGTTTATTCAGCCAGTGTCCAACACCACCCTGCGACATCCCAAGACGGTCTGCGAGTATCTCCTGAGTGATATTGAGCTCACTCATCTTGGCCTTGACCAATTCAATCCATTTATCCATGTCCGGCACGATACGCGGGCTCCTGTCCGCGCTCAAAACACAATCTGTATTATTTCATTGGTCGAAACAAATACGTTTTGTACTAATCTGGTTTTCCGGATTTGACCATAAAAAAGGAGTTTACGTCACCATGGCAATCACCAGCACCGACCTGCCCGACGAGCCAATGGATATCACCCTCAACTCGCCACAGGGCTTCGCTGCCGCACAGCGCGCGCTCGATCATTACTTGAAACCAGCCGTGTCAGCAGAGCCCGAACAACCGCGCTTTTTTGCTGTAAACAAGAACGTCAGCAGCGAGGAGGCACTTGTACATGCCT
Organism: Pseudomonas sp. ES3-33; assembly: GCF_000952175.1. Taxonomy (NCBI): domain Bacteria; kingdom Pseudomonadati; phylum Pseudomonadota; class Gammaproteobacteria; order Pseudomonadales; family Pseudomonadaceae; genus Pseudomonas; species Pseudomonas sp. ES3-33. Next base: position 37,469 of record NZ_JZRI01000080.1, on the reverse strand, counting down.
CTGACCTGATGCGGTGCGCGGCCTCCATTGCCTATGAGTCGGCCAGTAACCTTCAAGGCGCCAGCCGGGACCTGACGCTGTCGACGGTGCACCTGATCGATATGGCCAGGGCCATGGTGGATCGGTCGCTTGACGAAGGTAAGAAGGGCTGAAACGAAGGCACCAGGAAAGAATTTCCCTGGCGAACAGCGAAAAGCGTTTGACTTGCAAACGAGAATGATTATTATTGCATCATCTGGTCGCGAGATCAGTCGATGGACCAAGAGACCTTAGGTCGGTCTCCTGGACTATCTCCTCATCAGGCTAATCACGGTTTTTGACCCGGCTTTTTGCCGGGTCTTTTTTTGCCAGTTATTCTGGCTTTTGGCTTCAGGCTAATGAAGTCTTCAGGCACTGCTAATTCGATGGCGCGGATGATATCAAAAGAATGTTCCTTGGCAAGAGAGGCCCGGTAACATTGGGCCAAACTATTGATAAATAGCACTTGAGAATCAATCGCACAGTCTCTAAGCTGCGTCGGCGTCAAGGAGGACGCCCCCCAAATTCCTGGCAATTTCCCCGATTTTTCCCTTCCCTGCGTGTAAAGTAACAGCCATAAAAATCATATTCAGGAATCGACTATGACCGTGGCTAAATCCTCTTTCGACATCAGCGCAAATTTCGACAGCGGCAATATTGAAGTGATCGATATCAGCAATCCGCTGCAAGCGTTGCTGGCCATTCGACCCGATACCCGCAGCCCGCACTTCCAGTGGTTCCACTTCAAGGCCAGCGGCCTGCACGTGGGCCAGGAGCACTGGTTTCGCCTGAGTAACGCCAGCAAGTCCTCCTATAACAAGGCCTGGGACGGTTACCAGGCCGTTGCCTCGTATGACCACGTCAATTGGTTCCGGGTACCCACCATCTTCGAAGGCGACTGCCTGCGCTTCAGCCTGGAAGCCACTGCTACCCATGCCTGGTTCGCCTACTTCGAACCCTACAGTCGCGGGCGGCACGACTGGCTGATCGAGCAGGCGCTGACCAAGGCCGGCACCGAGCTGCTGGCTACCGGTAAAAGCGTCGAAGGCCGGGACATCCAGCTTCTGCGCAAAGGCACCGGAGCCGAGGGTCGACGCAAGGTGTGGATGATTGCCCAGCAGCACCCGGGCGAACATATGGCCGAATGGTTTATGGAAGGTGTGATTGAGCGCCTGGAAAAACACGACGACCCGGTCCTGAACAAACTACTGGCCAGTGCCGATCTGTACCTGGTGCCGAACATGAATCCGGACGGCGCCTTCCATGGCCACCTGCGCACCAATGCCATGGGCCAGGACCTGAACCGCGCCTGGCAGAACGCCAGCCAGGAAGTCAGCCCTGAAGTGCTGTTCGTGCAACAACAGATGGAACGCTACGGCGTTGACCTGTTCCTCGACATTCATGGCGACGAAGAGATTCCCTACGTGTTCACCGCCGGCTGCGAGGGCAACCCTGGTTACACCCCGCGGCTCGCTAAACTCGAAGAGCAATTTCGCAGTCATTTGAAGCACCTTACCAAGGACTTCCAGACCAAGCACGGCTACACCCGCGATGAGCCGGGCAAAGCCAACATGACCCTGGCGTGCAACAGCGTCGGCGAGAAATTCGACTGCCTGTCGCTGACCCTGGAAATGCCCTTCAAGGACAACGACGACGCGCCGAACCCGCTGACGGGCTGGTCGGGCAAGCGCTCCAAACAGTTGGGCAAGGACGTGCTGACGACTGTTGCCGATATGGTTGACGTGTTGCGCTGATTGGCTATGGCCGCAGCTGCAGCTGCGGCCATCGAAGTCAGGCGCGGTCCTTGCCCCGCAGCATGCTGTCGAGCACCTCGTCACGGCGCACCCAGCCATGGAACAGCGCCGCCGCCAGGTGCAGCAACACGGTCAGGAACAGCAGGTAGGCCAGGTACCCGTGGGCCTTGCGCAAAATGGCAAATACCTGCGCGTTGGCCGGTACAATCGAAGGCAGCTGCAACGAACTGCTGAGCATTACCGGATCGCCCGCCGCCGAAATCATTGCCCACCCCAGTAGCGGCAATACCAGCATCAGTGCGTACAGCAGCAGGTGCGAGCCTTTGGCCGCGAGCACTTGCCATCCCGGCAAATCGGCAGGCAGTGGCGGCTGTCGAGTGGAAAAACGCACGACGATGCGCACGATCACCAACACCAGAATGGCGATGCCCAAGGGTTTGTGCAGGTGGATCAGCCACTCATGACGCTCGGACACCGAGGCAACCATGCCTGCCCCAATAAACAGCATGGCAATAACCATCAGTGCCATCAGCCAGTGCAGCAACCGCGCCAATGGCGCGAAGTGGTTCGGTTGAGTGCTCATTGGCGAGCCTCCTGTTTGGCGGCGGGCAACTGGCTGACTTCACTGGTACGACGCAAGTAGGAACTGGCATAACCGGCTGAACGAGCGGCGAGCAGTGGATCGCCCGAGCCCTCGATGCCGGCAGGTAGTACCAGCGGGTCATAGTTGATGTCCCGGCACTCGCCACTGAGTTGCGGCTGGACGTTTTCGAGCACCAGAGTCCCGGCATTTACCACCTTGCGCCCTTCGGGCCAGGCCTTGCTGGCATCGTCTATCGGATCACCGGGGTTGGCCAGGGTGATGTTCAGCTGCCAACGCAACGGCCCGGCGCCCATTCGCTGGGCCAGGTCCTGCTCGAGAAAATCGGTGCCTTGCGGCGCCGTCGCACCGGGTGAATCCTGGGCAACCGGCACCATGCTCCAGCGCACCGCCTGGCGCTGACCGGCGGCGTTGACCAGGTAAAACGCGTTCACGCTGTTGTAGGTTTCAGTCACGTAGCTGGCCGACGGCTTGGCGGTTTTGATCCACGCCAGAAACGGCGCAGCTTCCGGATGCGCGCCGAAGAATGCTGGTACCGCCGCAGGGTCGGGTTTCCCGGTGGCGGGTACGGGTGACTGGGCCTGCTGCAATTGATAGAAGGCTTCGGGGGTGCCAACCGGGAACACCGGCATGCTGTTCATCCCGGTGCGCCATTGTTGTCCATTGGCCTGGGTAAAGCGCAGCGCCATGCTGCGGATCGGCACGCTGCTGTCCGGTGCGTAGGGATTGCCAGCCGGCAGCGCGAACCGCCCGACCACCGGGGTGCGTGCTTCATTGAATACCTGGGCGCTGGAGTAGCTGCGCGCCTCTCCGCTGCTCTCGAAATGCCCGATCACGCAAACACCTTTGGAGTGGTTGCGCCGGTACCCCGGGTGCACGCCGTTGTTGGTTTCCAGCACGTTAATCAGTTTTTTCGGCGTCAGCCGCTGTGGGTCAAATGTGCCGTTGACGTAGGCAAAGGCCCCGGCAACGGCGGCGACCACCAAAGCGATACCGCCAAGGCGCAACACCAGGCTGGTGGCGCTCAGCGGTGGCCGGGTGGGCGGTGATGAGCGATCTACCATGAAAGACTCCAGGGCCTGTGGCCGCAAGTGAGAAGAATCAAGCAGACGAACCCCCGGACGGTTTATTCCATCACCGGGTGTTTATTTATTCGCGCGTGGAATAACCTCGAACGCCGAGCGTCTTCCTGGTCCACAGCGTAGTGACTAGTCAGAACTTCATGAACGATATCGACGAACAACTGAGTGAAATCATTCCCAGGTTGAGGCGATTTGCGCTGTCCCTGACGCGTAATCCCAGCAGCGCCGATGATCTGGTGCAGACCTGCCTGGAGCGCGCACTCTCACGCTGGAGCGACAAACGCCCGGAGGGAGACTTGCGCGCCTGGTTGTTCTCGATTCTCTATCGACAGTTCCTCGACGCCCACCGGCGCTCCCGGCGTTATGCGCGAATGCTCGAATTTTTTACCGGCCGTGAAGAAGCCGAGCCGTCTGCAGAGCGCACGGTGATCGCGCAATCGACGCTCAAGGCCTTCGACCAGCTCACCACCGAGCAACGCGCACTGTTGCTGTGGGTATCAGTCGAAGGCTTGAGCTACAAAGCGGTGGCCGAGATTCTCGAAGTGCCCATTGGCACCGTGATGTCCCGCCTGTCCCGCGCCCGCCAGGCGTTGCGCCAGCTCAGCGAAGGTGAAATCACCCGCCCTGCCCTGCGGAGACTCAAATGATCAGCATGCCCCCTGACGAGCGTGATCTGCACGCCTACATCGACTGCCAGCTCAGCGCGGCGGACCGACTTCTGGTTGAAACTTATCTGACAAACAATCCGCCCGTGGCCGCCACCGTGCGCGCCTGGCAGCAGGATGCCCAACAGTTGCGAGCCGATCTGAGCGGCGCGCTGCAGCAACCGGCCAATCCGCAGCTGCAGCCGGCGCTCATTCGCCAAGGGCTCAAGCGCCAATCCCGCCGTCACCTGGCCAGCGCCGCCGTACTGCTGCTGGCCGTCGGCGTTGGCGGTTTCAGCGGCTGGCAGGCCCGGGAAATGACCCTGCTCAGCGCTGCGGCACCGATGGCCGATGCCATGCAGGCGTATCGTCTGATCGCACAGCAAGGCCTGTTGCCGGCGGACTTCAAAGTCGGCGAACAGGGCGACATGCAGGCCTGGCTAGACCGTTATTTCACCCAGGCCAACCGACTTCCCGACCTCGCTCACGCCGGCTTCAAACCGGTCAGCGGGCGCCTGCTCAGCACCGAGCAAGGGCCGGCGGCGATGGTGGTCTACGAGAACCGGAACGGACAGAAGATCAGCTTCTACGTGCGCCCGCCAGGGCCGAAGAACTTCCTGCTACCCCGAGGCAGTCGCAGCGATGGTGAGCTGCAGGCCGAGTACTGGTCAGGTGCCGGGTATAACTATGCAATGGTCAGCCCCAGCGATACGCCAGCGGCGCAGTTGCTCAGGCAAACGAAAACGTTTTGACCCACAGCGCTGGAAGCAAAACTACCCATTTGGTTAAACTGTGCCGCCGCCGCGCGGGGCGCCGGCGAGAAAATCACGGGGTGACATTCCAGTGGCTGTTCGACCACCCAAGCGTTTGCGACTCACACCACGTTGGCCGGCACTGCGCCGCCTGTTTGCCAAGGCATCGACTACACCGGTGGCCAGCGCAAGGGTGATCCACGACTACTTTCGCCACAAGGCGCATGCCCAAGGCTATACCCTCAGCCACAGTCAGCAGCGCGTGATCGATTGCATGGCGCACTACGCCCCCTTGCTGCCAGGCTCAGCGCAGCGAAAACTTCCCGGGCTGTATCTGCACGGCGCCGTGGGGCGGGGCAAGAGCTGGTTGCTGGACGGTTTTTTCCAGGCCGTCCCGATCGCCGAAAAACAGCGGCTGCACTTCCATCAGTTTTTTGCCCAACTGCATCAGGAAATGTTCACTCATCGCGAGCAGACCGATGCCATGGAACACAGCCTTGAACACCTGCTGGACGGTTGTCGGGTGTTGTGTTTTGACGAGTTTCACGTCCACGATATCGGCGACGCGATGCTCATCACCCGCTTATTCCAGGCGCTGTTTCGCCGAAGCATCCTGCTGCTGGTCACCTCAAACTATCCGCCGGAAGGCTTGCTGCCAAACCCGCTGTACCACGCACGTTTCAAACCGGTCATCGACCTGATCAACTCGAAAATGCAGGTCATGGAAGTCGGCGGGCCCCACGACTACCGCAGTCAGGCGCGGCACCACGCCCAGCAAGTCTTCACCCATGGACATTACCTCTGGCCGGACACACTGCAGATCAGACGCCGGTTGAATTTCCCAGAGGCTGATGCTCCGCCCCTGCAACTGTCTGTCGGCACCCGTCAAGTGCAGGCCCGCTTCAGCGATCGGCGCACGATCGGATTCACTTTCACCGACCTGTGTGAACACCCCACGGCCGTCATGGACTACCTGGAACTGTGCCGACAGTTCGACCACTGGATCATCGTCGACCTGCCCCTGCTCGCCGACACCACCATCGCCGCGCAGCAGCGGTTTATCAACCTGGTCGACGTGCTTTACGATCAGGACAAACACCTGACGTTGGTCAGCCAGCATTCGCTGAGTGCGAGCCTGGGTGGTGATGCAATCGACCTGGCGCGAACTCGCAGTCGGCTGGGGCAGTTGATGGAAATCAATGAGTTGAATTGATCATTCTTCGCCTTGAATGCCAATCGCGAGCAGGCTCGCTCCCACAGGTGCTCGGAAATCATTGTGGGAGCGAGCCTGCTCGCGATTGGTACAGTCACCACATGTCTCGCTATCATGCGGGCGCCCCTCTCCAAATGAATAGCGAATCGATTTCATGGACACCCTTGACCAACTGCGCGCCGGCCAACTGGCGGGCAGCACCCGCCTTGATCTCGCCTGCGGCCTGAGTGACTTCCCCCGGGAAATATTCGACCTGGCGGACTCCCTTGAAATCCTCAACCTCAGTGGCAACGCGCTCAGCCAACTACCAGACGACCTGCATCGACTGACCCGCCTGCGGGTGTTGTTCTGCTCGGACAACCTGTTCACCGAACTGCCCGCATGCCTGGGCCAGTGCAGTTCATTGACCATGGTCGGTTTCAAGGCCAACCGCATTACGCAGGTTCCGGGCAGCGCACTCCCGCCATTGCTGCGCTGGCTGATCCTGACTGACAACTGCATCAGCGAACTGCCGAGCGAACTGGGCGCGCGCCCGCACCTGCAAAAACTCATGCTCGCCGGTAATCAGCTCCAGCGCTTGCCTGACAGCCTGCAACACTGTCATCGACTGGAACTGATCCGGGTCGCCGCCAACCAGCTAACCGAACTCCCCGAATGGCTGCTCACCCTGCCAAGCCTGACCTGGCTGGCGTACGCCGGTAACCCGCTGGAAACCGAGGCCGATGCTGCGCTGCTTGAATCGACTGCCGTCATCCCCTGGCCGGCATTGCGCCTTGAGCAGCAACTGGGCGAAGGTGCTTCCGGGGTGATCCATCGAGCGACCTGGACCCGACCAGGCGCTGGGGAGCTGCCAGTGGCGGTCAAACTCTACAAAGGTGAAATGACCAGCGACGGTTCGCCCTTGCATGAAATGAACGCGTGCATCACTGCAGGCGAGCACCCCAACCTCATCCGGGTCGAGGGACGAATCGTCGACCATCCACAGGCTCAGACCGGACTGGTCATGGAGCTGATAGAGCCGAGCTTCCGCAACCTGGCGGGTCTGCCGAGCCTGGATTCCTGCAGCCGCGACGTCTACGCCGATCACACCCGCTTCAGCGCCAGTGTGGCCCTGCGCATCGCTCGCGCCATCGCTTCGGTGGCCGAACATCTGCACCGCCAGGGGATCACCCACGGCGACCTCTACGGCCACAATATTCTCTTTAACGAGCGGGGTGATTGCCTGCTGGGAGACTTTGGCGCGGCGTCTTTCCACGCGAAATCAGACAGTGCCGAAAGCCGCGCCCTGCAGCGACTTGAAGTGCGCGCCTTTGGGGTACTGCTGGGGGAATTGCTGGAGCGGATCGATTCGGGCTTGACCGCGCATGGCCGTGAACAACTGGACCAATTGCAACAGCGTTGCTGTCAAGCGCAGGTGATGGAGCGGCCCGGGTTTGGCGAGGTGGTCCGGGTTCTACAGGATCTGTGACCGGCACAGACCCTGTCGCACCAAACTCGCTCCCACGACCCGTGGGAGCAAGCCAGTCCGCGATAGCGGTATTACGAAAGAAACCGATTAACCCGCCAAGCCGACAAACATGTCCTGCACATCATCATGGTTGTCCAGGCCTTCGAGGAAAGCCTCGACTTCAGCCATCTGTTCGTCGCTCAAGCCACTCACCGGGTTCTTCGGCTGGTAGCCCAGCTTCGCCGACAGTACGGTAAAACCTTGCTCAGGCAAGGCTTTCTGAACCGCATCGAGGTCCGCAGGCTCGGTCAGGAACAGGGTCGTGCCCTCTTCTTCGCCCGGCTCAAAATCCTGTGCACCGGCTTCGATTGCGGCCATTTCCGGATCAGCATCCGGGCTGTCCGGGGACGCCTCGATCATGCCGACATGGTTGAAATCCCAGGAAACCGAACCCGAAGCGCCCAACTGGCCCTTGCGAAAGGCAACACGAATCTCGGCAACAGTACGGTTGATGTTGTCGGTCACGCACTCAACGATCAGCGGCACCTGATGCGGGGCAAAGCCTTCGTACGTCACACGATGGTATTGCACGGTTTCGCCGAGCTGTCCCGAACCTTTCTTGATCGCACGTTCCAGGGTTTCGCGAGGCATGGACGCCTTCTTCGCCTGCTCCACCACCAGGCGCAAATGCGCGTTAGTCGCGACATCGGCACCATTGCGCGCGGCAATCGTGATTTCCTTCACCAATTTGCCGAAAATCTTGCCCTTGGCATTGGATGCCGCTTCTTTGTGTTTAACCTTCCACTGTGCGCCCATTACTCACTCTCTTGTCTGTGGCGCCGAAACATCTATTGGCCGACGCTTTGTGCAAGTTTATACGGCCTAAAGTCGGCAATCGACCAAAAATTCCACCGGTCTGATCGCCATGATGGACAGGCTTCTTCAATGATGGTGGCTCCCACAAGGAAATGCGCTAACCGGCTGTGGGAGCAAGGCTCGCCCGCGATGGCCGCACTGCGGTCTATCCGCCCGGCGCCAATTCAAAGAATGCCTGGATCAAGCGCAAATCCCGCCGCCGCGCCATGCACCCCATCATGTGCCGATTCACCAACCCCTCGCCCATGATCGGCACCGCCGTCACCCGCGGGTCATGGCTGACTTCCACCGAAGACACCACGCCAACGCCCAACTCAGCCGCCACGGCTTCGGTCACTGCCTCGCGGCTGTCCAGCTCCAGTAATACCCGCGGACTGACACTGGCCTGGAGGCAGGCATCATCAAAGGTTCGACGGGTAATCGAACCCGGCTCGCGCAACACCATGATCACCTCGTGCAGCTCCTTGAGAGACACCTTCAAACGTTGCGCCCAGGGATGATTGTGCGGCACCAACGCGCACAGCCGGGATTCGCTCAACGCTTGCAAATGCAGGCCTTTGCGTGGCTCGACCTCAGTGAGTACGGCAATGTCCGCATGCTCGGACAACAACGCAGCCAAGGTCTCCTGGGCGTTACCCAGGCGCAGGTTCACCGTGATTCCGGGGTACCGGGCGCGCAAACTGGCAAGCATCGGCATGACCAGGTGCGGCCCGTCCGCCGCCACCTCCAGGCGCCCGGTAAGCAACTGCCGGTTAGCCTCCAGCATCACCTGCGCTTCCTCGGCCAGGCCAAACATCGCCCGGGTGATCGCCGCCAGTTTGGTGCCTTCCTCCGTCAGTTCCACCCGTCGCGCAGTACGGCGCAACAAGGTGATCTGGTAATGCTCTTCCAAAGCCTTGATGTGCCCGGTGACTGCCGGCTGGCTGATGAACAGCCGCGCAGCGGCCCTTGTGAAGCTGCCTTCGCGCGCCACCGCATCGAAGGCGCGTAGCTGGAACAGGTTCATGAATAACCTTCACTGATGACTGGCATAACAACAAACAATTTGATTGATAGCACGGCAAATTGCAATTTAAGTCCCGTAGCTTCATGCCATCGATTGCGAGGACACGAGAATGAGTACTGCTGAGCCCATCCTGCTCACCCCTGGCCCGTTGACCACTTCGGCGCGCACCCGTCAGGCGATGATGGTCGACTGGGGTTCATGGGATGACCGCTTCAACCACCTTACCGCCAGCCTCTGCGAGCAATTGCTGGCAATCATCAACGGCGGCGAAAGCCACCACTGCGTGCCACTGCAAGGCAGCGGCACCTTTGCGGTAGAAGCGGCCATCGGCACTTTGGTACCCCGTAACGGCAAGGTGCTGGTGCTGATCAACGGCGCCTATGGCAAACGTCTGGCGAAAATCTGCGAAGTCCTCGGTCGCTCTTTCAGCACTTTCGAGACCGCCGAAGACGAGCCCACCACGGCGGCCGATGTCGACCGTCTGTTACGGGCGGACGCCAGCATTACCCACGTCGCGTTGATTCACTGCGAAACCAGCACCGGCATCCTCAACCCGCTGCCGGAAATCGCCCAGGTCATCGCGCAACAGGGTAAACGCCTGATCATCGACGCCATGAGTTCCTTCGGGGCCTTGCCGATCGACGCTCAGCAGGTGCCGTTCGATGCGCTGATCGCCGCCTCGGGCAAATGCCTCGAAGGCGTACCGGGCATGGGTTTTGTTTTCGCCCGCAAGGAAGCCCTGGCCAATGCCGCCGGCAACTCCCATTCCCTGGCCATGGACCTGTTCGACCAGCACACCTACATGGCCAAGACCGGCCAATGGCGCTTCACCCCGCCGACCCACGTGGTCGCGGCGCTGCATGAAGCCCTGCTGCAATACAACGAAGAAGGCGGCTTGCCGGCCCGGCACCAGCGCTACGCCAACAACTGCCAGGTATTGCTCGACGACATGGCCAAACTGGGCGTGCGCAGCTTTTTGCCCGCTGCGATCCAGGCGCCGATCATCGTCACTTTCCATGCGCCAAAGGACCCGCGCTATCAGTTCAAGGAGTTCTACGAACGGGTCAAGGCCAAGGGTTTCATTCTCTACCCCGGCAAACTGACCCAGGTCGAAACCTTCCGCGTCGGCTGCATCGGCCACGTCAACCAGGCCGAGATGCACGCGGCTGTGGCGGCGGTGGCTGAAGTGCTGCGGGAGATGGAAGTGCTCGAAATCTAGTGCTCCTGCTCGCGATGACGCCCGATCAGTCAACACACCGTGGAATGAAAGACTGCTTTGCCGAGCAGGCTCACCCCAACATAAAGCCAATCATTTGAACATTGTGCCCACACAGGAATTCGTCACCATGAACTACAACAGCCCAACCAAACTCCAGGCCGCCATCCTCGACTGGGCCGGTACCGTCGTCGACTTCGGCTCTTTCGCGCCGACCCAGATCTTTGTCGAAGCCTTCGCCGAGTTCGACGTCCAGGTGTCCATCGAAGAAGCTCGCGGGCCGATGGGCATGGGCAAGTGGGATCACATCCGCACCTTGTGCGATCAGCCACAGGTTGCCGAGCGTTATCGCGCGGTGTTCGGACGCACGCCCAACGACGATGACGTCACCGCCATCTACAAACGCTTCATGCCCCTGCAGATCGAGAAAATCGCCGAGCATTCGGCGCTGATCCCCGGCGCACTGGATACCATCGCCAACCTGCGCCAACAAGGCATCAAAATCGGTTCCTGCTCCGGTTACCCGAAGCAGGTCATGGACAAAGTGGTCGAGTTGGCGGCCACCAACGGTTACGTCGCCGACCACGTGGTCGCCACCGATGAGGTTCCGAACGGTCGCCCATGGCCGGCCCAGGCGCTGGCCAACGTGATAGCCCTGGGCATCGACGACGTTGCCGCGTGCGTGAAGATCGACGACACCCTGCCGGGCATTCTCGAAGGACGTCGCGCGGGAATGTGGACGGTTGCCCTGATCTGTTCGGGTAACGCACTGGGCCTGGACTACGAGGGCTATCGCGCCCTCGGCAGTGACCAGCTGGACAGCGAGCGCCAGCGCATTCACGCCATGTTCGAAGGCTCGCGCCCGCACTATATGATCGACACGATTTCGGACCTGCCCGAAGTCATCGCCGACATCAACCAACGCCTGGCCAACGGCGAAATGCCTCAGACGCGTTGATCACGCTGTCGTGATCCTCCAAGGCGCCAGCCCCCGTCGGGCCTGGCGCCTTTTTTGTTGGCTGAAGATTGACCCAGGGCATTGAAAGAAGCATCGCGACAGGCGCACGGGACGAAACGGGCTTACAGTTAAGGCACACCGTCGAAAGAGCGGTGAACCTGCAAACCGCCCGTGAGGAATACCTGTATGCCGTGGAAGAGTTCTGAATCACGTTACAGTACCGTATCCATCACCTTGCATTGGTTGATGTTGGTCCTGCTGGCGCTGGTGTATGCCTGTATCGAGTTTCGTGGAGCGTTCCCCAAAGGCAGTGGCGGGCGGACGTTGATCACCGAATCGCATTTCATGCTCGGCCTGACGGTCTTCGTCCTGGTCTGGCTGCGCCTGTTGGCGCGCAGTGTCGGCCCCGCCCCCAGAATATTCCCGGCCTCACCGCGCTGGCAAAACGCACTCGCCAAGGCGATGCATTGGGCGTTATATCTGTTCATGATTGCCATGCCGATACTGGGTTGGCTGACCACCAGCGCCAAGGGCCACCAAGTGATGTTCTACGGCTTTGACCTGCCGTTACTGATCCCGGAAGACAAGGCGCTGGGGAAACAGATCGAGGGCTGGCATGAGCTGGGTGGCACGATCGGCTACTGGCTGATTGGGCTGCATGCACTGGCGGGGGTTTATCACCATTACGTGGTGCGTGATAACACCTTGTTGCGGGTGATGCCTAAACGGGGCTGAGGCGAACGCGGGGCTCAGGGACTTGGCGCCGCCTGAAATCCTCGCCGGCCTTGCAAGCCGCCCGTATGGATGAAGATCAGGCGCGACCCTGGCTTGAGTTTGCCGGCGTCGATGTGCTGCTTTAGCGCGAGCAATGCCTTGCCGGTGTAGAGCGGTTCCAGTGCAATACCGCTGGCCTGCTCGGTCTGCTCGATGAATTCAAGCAACGGCGCATCGACCTTTGCGAACCCGCCGCGACTGGCGTCGAGCAATTGATAAGCGCTGTGGGGCGACCCGGCCTGCTGCATGATTGCTTCGCCCTGCTGCTCCACGCCATGGTCATCCGGTACCGCCAGCGCGCCGTGGACCGGATGCGCACCCGCCTCCGCGAGCACCAGGCCGGCCAGGGTGGTACCGGTGCCACAGGCCAGCCACCAGCCGTCGTAACCACTCCAGCCCAGGCCATGCAATTGCTGGGCGACCATCGACTTGAGTTGCATGCAGCCTTTGGCCCCGAGCAAACCGCCGCCCCCTTCCGGCACCGCCAGCAAGTCTGGATACAGGGCGCGCCAAGGCTCCCAGAACCCTGCCTCATGCCGCGCGCGATAACCGCCATAACCCAGCCAGTGCAATTGCATGCCGTACGCCTGCAGGTCTAGAACGGTGGGCGTGTCCTGGGGATGACCGCGCAACAGCCCGACGGTGCCGAAGCCGAAGCGCTTGCCTGCCGCCGCTAATGCGTGGAGATGATTGGAGTGCGCGCCGCCGAGGCTGATGATGCCCTTGGCACCGACGAGGTCTGCGGCCTTGAGATGCTCAATGAGCTTGAACCATTTGTTGCCGCTGATCAGTGGGTCGATCTGGTCGAGGCGCAGGACGGCGACTTCGATACTGGATCGTGAGAGCCAATCGAGCTGAAGGGGTTCGAGGGGGGCGTGGGGGAGCCAACTGGAAGGAGGAAAAAGCATTCGCGTCTGATTGTACTTGGAAAGAGCCAGCATTCTAGTCGCTTGAAGGACGCTATCGCGAGCAGGCTCGCTCCCACACTGAATCTGTGGGAGCACGCCTGCTCGCGACAGCCATTGGCACGCTGGACCTGCTGTTACAACTGCGCAGCCAGTCGCGAACCCTGGTTGATGGCGCGCTTGGCGTCCAGTTCGGCCGCCACATCCGCGCCGCCGATCAGGTGCACATTCTGTCCCGCCGCGACCAGGCCATCGTGCAACTCGCGCAACGGGTCCTGCCCGGCGCAGATCACGATATTGTCCACCGCCAACACCTGCGGCTCGCCGGTTTCGCCAATGCGGATATGCAAACCCTCATCATCGATCTTCAGGTACTCGACACTGTTGAGCATCTGCACCTGTTTGTTTTTCAAGCCGGTGCGGTGGATCCAGCCGGTGGTCTTGCCCAGACCGTCACCGACCTTGGATTTCTTACGTTGCAGCAAGAACACTTCACGGGCCGGAGCGTGGGGCTCTGCCTTGATTCCGGAAACGCCGCCGCGCGCCTGCAGAGCAGTATCGATACCCCACTCTTTCCAGAACGCTGTCCGGTCCAGGCTGGTCGATACGCCTTGGTGCACCAGGAATTCCGAGACGTCGAAACCGATACCCCCCGCACCGATCACCGCCACGCGCTTGCCTACCGGTTTGCGCTCGAGGATCACGTCCAGGTAACTCAACACCTTGGCATTTTCCACCCCCGGAATCGCTGGCGTTCTCGGCGCGATACCGGTGGCGAGAATGATCTCGTCGAAACCGCCCTCCACCAGTTGCGCGACGTCTACACGGGTGTTCAGGCACAGTTCCACGTGGGTGGTCTGCAGCTTGCGCCCGAAATAGCGCAAGGTTTCGAAGAACTCTTCCTTGCCCGGCACGCGCTTGGCGATGTTGAACTGGCCGCCGATCTCACTCGCCGAATCGAACAGCGTCACCTGATGACCGCGCTCTGCGGCCACGGTGGCCGCCGACAAACCGGCAGGACCGGCGCCGACGACGGCAATTTTCTTGATCTGCTGCACCGGCAGGTAGTTGAGCTCGGTTTCATGACAGGCCCGCGGATTCACCAGGCAGCTGGTGAGTTTGCCGCCAAAGGTGTGGTCCAGGCACGCCTGGTTACAGCCGATGCAGGTATTGATTTCATCGGCGCGGCCAGCGGCGGCCTTATTGACGAAGTCGGCGTCGGCGAGGAATGGTCGCGCCATCGACACCATGTCGGCGTCGCCTTCGGCCAGAATCTGTTCGGCGATTTCCGGTGTATTGATGCGGTTGGTGGTGATCAGGGGAATGCTCACCGAGCCGCGCAGCTTGGCCGTGACTTTGCTGAACGCGGCTCGCGGTACCTTGGTGGCGATGGTCGGGATGCGCGCTTCGTGCCAGCCGATACCGGTGTTGATGATGGTCGCGCCAGCCTGTTCGATGGCCTTGGCCAGGGTGACGATTTCTTCCCATGAGCTGCCGCCTTCCACCAGGTCGAGCATCGACAGGCGGAAGATGATGATGAAATTCGGGCCTACCGCTTCGCGCACTCGCCGGACGATTTCCACCGGCAGGCGCATGCGGTTTTCGTAGCTGCCACCCCAGCGGTCGGTGCGATGGTTGGTGTGAGCCGCGAGGAACTGGTTAATGAAGTAACCTTCGGACCCCATGATTTCCACGCCGTCGTACTCGGCTTTCTGTGCCAGGGTCGAGCAGGTGACAAAATCGCTGATCTGCTTCTCGATGCCTTCCTCGTCCAGCTCTTTAGGCTTGAACGGGTTGATCGGCGCCTGGATGGCACTCGGCGCCACCTGCTTGGGGCTATAGGCATAGCGGCCAGCGTGCAGGATCTGCATGCAGATCTTGCCACCGGCCTCGTGCACGGCGCGGGTGACGATCTGGTGTTTGAGTGCCTCTTCCTCGGTGGTCAGCTTGGCCGCGCCGGAGTAAACCCCGCCCTCGTCGTTCGGGCCGATGCCCCCGGTGACCATCAGGCCGACACCGCCACGAGCGCGTTCGGCAAAATACGCCGCCATGCGCTCGAATCCACCCGGCTTCTCTTCAAGGCCGGTGTGCATCGAGCCCATCAGGGTACGGTTGCGCAGCGTGGTAAAACCCAGGTCCAGCGGGGCCAACAGGTGCGGGTAATAAGCGGCGGCCATCGGTAACTCCACAACGAGCGATCACGGAAAAAGTGCAGGAGCTCTACGGCCCCGTCATTCATGCTGGACAGACTAAGAGCCGCGCCGCCATCGCTCAATGACCGAAACTGACAACTTATTGATCCAAATGCGCAGCGCCCCTTGGCAAGCGCCGGCATGGGCCCTACCCTACTCGCGAACCCTGCACACGGCCGTTGACTGTTTTCCCATGCGCAAACTTCTGTACCTGACCTTATCCATGGCATTGATTGCCGCCCTGACGACCTACGCGATGTGGGCCGCAGACCGTCCCGTGGGACATTACCTCTCCGACCTGCGCATTGATCTCGCGGTCGACCAGGGTGTTCCGGGCACTCATGGCAACCTGTTGGGTATCCAACCCGAGTTGTTCCCCACCGATTATCAAAGCCCGGCGCGCCTGCATCGCAAACTGGCGGCTTACCTGCAAAAGGCCGAACAACAGGGCCTGCTCAACGAAAAAACCATCGTCGTGCTGCCGGAACACGTCGGCACCTGGCTGATGGTGAGCGGCGAAAAAGACGAGTTGTACCAGGCCACCACGCTGAAGGAAGCCATGAACTGGCTGGCCGCGAGCAACCCCTTGAAGTTCGCCCGGGCCTGGATCGGAGCCGAAGGCGACAATCGCCTGGATGACGCGCATTTGCGAATGAAGGCCAAGGGCATGGCCAAGGACTACCAGGCACTCTTCGGTGGCCTGGCGAAAGAATTCAACGTGACCCTGGTCGCAGGGTCCATCGTGCTACCCGAACCGAGCATCATCGATGGCAGGCTGAGGATCGGCCGTGGTGCGCTGTTCAACAGCAGCGTGGTGTTTGGTCGTGACGGATTGCCAATCGGCCAGCCTCAACGGCAGATCCATCCGGTGTTCGATCAAAGTGATGTGATCGCTGCCAATGGCGAGCACGCCATGAATGTCGTCGACACGCCGGCCGGACGCCTGGGCGTACTGATCGGCAGTGACAGCTGGTACCCGGACAACTACCGCAAACTCAACGAACAGGGTGCGCAACTGGTAGCAGTACCGGCCTATGTCATGGGACGCGGCGCCTGGGATCAACCATGGCGCGGCTACAAAGGGCTGGCCACTCCGAGCTCGGTCAGCCTCAAGGCCGGTGAGCTCAGTGAAGGCCAGGCCTGGCAACGCCTGACCCTGACTGCGCAACCACCGAGCAGCCAGGCCATCGGCGGCATGAGTGTGTTCCTGCGTGGCCAGTTCTGGGACAAGGGTAGCGCCGGGCATAGTTTTCTCAGCAGCAACGGCCAGCATTTTGCCGACGGCGATGCCCGTGGCGCACGCCTGCTGAACCTTTGGTTGTAGGCCATGAAACCGCTGCCGATGCGCCTCGGAGACCTGTCGGTGGGCTTCGTCCACAGCCTGGCCGATGCGGTGCGCAGCCACGACCTGGACCCGCAGCCCTTGCTCGAGCAATACGGGCTCGACGCCGCGCGCTTGAGCGAAGCCGGTGCGCGGTTATCGATCCCTCGCTACATGCGCCTGGGCCACAGCGCAATCCAACTGACCGGTAATGCCGCACTGGGTCTGCGCATGGGCCAGCTCAGTCGCCTGAGTCAGGCCGGCCTGGCGGGCATCACCGCCGCCCAGGCTCCGACAGTACGCGAAGGAGCCCGCTGCCTGATTCGCTTTGAAGCCTTGTACGGGTCCAATTACCGCGGCCAATCGAGCTTTCACGAAGACGCCCAGGGTGCCTGGTTGCGGTTCTATTCCATCAGCCCGTACAACAGCTACAACCGCTTTGTGGTGGATTCGATCATCTCGGGCTGGTTGCATCAACTGTCGAGCCTGTGCCCTGCCCCGTTGCGCGCCGAACGCATCGAAGTCGAGTTCCAGACCCCAGACTACGCGCAAGCTTACGAAGGCCTGGGCGACTGCCCGATTCAGTTTGGCAGCGAGCACAACCAGCTGCGCTTGAGCCTTGCCAGCCTCGGCCAGCGTAACCCGGAGCACTGCCCCAGCACTTGGCGCCACCTGTTGCAGCTGTGTGAGCGGGAACTGGAACAATTGACCCGCACGCGCAGCCTGCGTGAACGCATCACTCAGCTGCTGGGGCCGTTATTGAATGGCGGCCGGGAACCCGACCTGGAAGAAGTGGCGGCACGCCTGAAGCTGCCCACCTGGACCTTGCGGCGCAAGCTTGCTGAAGAAGGCACGCAGTTTCGTGCAATCCTCAACGATACCCGTCGCGACCTGGCCATGACCTACATCCGTGACACCGAACTGGCATTCGGAGAAATCGCCTATTTGCTGGGCTTCGCTTCAGCCGAAGCCTTTCAAAGGGCCTTCAAGCGCTGGAGCGGCCAAACCCCCGGCGAATTTCGCCGAAGCCATCGCCAATCAGCCTGAGGCCTAGAGCTCGGTAGCGTCTTCGGCAGGTTCCAGCGGATCGAGTTCGAATGCCTGGTACTCGAGCAGTTCTTCTTGATAATCGTCCATTGTTACATCCCTCACTGCTCGTTAAAAAAAACGCCTGAATAAATGACCAGCGCCTTGAGCATAAAGTGCCCGCATGAAAGAAAAATGACGCAGGTGCGCCGCTCGGCGGCTACCGATTAAAACGTAGCAGGCGTCAGGGAATTTATCGCGGGGGTTTTTCTAGACAGGCCGTAGAGCTACGGCCTGGGTGACATGGATCAATGACCGAATATTACTGACCTGAAGCGGGCATGGCCGGGATCGGTTCGCTGGGCGGCGGCAGGCTCGATTCGGGCGGTGGCGTGACTGTTTCAGTCGATGACGCAGGCTCGCTGACTTCGGCTGGCGTGATCGGTGCCGCTTCAGCCGGTGGCGTAACCGGCTCGGAAGCCGCAGGAGCCGTTTCGATCGGCGCCGGGGCAGGTTCCGTTATCGGTGCTGCTGGCGCCGGCTCAGCAGCCGGTACTGGTGCTGGTGCGGGTACCAGCGCAGCCGGTGCCGCCTTGGTTTCAGGCATGCCCAGATCGGTTTTCGGCTTTTCCGGAATGTGTGCAGCTTTTTTTGCTTCCGGGGGCAGGAACAGCTCGACCAGGGCAAAAAAGCGTTCGTAGAATTTGGCGGACGATACCGTTTCGCTGGCCACCTTCACCATCGAATCATCCGACGAACCGATCGGCATCGATACCGAGCCCAACACACCGACACCCAGGCTTGCGGAATTGTTGGTCTTTTTCAATGCATAGCGGTCTTGCAAGGCGTTGGCGAACATGGTCGCGTGGTGCCCTTCGCTGCCGTCATCGGCGCACACCACACTGAAACTGATTTCCATGTGGGTTTCGCCAGTCTGCTGAAAGCTCTTGTGGCCACTCACCAGTTTTGGATCGCTGCTGGTGATGATATAGCCCTGGCTCAACAGAGCCCGACGAGCGGCTTCACAGGTTTGTGCGTCGGTCACCGGGTAATTGCGTGAAAACGTACCGGAGTCATCGAAGTTCTCATGCTCGTAGATGGCGGCTTTCTTCGACGAACAGCCGGCAGCAGCGCCCAGCACCAATGCCAGCCCGACAACACGCATGGGAAATGATTTAAACATTGAACATCCTGAAGAAAACGGTCCGGGGCGTATTGTGCAACAGATCGATGCTTAGCGTCGCATCGATTGCGTCTTGTAACAATTACAGGTGGTTGACCATCATTTCAGCCTCCCATTCCATCTGGCTAATCAGCAATGTTACTTAACCGAATGCGAGCTCAAAAAAAAACCCCAGCCGGCTGGCTGGGGTTTTCGTCTAGCGTGTAGCGTGGCAAGGCATCAGAAACGCTTGATGTCTGCAGCACTTTCCAGCTGTTTACGGTACGCGGCAAAGTCCTGCTGGCCAATGCGCGAGGCGAGGAAGCGACGGTATTGAGCCTTCTCTTCGTCGGTCGGTGCAGCGGCTTCGTTGACCGAATTCAGTCGCACGATTACCAGGCTGCCATCTGCCAGGGTCACGCTGCTGTAGGTCGGTTGGTCCTTGGCAGCCGGCTTCGGCATGCGGAACAACGCCTGCAGCACAGCCGGGTCAACCCCTTCCTGAGCACGAGTGGCGGCTTCGATGACTTTCCAGCCTTGACCGTCAATCGCCTTGTCCGCTGGGGCCTTGCCCTCGCGCAGGCTGGCGATCAACTCGTCGGCCTTGGTCTTGGCGGCAGCACTGGCGTGCTCCTTGGCCAACTGCGAACGAATGCTGGCATTCACGCTTTCCAGCGGCAGTTGGGCAGGCTTGAGGTGTTCCTTTGCACGCAACACGATCACAGTTTCAGGATCCAGCTCGATGGCGGTGCTGTTGGCACCTTCATCCAGTACTTCCGGGCTGAACGCTGCAGTGACCACGGCACGATTGGCCGTAACACCTTCGCCACCCTCGCGGCCGAACGGCTTGGAGGTGTGCACGGTCAGGTTCAAGTCCTGGGCCGGCTGGGCCAGGTCGGAAGCTTCGAACGAGGAGTCTTCGAGCTGCTTGGTAGCCTCGACGAAACGCTGTTCAACCTGCTGGGCTTTCAGTTCGCGGGTCAGCTTGTCTTTCAGGGTGGCCAGCGTCGGCACCTCAGGTGCTTCCACGCCCAACAGCTTGATCAGGTGGAAACCGTAGTCGGTGCGAACCGGTGCGGAAACCTGATCCTTGGCCAGGGTGTACAAGGCCGTTTCGAAGGCCGGGTCATACACACCCGGACCTGCGTAGCCGAGGTCGCCACCGTTGTTCGCCGAACCCGGATCCTGGGAAAATTCCTTGGCCAGCGCCTCGAACTTCTCGCCCTTGGCCAAGCGCGCCTGAATGTCTTCGA
Source organism: Pseudomonas sp. ES3-33 (assembly GCF_000952175.1). Taxonomy (NCBI): domain Bacteria; kingdom Pseudomonadati; phylum Pseudomonadota; class Gammaproteobacteria; order Pseudomonadales; family Pseudomonadaceae; genus Pseudomonas; species Pseudomonas sp. ES3-33. Next base: position 17,269 of record NZ_JZRI01000080.1, on the reverse strand, counting down.
TCTTCGCCTTGGCTTGCGCCTCGGTGACCTTGTCATTCACTTCGATCAGGATGTGCGCCGCCCGACGCTGCTCGGACAGGTTCGCGATCTCTTTCTGATAAGCCGCCTGCAGGTCCTCGTCCTTGACGCTGACCTGATCGAAGAAGGAGGACTTCTTCATTTCGATGTAATCGATGACCACCTGGTCCGGCGTCATGAACTCCTTGGCGTGCTCGTCGTAGTAAGCCTTGACCTCATCGTCAGTCAGCTTCACAGCCGCCGGATCGGCCTTGACATTCAAGGTGGCGAAATCACGGGTCTGTTTTTCCAGGCGAGCAAACGCAAGCACTTGGGCGTCGGTGACAAAACCGCTGCCCGCAAGGCCTGCACGCAACTGGCCGATCAGCATTTCCTGAGCCAGCATCTGACGGAATTGCATCCGGCTGTAGCCCAGTTGACGAATAACCTGATCAAAGCGCTCGGCGCTGAACTTGCCGTCTACCTGGAACTCAGGCGTCTGCAGGATCACTTGATCCAGAGCAGCCTCGGAAAATGCGAACTTGGAGTCCTGCGCACCTTGCAGCAGCAGCTTGCGGTCGATCAAGCCCTTGAGGGCAGATTCGCGCAGCATTTTCTCGTCGAGCAGCGAGGCATCGAAATCCTTGCCCAGCTGTTGCATCAGCTGACGGCGTTGCATATCAACCGCCTGGCTGAGCTCGCTCTGACTGATTTCTTCACCATTGACCTTGGCCGCGTCCTGGCTGTTGCTAGTCGCCTGGAATATGGCTTCGACACCGGTGAAAGCCATCAGTACAACGATGATCCCGATAATGGTTTTGGCAATCCAGCCTTGTGAATTGTCCCTGATATTTTGCAGCATGCGTCCCCCAGAAACGGTTGAACTTCAAAATTAGGCAACCGTGGAGCGTGGGTAGAATCCGGATAGAAGAAAGGCGCATCCGAGGATGCGCCTTCTCGTAACTGGCGGAGCGGACCGAGGGGATCGAACGTGCGACCCTCGGCGTCTCGGACCGGCGACTCGCCGACTGGACTACCGCTCCGCTGCCAGGTCAGGTATGACCCCGACCCGGATAGGCAAAAACCTGAATCGAACTTAGTTGACAGCTTCTTTCAGTGCTTTACCGGCTTTGAAACCTGGTTTCTTGGCGGCTGCGATTTCCAGCGTCTTACCGGTCTGTGGGTTACGACCAATGCGAGCTGGACGATCAGTCACGGAGAAAGTACCGAAGCCAACCAGAACAACAGAGTCGCCAGCCTTGAGAGCGCCAGTGACGGATTCGATTACAGCGTCCAGCGCACGGCCAGCAGCAGCTTTCGGGATATCAGCGGATGCAGCGATAGCATCAATCAGTTCCGACTTGTTCACTCTAAGTCCCCTTATATCTATTTGAGTATGATTCTAAGTTTTTTGGTGAAAGCAAAAACGAGTGCTGAATGGCCTACAGACACTATAAGAGCCGCTTTATAACAAGGGCTCTAAAAAGCTGTCAAGGAAGCCCCCCAGGCAAATGCGTATTAATGCGTGCTAATTCTTTCCTTAGAGTCAGACTCGCGTTTTTCATCCTTTGCGACTATCTCGGGAGCCACATCAGGCAAGGGCTCCGGCGCGTATTGCAGCGCAATTTGCAGGACCTCGTCAATCCATTTAACCGGTTTGATCTGCAGATCCTGCTTAATATTGTCAGGAATTTCCTTCAGATCGCGTACGTTCTCTTCAGGAATGATCACGGTCTTGATTCCACCGCGGTGTGCCGCGAGCAGTTTTTCCTTCAGACCACCAATCGCCAGCACCTGGCCACGCAAGGTAATTTCACCGGTCATGGCGACATCCGCGCGCACCGGGATCCCAGTCAGGGCCGATACCAGGGCCGTGCACATGCCTACACCAGCGCTAGGGCCGTCCTTCGGGGTCGCCCCTTCCGGCATGTGGATGTGCGTGTCGCGCTTCTCGTGGAAATCCAGGGGAATCCCCAGGCTTTTGGCCCGGCTGCGCACCACCGTCAAAGCAGCGGTGATCGACTCGACCATCACATCACCCAGGGAACCGGTCTTGATCAACTGGCCCTTGCCTGGCACGACTGCGGCTTCGATAGTCAGCAGTTCGCCGCCCACCTGGGTCCACGCCAGCCCGGTTACCTGACCGATCTGGTCCTGGGATTCAGCCAGGCCGTAGCGGAATTTACGCACGCCCAGGAAGTGCTCCAGCATGTCGGCAGTGACCTTCACCGAGAAGCGTTTTTCCATTGCGTGCTCTTTGACCGCCTTGCGGCAAACCTTGGCTATCTGTCGCTCCAGCCCCCGTACACCGGCTTCGCGGGTGTAGTAGCGGATGATGTCGCGGATGGCTTCGGCGTCGAATTCCAGCTCACCTTTCTTCAAGCCGTTGGCAGTGATCTGCTTGGGCGAGAGGTACTTGACGGCGATGTTGATCTTCTCGTCTTCGGTGTAGCCCGGCAGACGAATCACTTCCATCCGGTCGAGCAGCGCAGGCGGGATATTCATGGAGTTGGAGGTGCACAGGAACATCACATCGGACAGGTCGTAGTCGACTTCCAGATAGTGATCGTTGAAGTTGTGGTTCTGCTCGGGGTCGAGCACTTCCAACAACGCCGACGCCGGATCGCCGCGCATGTCGCTGCCCATCTTGTCGATTTCATCGAGCAGGAACAGCGGGTTACGCACACCCACCTTTGTCATCTTTTGAATCAATCTTCCTGGCATCGAACCGATGTAAGTACGGCGATGACCACGGATTTCAGCTTCATCACGCACGCCACCGAGGGCCATGCGCACGAATTTACGGTTGGTGGCGTGGGCAATCGACTCCGCCAGGGACGTTTTACCGACCCCTGGAGGACCGACCAGGCACAACACCGGGCCGCGAATTTTCTTCACGCGTTTTTGCACGGCGAGGTATTCGAGGATCCGCTCTTTGACTTCTTCCAGGCCATAGTGGTCGGCGTCGAGGATGTCTTCGGCGCGGGCCAGATCCAGGCGAACCTTGCTCTGGGCCTTCCACGGCACCTGCACCAGCCAGTCGATGTAGGAACGCACCACGGTCGCTTCCGCCGACATCGGCGACATCTGCTTGAGCTTGTTCAATTCGCCTTGGGCCTTGGCCAGGGCATCCTTCGGCAAGCCAGCGGCATCGATGCGCTTTTTCAGCTCTTCGATTTCGTTGTGGCCTTCGTCACTGTCGCCGAGCTCCTTCTGAATGGCCTTCATCTGCTCATTCAGGTAGTACTCGCGCTGGCTGCGCTCCATTTGTTTCTTGACCCGACCGCGAATGCGTTTTTCGACCTGCAGCAGGTCGATTTCGGCATCCAGCAGCGCGAGCACGTGCTCGACCCGGGCCGACAGATCAATGATTTCGAGGATTTCCTGCTTCTGCTCGATCTTCAGGGCCATGTGCGCGGCCATGGTGTCGACCAGGCGGCCTGGCTCGTCGATGCTGTTGAGCGACGACAGGACTTCAGCAGGGACCTTCTTGCCCAACTGCACATATTGTTCGAACTGGGCCAGCAGGCTGCGAACGAAAACTTCCGACTCGCGCTCCGGTGCGTCGACTTCGTCGATCAGGGAGACTTCTGCACGGCAATGGCCGTCCACTTCGCTGAAGCGCTCCACGGCGCCCCGCTGCTCACCTTCGACCAGAACCTTGACCGTGCCGTCAGGCAGTTTGAGCAGCTGCAGGACAGTCGCAATGGTACCTACACGGTAAAGGGCATCTTCACCGGGGTCGTCGTCAGCAGGGTTTCTCTGGGCCAGCAGAAGGATCTGCTTGTCACCCGTCATCGCGGCCTCGAGGGCTTCGATAGATTTCTCGCGCCCCACGAACAGCGGGATAACCATGTGCGGATAAACCACAACATCACGCAATGGCAGGAGAGGCAATTCGATGGTTGTCTTCATGATTTCGCCTCTACGGCGGCCATAAGGCCGTAAACAGATGGAAGTAAGCTTGAAACCAAGATGGGGGCTGCCTTGAAAAAAAACAAGCGCAATGACTGTGTTAAAACCTGCAAAAAGCAAAGGGGCCCGAAGGCCCCTTCTTTATTCCAGCTGCGTGACGCTTAAGCGTCTGGCGCGGCCTTGGCAGCCGGCTCACTGTTTTCGTAGATATACAGTGGCTTGGACTTGCCTTCTATCACGCTTTCATCGATCACCACCTTGCTCACCTCGGATTGCGAGGGGATTTCGTACATGGTGTCGAGCAGTACACCTTCGAGAATCGAGCGCAGTCCACGGGCACCGGTCTTGCGTTCCAGGGCACGTTTGGCAACCGATTTCAGCGCGTCAGCCCGGAATTCCAGGTCAACACCTTCCATCTCGAACAGCTTGGCATACTGTTTGGTCAGAGCATTTTTCGGCTCGGTGAGAATCTGCATCAGCGCAGCCTCATCAAGCTCGTCCAGCGTGGCAAGTACCGGCAGACGACCGACAAATTCCGGGATCAGACCGAACTTGACCAAATCGTCAGGCTCGACTTCACGCAGGGACTCACCGACTTTCTTGCCTTCTTCCTTGCTGCGCACTTCGGCGTTGAAACCGATGCCACCCTTGGTGGAACGGTTCTGGATGACTTTCTCCAGACCGGAGAACGCACCGCCGCAGATGAACAGGATGTTACGGGTGTCGACCTGAAGGAATTCCTGTTGCGGATGCTTGCGACCACCTTGAGGCGGAACGGAAGCGACCGTGCCTTCGATCAACTTGAGCAGCGCCTGCTGCACGCCTTCACCGGAAACGTCCCGGGTGATCGACGGGTTGTCGGACTTGCGCGAGATCTTGTCGATCTCATCGATGTAGACAATGCCCATCTGGGCCTTTTCCACGTCGTAATCGCACTTCTGCAACAACTTCTGAATGATGTTCTCGACATCTTCACCTACGTAACCCGCCTCCGTGAGGGTGGTAGCGTCGGCGATGGTGAACGGAACGTTCAGCAAGCGGGCAAGTGTTTCGGCAAGCAGGGTTTTACCCGAGCCTGTCGGGCCGATCAGCAAGATGTTGCTCTTGCCGAGTTCGACGTCGTCATTCTTTTTGTCGCGCTGGTTCAGACGTTTGTAGTGGTTGTACACCGCTACGGCCAGAACCTTCTTCGCACGCTCTTGACCAATCACATACTGATCAAGGATGCCGCTGATTTCTTTAGGCGATGGCAATTTATGCGCGCTGCTTTCGGCCTGGGCTTCCTGCACCTCCTCACGGATGATGTCGTTGCACAGGTCGACGCACTCGTCGCAAATAAAGACCGAGGGACCGGCAATCAATTTGCGCACTTCATGCTGGCTTTTGCCACAGAAGGAGCAATAAAGCAGTTTGCCGTTGTCCTCGCCGTTGCGGGTGTCAGTCATTCGATCGATCCAAATCCGATAGGCTTGCAACACAAGATGAAGGCTATTGCGGGCTTTTTCAAGTCCGCAGGTGATCAGACAAGCCGACCAGCCCTATTTTGAGCTGCTTATTTTAAGCTGGGCGCTGGGAGATCACTTCATCGATCAGCCCGTACGCACGCGCGGCTTCCGCACTCATGAAATTATCGCGGTTGGTATCGCGCTCGATTTCTTCAAGTGTGTGCCCGCTGTGCTTGGCCATCAGCGTATTGAGACGCTCGCGAATGAACAGGATTTCCTTGGCATGGATTTCGATGTCCGAAGCCTGGCCCTGGAAACCGCCCAGTGGCTGGTGAATCATCACGCGCGAGTTCGGCAGGCAGAAACGCTTGCCCGGGGCACCGGCCGTCAGCAGGAATGCGCCCATGCTGCAGGCTTGTCCAATGCAGGTGGTCGACACGTTCGGCTTGATGAATTGCATGGTGTCGTAGATCGACATGCCTGCAGTCACCGAACCGCCCGGGGAGTTGATGTAGAGATGGATGTCCTTGTCCGGATTTTCCGCTTCAAGGAATAGCAGCTGCGCACAGATCAGGTTGGCCATGTAGTCCTCTACCGGGCCAACCAGGAAAATCACGCGCTCCTTGAGAAGACGCGAGTAGATGTCATAGGCGCGCTCGCCACGAGCGGATTGCTCGACAACCATCGGGACCAGGCCGCCTGCGGCCTGGATATCAGAGTTCTGCTGAATATAAGAATTACGGAACATGCTCTGCAGTCGCTCCCAAATAGTTATGTCTTGAATACGCATAAGCCAGCGCGAAGGCTGGCTTATGGTGTGTACTTCTTAGCGCAAAAACGATCAGGCGGCTGGTGCAGCTTCTACCGGCTTGACTGCTTCTTCGTAAGAGACCGATTTGTCGGTCACGTTAGCCTTCTGCAGAACAGTATCCACAACTTGTTCTTCCAGCACAACCGAACGAACTTCGTTCAGTTGCTGGTCATTCTTGTAGTACCAGGACACGACCTGCTCAGGTTCCTGGTAGGCCGAAGCCATTTCCTGAATCATTTCGCGAACGCGGGCTTCGTCAGGCTTGAGGTCGAACTGCTTGACCACTTCAGCCACGATCAGACCCAGTACAACGCGACGCTTGGCTTGTTCTTCGAACAGCTCGGCAGGCAGTTGATCAGGCTTGATGTTGCCGCCGAATTGCTGAACAGCCTGCACACGCAGACGGTCAACTTCGTTGGACAGCAAGGCTTTTGGCACTTCGATCGGGTTGGTGGCCAGCAGACCGTCCATTACCTGATTCTTGACCTTGGACTTGATGGCCTGGCGCAGCTCGCGCTCCATGTTCTTGCGAACTTCGGCGCGGAAGCCTTCCAAACCGGTTTCCTTGATGCCGAATTGAGCGAAGAATTCTTCGTTCAGTTCTGGCAGTTTCGGCTCGGAAACGCTGTTCACGGTGACGGTGAACTCAGCGGTCTTGCCGGCCAGGTCGAGGTTCTGATAGTCCTCAGGGAAGGTCAGGTTCAGAACGCGCTCTTCGCCGGCTTTAGCGCCAACCAGGCCGTCTTCGAAACCAGGGATCATGCGGCCGGAACCCAGCACCAGCTGAGTACCTTTGGCGGAACCGCCAGCGAACACTTCGCCGTCGACCTTGCCAACGAAATCGATGTTCAGCTGGTCATCGTTCTGAGCAGCGCGATCAGTTTCTTCGAAGCGGGTGTTCTGCTTGCGCAGTACGTCCAGCATCTTGTCCAGATCAGCATCAGTTACGTCAGCGCTCAGGCGCTCGACAGCGATACCTTCGAAACCGGCAACGGTGAACTCAGGGAACACTTCGAAGATGGCTACATATTCCAGATCTTTGCCAGCTTCCAGAGATTTTGGCTCGATCGAAGGAGCCCCAGCCGGGTTCAGCTTTTGCTCAACTACGGCTTCGTAGAACGAAGACTGGATCACGTCACCAACAGCTTCCTGGCGGGCATCAGCACCAAAACGGCGCTTGATTTCGCTCATTGGCACTTTGCCTGGACGGAATCCAGCAATCTTGGCCTTTTGGGCAGTCTGCTGCAGACGCTTGTTGACCTGAATCTCGATGCGCTCAGCCGGCACGGTGATGCTCATGCGGCGCTCAAGAGCAGAAGTATTTTCAACAGAAACTTGCATGGATATTCCTCGTTGCACAGACGTTGGCCGGCCGTTTCCGACCCCAGAATCAAGGGCATACATTCTAGTAGGTCAAACTCAAGAAGTCACCCTACTGAAAACGGGTAAAAACGTGGCAGGCAATTTATAGGGGCGGATACACCAATGCAGCCCGCCCCAATGGCAAATACGGTCAATCACGCCAGGGCTCTGCACCAACCCTCCTATATATAGAAGGGGTTGCCGAGCAGACCCCGGACAACCGACCTTGCGAACAAGGCCGGCGGGGGGCGCGGCATCATCGAAAAACATAAATACGACGAAACGCCCCGCCACTACGACCCAGTAACTGCGGCCGTGAACCACTGAAACAAAAAAGGCGCCAGACTGTTAAATCTGGCGCCTTTCGAAATATGGGGTGGACGAAGGGGATCGAACCCTCGACAACGGGAGTCACAATCCCGTGCTCTACCAACTGAGCTACGCCCACCATGTAGCATGACAAGTGAACCGGAGTTTCTCGTCGAACCCCACTCAAGCCAAGCGGCATGACTGAAGCTTTATTTGGTGCGGATGAAGAGACTCGAACTCTTACACCTTGCGGCGCTGGAACCTAAATCCAGTGTGTCTACCAATTCCACCACATCCGCGGGTTGAAGCTGTTAAAGCAAAGGCGCCAGACTGTTAATCTGGCGCCTTTTGAAATATGGGGTGGACGAAGGGGATCGAACCCTCGACAACGGGAGTCACAATCCCGTGCTCTACCAACTGAGCTACGCCCACCATATCGCGCTACTTGTGCCAAAGCTGCCTAATGGCGCACCCGGCAGGACTCGAACCTGCGACCATCCGCTTAGAAGGCGGATGCTCTATCCAGCTGAGCTACGGGCGCCTTGTTAATCTGTACTCTTGGACGACTACAAACTAAGTGCTTTCCAGTCTCGCAGAATCGGAACTCCGCTCAACCTTCTTAACCAGTGCTAGGCTGTGCCCGACAAGTGCGACGAATAGTATAGACCGCCCCAAAGGGCGTCAAATCCTTTTTAAAAAAAATTCATTTAATTAAAGGGGTTAGAGGAATTTGCAGACCAAGCGCCTTTGCCCTCACCGCATGACATGCGAGAATGCGTTCTCTTTTTTTCCCCTCTCGATGGTTAATCACGCGCAATGACTGCACAACTAATCGACGGCAAATCGATCGCCGCCAGCCTGCGCCAGCAGATCGCCAAACGCGTCACCGAGCGTCGCCAGCAAGGCCTGCGCACGCCCGGTCTCGCGGTGATCCTGGTCGGCAGCGATCCTGCCTCTCAGGTTTATGTCTCGCACAAGCGTAAAGACTGTGAAGAGGTCGGCTTCCTGTCCCAAGCTTATGACCTGCCTTCAGAAACCACCCAGGAAGCACTCACCCAGCTGATCGATCGCCTCAACGACGACCCGGCAATCGACGGCGTCCTGCTTCAACTGCCCCTGCCGGAACACCTGGACGCTTCCAAGCTCCTGGAACGCATTCGCCCGGACAAGGACGTTGACGGTTTCCACCCTTACAACGTCGGCCGCCTCGCCCAGCGCATCCCGCTGCTGCGCCCGTGCACACCCAAAGGCATCATGACCTTGCTGGAAAGCACCGGCGTCGACCTGTACGGCATGGACGCGGTGGTCGTAGGCGCATCGAACATCGTCGGTCGCCCGATGGCCATGGAACTTCTGCTGGCCGGCTGCACCGTGACGGTCACCCACCGCTTCACCAAGGACCTGGCCGGCCACGTCGGCCGCGCTGACCTGGTGGTGGTCGCCGCCGGCAAGCCGGGGCTGGTCCGGGGCGAGTGGATCAAGGAAGGCGCAATCGTTATCGACGTCGGCATCAACCGTCAGGACGACGGCAAGCTGGTCGGTGACGTGATCTACGAAACCGCCCTGCCCCGCGCCGGCTGGATCACCCCGGTGCCTGGCGGCGTAGGTCCGATGACGCGTGCGTGCCTGCTGGAAAACACCCTGTACGCAGCAGAAACCCTGCATGGCTGATGGCGTTTTGTGCCGTGCAAGCTGAGCCAACAACCCCCGCCAATGGCGGGGTTTTTTGTATTCGCCGAACCCAACCTACCATTCGCCGGAAACCCGCTGTTTTGTACGTCTTTTCAAGGACTTTCACCGGTTATTTGATCAACCATCGACAGTTCTTCAGCCATACTCCTAAAATGCGTCGGTTTTAAGAAATAGCCCGTTACAAAACGGCTTATCCACCTCTTATGAGTCTGCCAGCGTGAAAATCCGTCTTTCCATCCTGACCCTGGTTTTTGCAGTTACAGGGACATTCATCACGCCATCGGTCAACGCCGCCGAAACCACCTCGGCGCCTCGGGATGCCACACACCTGAAGATCGCCTCCGGCAGCGCGTTGCTGATGGACATGCAGACCAACAAAGTCATCTATGCGAGCAATCCGGACGTGGTCGTGCCCATCGCCTCTGTCAGTAAGCTGATGACGGGGCTGGTGGTGGTTGAAGCGCGCCAGAACATGGACGAATACATTTCCATCAACATCAGCGACACGCCGGAAATGAAAGGCGTGTTCTCCCGGGTCAAGCTCAACAGCGAAATGCCGCGCAGGGAAATGCTGCTCATTGCCCTGATGTCTTCGGAAAACCGCGCCGCGGCCAGCCTCGCCCATCACTACCCGGGCGGTTACGTCGCGTTCATCGCCGCCATGAACGCCAAGGCCAAGGCCCTGGGCATGTCCAGCACTCACTTTGTCGAGCCCACCGGCCTTTCCCCTCGCAACGTCTCGACAGCGCGGGACCTGAGCAAACTGCTGGTGGCCGCCCACAAGTACCCGCTGCTGACGACGCTAAGCACCACCAAGGAAAAAACCGTGTCGTTCCGCAAACCCAACTACACCCTGGGCTTTCGCAACACCGACCACCTGGTGAACAAGCCGAACTGGGACATCCGCCTGACCAAGACCGGTTTCACCAATCAGGCCGGACATTGCCTGGTGCTGGTGACGACCATGGGCAATCGCCAGGTCGCCCTGGTGATACTCGATGCGTTCGGCAAGTACACTCATTTCGCCGATGCCAGCCGGATTCGCAGCTGGGTAGAAACCGGCAAGGGCGCGAACGTGCCGTCGGTGGCGCTGCAATACAAGTCGGAGAAGAACCTGAAGAGCCGCCAGAGCGGTGTGGTCGAGGCGTCCAAATAAACGCAGCCGCAAAAAAAGCCCCGATCGTTCGGGGCTTTTTATTACCTGCCATCAGTCGTTTGGCAGCGGCATCTGGTCATCATCCGGAATGCCATCTCCCGCACTTGGATCCCTGTGGTGTTCGGCCGGCGTCACCAGCGGACGCGCCATTGGATCGCGCTGTGGACTGTCCGGATCCAAGACGGGGTCGATATCGTCCTCAGGGGTAGTCGGGACACTGTCCGGACGCTTGTCATTGAAACTCGAATCGGTAGACATACGCACCTCACAGAAAATCAGGGTTTGAGGTCACTCAGCGGGTCGTAAGGCTTGGCCGGTGCCTTCTCGTCCTTGTTCGGATCCTTGTCCAGCGGCGCGATGGCGGGCCCGACGGGATCGACTTGCGGGTCTGCAGCGTCAGGCGAATCAGGATCAAAACCCAGGTCATCACCGGACGAATGCTCCGATGAATGCGGGCCGGCGGGAGTATTTGAATGTGCCATGGGCGCCTCCTTGGTCTGGCCCGGAAAACCCGGGCCTTGTACTTCAGAGGCGTGCGACGCGCGACGGTGCCCGGCAGATGACGAACGGACTACTGAGAGCCCAGCGCCCTCTTCGCCCGCGCGGCAGCTTGCTCCTGACCGGCCTGGGCCAGATCGTTAGCTGCCTTCAGCCAGCGTTGCTGATCGACATCGGCAGGGATCTGCTCCGGCTTCTGAAGCAGTACCGCCCAGCCGCCGCCGTCCTTGAACGCCGACTCGAATGAACTGAAGCTCATCAGCGTCCGGCGATCCATCCCGGCGCGCAATAGAACGGTCTGCTTCTGGGTGTTGTAACCCGACAGAATGGCGTAGCGCGGCCCAGCCCAGAACGCCGAGCCTTCGTTGAACCGCACCATCACCGGATAACCGGCGGCCACCTGGGTGAGCAATGCTGGCAGATCGTCGTCCAGGGGGTAGACCACCAGGCCATATTCCCGGGCAAGGTTGACCATGTTCTGCTGCAGCTGAGCCTCGGCACCCGGCAGACGCAGCGGCTTGTCGAGCAGACCGGGCGTGATCGCGATGCCCTGTTGCGACAGCAGGCTGGCCAGCACCTGCGGACCGCTTTGATGGGTCTGCCCGCGATAGAAGGTGCCACTGAGCTCGACCCGTTCCGGCAGCCGTTTGATTTGCGGCGAGACGCTGCCGGCGCAGCCAGTCAGGCTCGCAAGGCTCCAGGCGAACAGTGCTGCAGCCATAATTCGAGGAAATACCCGTACCATCATCTCTCTCTTGTGCAAATGCCGGCAATCGATCGACCGGCCAGGTCGTCGATCATAGGGCGACAGGCAGCCAGGGTATAGCCTCAAGTGCCAGTAGCGGCACTTCGATAGAGCGAACTGGTTGGTGACAGGCGACCTTTGGTCAATAGCCTGCAACGTGGCAACGGCTAGACTGTCATTTAGCAAGAGTGGTTGCCCGCAGCAGGGCAAAGAGGAGGCACTGATGAGCCTGGCAATGATCATACTGATGCTGGTAACCGGATGGCTGGCGGTCGCGGCCGCCATGCTGTGGGGCGTGCTGCGTATTGCCCGCCGCCATCACCACCCGGTGCAACCTGCACCCCTGGCGCAGCCCCGCAAAACCGTCTCTGCGCACTGACTGGCCAGGGTTCAACAAACAAAAACGGCCGCCTGATTACCAGGCGGCCGTTGCGTTTTCAGTGAGCGTCAAGCTTCAGCAGTCGCACGCTTCTGCTTGGCCCGTCGCGACATCATGTTCAGGCATTCGATCGTGGCCGAGAACGCCATGGCCGCATACACATAGCCTTTTGGAACATGGGCGCCGAAGCCTTCGGCGATCAACGTCATGCCGATCATGATCAGGAAGCCCAGCGCCAGCATCACCACGGTCGGGTTGTCGTTGATGAACTTGGCCAGGGGATCAGCCGCCAGCAACATCACCAGCACCGACACCACCACCGCGATGATCATGATCGGCAAATGCTCGGTCATGCCGACAGCGGTAATGATGCTGTCGATGGAGAACACCAGGTCCAGCATCAGGATCTGCCCGATGGCCGCCGCGAAGCCAAGCGTCACGGTGGAAGTCGCCGACTTTGGATCTTCCGGCGCCGGGTCCATGCTGTGATGGATCTCAGTGGTCGCCTTCCACAACAGGAACAGGCCACCGGCGATCAGGATCATGTCTTTCCAGGAGAACGCGTGGCCGAGGATTTCGATCACGGGTGCCGTCAACTGGACGATGAACGCAATGGTGCTCAACAGTGCCAGGCGCAGGATCAGCGCCATGCCGATACCGATGCGTCGTGCTTTTTGCCGATGCTGCTCGGGGAGTTTGTTCGTCAAAATGGAAATGAAGATCAGGTTATCGATGCCGAGCACGATCTCCATCACCACCAGCGTAGCCAGGGCAACCCAGGCGGTAGGGCTTACAGCAAGTTCTAAAAGATATTCCATGGGTCAGTCCTGACTCGTTGAGACGGTTTAGATTTCCTGGGACGAAGATTCAGTGTCGTCTTTTTCTTCGGCCGATGATTCTTTCTTGCTGATCAAACCGCCGGTGGCGTCGCTAATCGCTTGCTCTGCAGCTTTATGTGTATCGTCGATAGCCTGCTTGGCAGTCTCAGCGGCCTTGCCCATCAACTGCTGAGCGCTTTTTTCAGCCTGGTCGCAGCCCGCCAGTAACAGTAAAGACGCGACCAACAACGCCGTGGTTTTAAACTTCATGAAATTTCCTCGTTAGAACAAACGCAGCCAATACAGTGGCCCGTTGATAGCGCTGCATTCTAGAGACCGAAACAGTTCAGTAAAATTCGTATTTTTGGCTGTTATACTTCGGTTTTAACGAACTGTTGATCGACATGCTCAATTATCGCCAGCTTCACTATTTCTGGGTCGTGGCCAAAACCGGCAGCATTGTGCGCGCCTGCGAACAGCTCAACCTGACGCCGCAGACCATCAGCGGGCAGATCTCGCTGCTGGAACAAACCTATGGGATCGAACTGTTCCAGCGCGTCGGCCGGCAGCTGGAGCTGACCGAAGCCGGGCGCCAGACCCTGCCCTTCGTCGAGCAAATGTTCCAGCTGGGTGGCGAACTGGAGCTGATGCTGCGCGCCCAGCCCAACGAACAACAGATTCTGTTTCGGGTAGGGGTGGCGGACGTTGTACCCAAATCCATCGTCTACCGCCTGATCGCGCCGACCATGGAGTTGAGCGAGCCGATGCGCATCACCTGTCGCGAGGACAAACTCGAACGCCTGCTCGCCGACCTGGCGATCCAGCGCCTGGACCTGGTGATCTCCGACAGCCCCATGCCCTCGCACCTCGACATCAAGGGCTACAGCCAGAAACTCGGGGAGTGCGGCATCAGCTTCTTCGCCACTGCGCAATTGGCGGCGCAATACGGCCAGGATTTTCCCCGCAGCCTTCACGGTGCCCCGCTACTGATTCCCGGGCCGGAAACCGTGGTGCGCAGTCGCTTGCAGCGCTGGTTCGCCGAGCAGCAGATACAGCCAAGAATTGTCGGCGAGTTCGATGACAGCGCGCTGATGCAGGCCTTCGGGCAATCCGGCAGCGGGATCTTCATCGGCCCCAGCGTGATCGCCGATGAAGTCAGACGCCAATATGGCGTGGAGTTGATCGGCCAGACGGATGCGGTCACCGAATCGTTCTACGCCATCTCGGTGGAGCGCAAGGTCAAGCACCCCGGTATCGTTGCGATTACCGAAGGCGCCCGACGAGAGCTGTTTCCCGGGGTTTAAGCTTTCAGGCGCAAACTTCCCTGGGTTTGAAGGTCATCAGGGCGATGGCCAGCAGGATCGAGGCAAGGATAAACGCCGCCCCGGCGAACCCCAGGCCTTGCAGGCCAACGCTGTCGATCACGCGACCACCCACCATGGCGCCCAGGCCGATGCCAAGGTTGGCCCCGGCAATGTTCAGCGACGCGGCAAACGCTGGCGCTTCGGGGGCGGCCTTCATGAGCCGAACGTGGCTGACGAGGAACAACGCAGCCTGGGTCACGCCCCAGATCCCCATCGCCGCCGCCAGGCCCAGGGTCGAATGAATGTTCGGCACCAGCGTCACCATGCCGGCAATCATGAATGCGCAAAACATCACCGAAGCAATCAGCGGATGGCGATCCACGGCACGGCCGCCCAGGGAGTTACCGATCAGACCGACCGCACCGAAGCCCATCAGGCACCAGCCGACCAGGGTGCCGTTGAAACCGGCAAGCCGCTCGAGGATATCCGCCAGATAGGTGTAGGCGGTAAACATGCCGCTGAACACCAGGATCGACAACAGCACATGGCCGATCATCAACGGGCTGCGCAGGATCTTGAATTGCGAACGGAAACTGACCTGGTGCTGATGCAGGCTGGTCCTGGGCAGGTAGATAAACAGCAGCAATGCCTTGGCAAACGCGATCACCGCCAGAATGCCGAAGGCACTGCGCCAGCCGAACGCATCGGAAATCAGCGTGCCCACCGGGATGCCAAATACCGTGGCGCAGACGATGCCAAAGCCGATCTTGGCGATTGCCCGCCCGGCGAAGTCAGGGCCCACGATGTCCACTGCCGTTTCACTGGCCAGTGCCCAAAACACCGGCAGCCCCAGCGCCGGAATCAGGCGCGCAGCGGCCATCACCCAGATGTTGGGGGCAAACGCGGCGAGCGTGTTGGCCAGGCCAAACATGATCAATACCGAAATAAACAATTTTCGCCGTTCGAACCGGGCGAAGTACGCGGTCAGGAACGGGCCGAATGCAGCGACCGTGAAGGCGAACAGGGTCACCAGAAGGCCCGCTTGCGGGATGGTGACAGCCAGGTCTCGAGCGATTGCCGGCAACAGGCCGACGATGATGAACTCCGTGGTCAGCACGGTGAAACCGGCGGCCGACAACAGAAGGATGGGCAACAGCATGCAGAACTCCAGGAAAACGACGACACCAGCGCTAGCCCGAAGGCCCACTGGCAGAACTTGAAAATGAGGATGGGCCATCCTACCAGAAGTGTTTGCGCACCGGGATGCACGAACCTGCAAAACCGGTTGAACAACCGGGCGGCCAATCGTCACAGGTCTGAAGGATCGAGCCTACGCTGTGATAAAGTCCGCGCCCCGCGATATGCACACCCTGTTCGTCGGCTAGCCCGCACCTAAAAAAATCAGAGATGCCCG
This sequence comes from Pseudomonas sp. ES3-33, assembly GCF_000952175.1. Lineage (NCBI taxonomy): Bacteria > Pseudomonadati > Pseudomonadota > Gammaproteobacteria > Pseudomonadales > Pseudomonadaceae > Pseudomonas > Pseudomonas sp. ES3-33. The sequence goes on along the minus strand of NZ_JZRI01000080.1, from coordinate 1,424 downwards.
CTTTATGACCCCTTCATCCCCTTCCCTGCTGCACCGCCTGAAAAGCACCGGCCTGGTTACCCAAATCATCATCGGCCTGATCGCCGGCATTGCCCTGGCGCTGCTCGCGCCGGACGTGGCGAAGTCCACTGCATTCATCGGCAAGGTCTTCGTCTCGGCGCTGAAAGCAGTCGCGCCGATCCTGGTGTTCGTGCTGGTCATGGCGTCGATCGCCAATCACAAGCACGGCCAGGAGACTCACATCCGGCCGATCCTGTTCCTGTACCTGCTGGGCACATTCGCTGCGGCGGTGGTCGCGGTCGTTGCCAGCATGATGTTCCCGTCGAGCCTGGTGCTCTCCACCCAGGACGTGGCCGTAACGGCACCTGGCGGAATCGGTGAGGTATTGCAGAGCCTGCTGTTGAGTGTGGTGGACAACCCGGTGAACGCGCTGATGAACGCCAACTTCATCGGCATCCTGGCCTGGGCGATCGGCATGGGCGTGGCCATCCGCCATGCGGGCGACACCACACGCGAGGTACTGGGCGACCTGTCCAACGGGGTGACCCTGATCGTGCGCATGGTGATCCGCTTTGCCCCGCTGGGGATTTTCGGCCTGGTGGCCTCGACCCTGGCCACCTCGGGCTTTGGTGCCCTGGTCGGCTACCTGCACCTGCTGGCGGTCCTGCTCGGTTGCATGCTGTTCGTGGCGCTGGTGATGAACCCGGCCATCGTCTACTGGAAACTGCGTCGCAACCCTTACCCGCTGGTGCTGATGTGCCTGCGGGAAAGCGGCATCACCGCATTCTTCACCCGCAGTTCGGCGGCTAATATTCCGGTGAACCTGGAGTTGAGCAAGCGCCTGGGCCTGCACGAAGACACCTACTCGGTCTCGATCCCGCTGGGCGCGACGATCAATATGGCGGGTGCGGCGATCACCATTACCGTCCTGAGCCTGGCTGCCGTGCATACGCTGGGCATTGCCGTGGACATACCCACCGCCATTCTGCTCAGCGTGGTCGCGGCCATCTGCGCCTGCGGCGCCTCGGGTGTGGCCGGTGGTTCGCTGCTGCTGATTCCGCTGGCCTGCAGCCTGTTCGGCATCCCGAGCGAGATCGCCATGCAGGTGGTGGCGGTCGGTTTTATCATCGGGGTGATTCAGGATTCGGCGGAAACTGCGTTGAATTCGTCGACGGATGTCTTGTTTACTGCGGCCGCTTGTCTGGGTGAAGAAGAGAAGGCTCAGAGACTGGCGTAAAGCTGAACAGCAAAACATCGCAGCCTGCGGCAGCGCCTACCGGGTGAACACCAATCCACTGTAGATACCGTCTTGAACCTCACTGAGCAAGCGCAAGTTTCGGGTCATATGGTTGGCCCGACTTGAGCACGCCGTAAACGAAATGCAGCAGCTTGCGCATCGCGGCACAGATGATCTGCTTGGGGGC
>NZ_JZRI01000008.1:0-135864 GCF_000952175.1 Pseudomonas sp. ES3-33 | reverse complement strand
AGATGTGTATAAGAGACAGTATATATACAGCCGCAGCTCAACACTCAATAAAACACGAACTACAAAACAACGCCTGGGCTGCTTTACTAGAAGCCAAACACTACTTAGCCTATCACGCCGGGCTCACAGACCCCATAAACCATAAAAAAACTGAACGTGCCCAAAAGGGCGGCCGTCAAAAAGCACAAAACGCACTAGAGCTTGAAAAATTAGTCATAACACTACTTTCGAAAAAAAGACCCAAAAAAGGTTGGCGAAACGCTTACGACGCAGCACACAACATCGCTAGTGAGTTATCGATAATAGCTAACGAAAGCAACATCCCCACCCCCAGCAACATGGAAGACCTGATACATAAACTGACAACCCTTATTCACGAAAACAAAGATGTCGCCAAGGCTTTTGATTCACCAGAAGGCTGAATCACGCTTCAACCACTAGCGCCGTAAAAATCAACACGGCGCATAGCCAACCACAATGAAAGAGCCTTACTTTACACTTCAAATCAAATCAATGTAATTAACTCCTTTATGCCTAACAATATCAATCAACCTTCTTTCCTTAAGCACATCCAAAGCACGCTCTAGACGAAGCTTATTTCTTAACTTGCCAGGCCCATACTGAAGAATTTTATTCTTCCTGATCTCGCCATATCTCTTACCAAAATAACTACACAGCCACTCCAACAAATCATCCGCATCAATATTTTCTTGTGGTGGAGGAACAAATATCTGAAAAAATTGATCTGAGTACCAGCAGCATAAATCAACAACAAAGTCTAGCGTTCCACACGAAACACCCCCCTGTCCGCCTTCAAAAAAGTGCAACAATGCCGCAACCCTAGCGATATTGTCGGCCAGTTTTGAAGCATGATCCGAGACGCCCTCAAATCTGCCACCTTCAACAATACCTGTTTCTATTTCATTGAAAACATCCCGCCACCTTTCTTTGGCTTCCTGAGAAAAATGCACAGTTAACCTCTCTTTTTTCGGAGAGTCTAACAATGCCCGATTCAGGACAAGCAATTCGCCAATACGCGCAGAAAAATCATTACACCTCTCCCACGACAATGTGTCATCACCTATTGTCCTAGTACCTTGCGTCGAATCAGGATGACAAACTAAAAACCTAGCCCATAACCCTGACCCACGACTTTTTTCGCCACGACGTTCCATATAGTCTTTAAATGCTGACTCTTGCAGCATAACGGATACAGTTAAGCGAGAATCTGAAACCTGATAACTCTCAACAGAAACACGATCAACTGCTATAGAGTCGCCACTCCACAATGAGTTCTGCTTCGACAGATCATTCAGTGCCCCACCATTAAGAATTCCGGCACCTTCGCTCGATATTAACCCAGCAGATGGAAGATTATTATGCAGACCAAAGAACAGAGCCTCTGATGTCGCATCATCATAAACCATCTTGTATTGCCTTGGCTTTACAGGCTTCGACTTTTCAAGCGCACTCAAAAGCGACACTTCCTCGCTGGAGCTAATGCCTTTATCTGTATTCTTGCTTATCTTCTTTAAGACTATCTTTCTTTTTTCCTTCCAAACTTCTAGCTGAACATTCCATTCGACAATAGCCTCTTGGTATTTTTTATACTCCAAGCACTGAAACTCACGAATTGGACCTAGAAAAACATTTTCCGCAGTCGACTTTCGCTCACCCGACCCAGCTATTGACAACAACATCAAGGATGTCGGGACACACTGACCAGTTGGTTTGCAAACATCTATTAGCCCCTGACACGCCAGTGAAATAGCCGTCAACGCGCCTGAGAATATTAACGCCCTCGGGGCTTGGACATTTTTTTCCGCCTCATTAACTGCAGCGGCTAGTAGGGCGCAAGGAACAAAGCGCGGAAAGCGTGCCCCTACCCTCGGTAGACTCTCATGAAGCCTCACGGTATTCAGGAGGATACTCACTGCTGCACCTCCTCTTCAGTCCCTTGATTGTCGCTGTCGCATCCCGCAGATTTCCCGATCTCAGGCACAACTAGGCCTGAAGCGCTCCTCCATCCAGCAGTAACCCTTGATTTAATCCAGGCATCAATCTCAACCTCAATCCAACCTATCGCAGCGATGCCCAGCTTGATCGGCTTGGGAAAAGTACTGTCATACCTTGGCGACTTCGGATTCATCCGATCGTAAATTGTGGACCTACCCAGTCCAACTCGCTCCTGTACATGTTTCAACCTCAGCACCCTAGAAACACAGCTTGTCATGCCCGTTACGCTCATCGTTTTTGCCTCAAGTTCCTAATCGATGAGTGAATCTATAACTATCCCCTTGGGTCATTTGACCATCTGCTTAATGTAATTTTTTACTCAAGTAGACCTCTTGACGCGAGCGACACAAGTCGATCTAGAAACAATGACCAGCCTCCAGGACAAGTCTCGTAAGCTGAACTGTAGCTGCTACTACTGCTACGAATAGCAGCGGTAGCTAGGTAGTCGGTACCCGTAGGATCACATTCAAAGAAAATTCAGTCACACATCACTGCCATGACATCCGCCCCATGGAGCTCAGAATCATGTCTTTGAAGTGCCCCTGCTGTAATTCCCCCGAAATCGTATCGTTAAGAACAGCTACGAAAATCACTGCCACAGTAGGCGCGGTGGGCGGTGCCGCTCGCGGAGTAAGCGCCGCGCTTGCTGGTGGCCAGGTCGGCGCCTCTGTCGGCGCTCTTGCCGGTCCAATTGGTATCACCCTAGGCACTGTCTCAGGGGCCATTCTCGGCGGACTTGCTGGAGGCATCGGAGGCTGCGCCCTCGGCGCCCAGCTCGGAGAAAAGCTCGATCGCCATGTGCTCTTCAACAACCTCTGCTTGATCTGCGGTCACCGTTTCAATCTGCCGACCTAATCCTCTTACAACATCCTTCGGCCAGTGCTGCGCGATGCGCAGCATTTATGCCGGCACGCACCCAAAGGAATCACTCCCATGACTCATCTCGTCGAACAAATGGCATACGTCGGCGCTATTCCTTGGCATGGCGTGGGTAACCGCCTGACGCAAAAACAACCGCTGGAAGTTTGGCAGCGCGAAGCTGGCATGAACTGGCAGATTCAGGAAAGTCCTGTGCACTTCAAGGCCGACACCGTCGGCAACCTGGGCACGATTCACTCCTTTCCGGAACAGAAGGTGCTGTTTCGTTCCGACACCAAAGCCCCCTTGTCGGTGGTTTCCAACCGTTACCAAGTTGTGCAACCCCGTGAGGTGCTGGAGTTCTACCGGGATCTGACTGAGGTCTCCGGCTACGAGCTGGAAACAGCTGGGATACTCAAAGGTGGCCGCAAGTTCTGGGCTCTGGCGAGGACGGGGCAGACAACCGTGCTGAAGGGTAATGATCAGGTGAATGGCTATCTGCTGCTAGCCACCTCCTGTGACGGTACGCTGGCCACCACCGCGACCCCGACCACCGTGCGTGTAGTTTGTAACAACACCCTGACCATCTCCCTGAACGACGCTACCCGCGCGATCAAGGTGCCGCACAACACTCGCTTTGATCCACTGGCGGTGAAAAAGCAACTCGGCATCGCCGTCTCCCAGTGGGATGAGTTTATCTACCGTATGCGTGCACTGGCTGAACGCAAAGTGCAATGGCATGAAGCCATAGGCTTCTTCATGAATGTGCTTTGCGATGTCAACCCGCACAGCCCGTTGCCGGAAGCCCTGCCGAATGAGCGAGCACTGCGTAAGGTGCAAAGCCTGTACGAAGGCCAAGGTCGCGGCGCCACGCTGGAGTCAGCCCAAGGAACTGCGTGGGGCTTGCTCAACGCCGTGACGGAGTATGTCGATCACGAGCGCCGTGCACGCAGTAATGAATACCGGATGGATTCTGCGTGGTTCGGTAACGGCGCAGCCCTCAAAGAGCGCGCACTGAACGCAGCACTGCAACTCGCCGCCTAGCCCACTCACCTACTCAACTATGAAAGCGCCTGGTCAGCTGCTGCTGGCCGGGCATTTTTTATGCTGCACAGGAATAGCTCATGAAATATCACAAGCTCATAGCCGGTGAAACAACCGGCACCTATGTCATGGAATCACCAGTCACTGAGGCCGACATCCTGCAGATGGCGCAACAACTTGCGATGAGTCGTCTGTCTAAAGGCCAGACACTGACCGAGCCTCGGCACGTATTCAGCCATCTTCAAACACTGCTGCAATACCATGAGCATGAAGTCTTTGCGCTGCTGTTGCTCGATACTAAGCACCGGGTTATCGGTTTCCGCGAGCTGTTTAGAGGCACCCTAGACGGCGCCAGCGTATATCCAAGAGAAGTGGTGAAAATCGCCCTAGAGCACAATGCTGCAGCCGTGATCCTGGTACACAACCATCCCTCCGGTGACCCCGAACCAAGTCAAGCCGATCGTACGCTGACCACCACCCTGAAGAACGCCCTTAACATGGTTGGTACCCGGATATTGGATCATGTAGTCGTGGGCGTTGAAGGATGCGTGTCGTTTGCCGAACGAGGTTACCTGTAACCCATAAAGGTTGGCCTAGTTACTCCGTCCGACAGACTTACTCTGGTCGATGCCGAAGCAGTCATTGGCACGGTAAGCTTCAATGAAGTTCAGCTTGTTTTTTGTCATGCATCCCTACCCATCGACAGATCAATAGCAACCCGCTACTCAGCTTCGACTGTATCCAAACCCATGCTGACCATCCCCATAGGCCTTAGTAGCGGCCTTGCAGAGGTAGCTCGCCCTGAAGAAAAGCTCACGCTGCTCCCGCTCGTCATCTCTGTCTAGGTGGTAGGTAGGGTTAGCCGGTATATGTACCAATCCATTACACTCATCGGGTGACAACCTCAGAGCACTGCCCCAGGCTTCCACAAGGCGATTGAAGATATTCTCCCTGCCTAGCTCAAACTTGCCAAATGCAGTGAACGCATCTCGGTTGAGCAGAATTAGGACATGGTAATGAGGCTTACCCAAGCATCCTAACTCTCTCGCCCAAACATACCGAACCTTAGTGTTATGGATATACCTTCTCGAAATACCAGCCTTTAATCGATTGTGCTTGATTTTCGCTTTAAATGACTCCAAGAAGCGGCCTATCACCTCGTTCGTGTACAGGTAGTCGGGCAGCTCTATAGCAGCGGGAAAGCGCAGATCACACCTGAAGGCGAAAACACGCGAGTATTCATCGAGTGCTCGACAAACCACCGAATCAAGACACCTTAGGTAGCTTCGCACGAAAGGCCCCTTACTCACCTGTATAGGTTGTCCCCGGTAATGATCCTCACGACAGAGCGTTAGATTAGAATTCCCTGGATGACGCTTCATGACTGACACTCCGACAAGTTAAATACATATCGGAGTGAGCTTAAGTAATTTTTTACAACACTAAATTTATCTATCCTGCCGAGACAGATAGAACATACATAGCTGCTTGGTGAGAACCAAGCAGCCAGACTTCTTCATTAGATAAATCGACACACCCTAAACTGACCATTGAATGGAACTAGCCACAATAAGCGACGCAACATAACAGACAACCATTTACCTACCAACCCGCGCAGCGGATCTACGCACGACGTAAATTACAGAGTTAGCTTATGCATAAATATAGCGATGTATATAAGCATATTACCAATACCGAGAATCTACCCTACTGCACTACAGCCGTTCTAGAACCAAAACCACCCAGTAGTGCTATAGATTACAATCCAATTCAACTCTGGAGAAATAACACCATAGCCAGAGGATGCCCAACCACACCTCTATGACTGGTTTCGTATGCGTCCGTCCAACAAATCTTCCTGACCCCAACGCCAAAGGCGATGGTGCCCCTAATAGAGGCGGATACCATTTCTAACCTTTTAAGCTGGTCTTTCATGCCGCTACAGCGCCATTCCTACTCCAAATCCTTCAAGACCCAGGTCATTCAAGAATGCGCCCAGCCCGGGGCAAGACGGTATGCCCAGATGGATGCGCCGCGCGCCACCCCTTCGACGAACATGGCTTGCACAAATCCACCTAGCACAGATACTGTACATAAACACAGTTAACGATTTTACCCCTGCCTTGGCTCGTATAGACACAGCTGCAACCACATCAAGTCTCGAATAGGCGATGTCGTGGTAGCTGCTTTCGCCGGACGAGATCATTGGCTTGTGCTAACTCATTGTAGATAGCCCGGTTAATACGGGCTCATGGAGCTCAATCATGTGTGTTCCAGACGATATCCAGAATTTATCCAAGGCAAATTTTCTCGACGAATTCAACCACATAAGTGGAACCGGAAATTTGAAACGCTGCCGATGCATAGTCGACGCGAGCCATTGCGTTTGCTTGCGGGGCAATCCATTATCCATCACTATTGCCGGTTCGACGCCTATCGACCCACCTCTGGAAAGCTTGCCGAGTAAGCCTCTAGCATCGATGGCAAAAAAATACCATCATCGGGCCGCCCACATTGGTGATAGCCAAGGGCTTCGCGAGACGCTCCCTCCCCTGAACACAGCCATATCCGGGCAGGAGCCCATGAAAAAAATCGAGACCTTCCCCCCGCTACCCGCCCCCGGGCAACCGCTAATGTTTGCAGATCTTTTTGCGGGCTGCGGAGGCCTTTCGCTTGGTCTTTCGCTCGCAGGGATTAATGGAGTATTTGCCGTCGAACGCGACAAAATGGCCTTCTCCACACTGTCTGCGAACCTGATAGAAGGGCGTAATGTACCTGTGCCCCAGTTCGCCTGGCCTGATTGGCTGGAGGAAAAGGCCTGGGGTATCGACGAAATTCTCGAGCGGCATCCACTTGAGCTTTCCAAGCTCAGGGGCAAAGTGCATGTTCTTGCAGGAGGTCCACCCTGCCAAGGTTTCAGTTTCGCTGGAAAGCGACTGGAATCCGACCCACGAAACAAACTGTTCGAGAAGTACGTGGAAATGGTCAAGGCCATTCAACCCGCGGCCCTTGTTCTGGAAAACGTACCGGGCATGAAGGTCGCGCATCAAGCCAAAACCTGGAAAGACTATGGCTTCCCATCGAAGCCCCAGTCCTATTACGACAAGCTTGTCGAAAGCTTGGACAGCGTTGGCTACCAGGTCCTTGGTCGAATATTGGACTCGTCACTCTTTGGAGTACCGCAGAAGCGCCCACGCCTAATTGTAATAGGGGTCCGCAAGGATCTTGCTCGTCATCTTCATGGCGGCGCCTCCCGGGCATTTGAGCTACTAGAGGACGCCAGGATCAAGCAACTGGAGGAGCTCGGCCTTCCAGAAATGGTCAGCGCTTGGGACGCCATTTCTGATCTGGAAGCAGAGCACACAGGGACCAGGCCATGCACTGACCCCTCTTCTCGCACCGGCTTCCTAGAGCTCGCCTATGCAGGTCCTCGGACACATTACCAAACCCTTATGCATCAGGGGGGCGACGGCTCCATGGACAGCGTACGCCTAGCAAAACACAAGCCCGAGATCAGGGAACGGTTCATGAAGATCATTCAGGACCCCGAGTGCGCTAAGGGTGTTGTAATGAACTTGGCCCAAAGGGAAAAGTATGGTCTCAAGAAGCACCGTATCTGCCTGATGCGAGCGGGCATCCCAGCACCGACAATAACAACACTGCCCGACGACGTGCTCCATTACAGCGAGCCCAGAATATTGACCGTACGAGAGTCTGCGCGCCTTCAGTCGTTTCCCGACTGGTTCCAGTTCCGCGGCAAATTCACCACGGGTGGTAGCCAGCGGACTAAAGAATGCCCGCGCTATACGCAGGTGGGCAACGCTGTCCCTCCTTACCTTGCTAGAGCGATTGGGCTGGCCATCAAGTCGATACTAGAAGAGGCCATGGCGGGCGCTAGCCAACAAACAGTCAATGAAGTAGAACAAGAAATCTTAGCCATAGCTTAAAAACATAGGAGTCGAGGGGAATGGATAGCACCCAAATGGAAGGGGCGCGCTACCCCGCTGCCCTTGTCGACTGGGCCGGCCATCACTCGGGGGGAGTGAAGCGGCTTTTAGACAACGAAAGCGGCCAGCCTAACAAACTATTATTAAGGACAAGCCTTCTCGCTCGACTCCAAGCCTGGGCCGAAAAGCTTCCGGCCGACAGCACGAGCATCCCGAGGATTATCCTTCTGGTTGGCGGACCAGGTAATGGAAAAACTGAAGCGATCGAATCCACTATCCACTGGCTAGACGCGAGCCTAGGCTGTGGGGGACGGCTCATCGAAGAGCTGTCAAAGGCGTTCCATCCATCCGCCGGCTTCAAAGTCCCACGAATAGTAAGCGTCGATGCTGGAAGCCTTTCAAGATTCGATAGTAGCCTGAGCTTGGATATAGTTCAGGACGCCACTTCTACAGCTGGTCACGAGGGAAGCACTGCACCAGCACTCCTTATCGAGGAGCTCGGCAGGCTTCTGGATGGTCCACCATCCCAAGCTTATCTATGCTGCGTTAACCGTGGCGTCCTCGATGATGCGTTGATCCATGCTATCGACAATAATCTGGAAAAACCGCGCGCCATCCTCGAGGCTGTTACGAGGGCTGTGAGCCTAGCGTACGATGCCCCTTCATGCTGGCCACTCGAAGGCTTCCCATCGATTGCAGTCTGGCCAATGGATGCAGAGTCCCTTCTAGTCAAGCCTGACGACGAGACTTCGGCGCCAGCGGAAATCCTCATCGGCCAGGCCACTGCATCCGAAATGTGGCCCGCAAAGGGAGCATGTCCAGCGGGCGAAAAATGCCCCTTCTGTACCAGCCAGGTCATCTTAGCCAGAGACGAGCACCGAACTGCACTACTAAAGATTCTACGCTGGTATGAGCTAGCCAGCGGCAAGCGCTGGAGCTTCCGTGACCTTTTCTCCCTTACCTCGTACTTGTTGGCTGGTCACCACCCTGTAGTCCATGACTCAGCAAGGCACACGCACCAATCAACACCTTGCCAATGGGCCGAGAACCTCGTCGAACTTGACCACAAAGCAGCAGGCACAAAAAAGCACAACCGGCAAACACTCACTGCGGTTTTCCACCTAGCAACGTCAAGCTACCAACATGCATTGTTCCATCGTTGGGACAAGGATGCAGCGACCTCGCTCCGCCGTGATCTCAAGGACCTAGGGCTCGAGAAGGAGCTAGATGCCGAAGCAGGGCGAACCCTGATGGGGCTTGTGTATTTTCTCGCAGAGAGAAAGACACATTACCTACCAGCTACAATTGCGCCATTGCTGGAAGGCCTCGTCGAGACCTTAGACCCAGCATTCGCAAGTCCCGACAGTCAGGTCGCCGTAAGTAGCCAAAGCATGATTAGCCTCGGCGACCTCGACATTCGCTTTAGTCGCTCTCTCGCCGGCGGAATAGAGTTCATCCGCAAATATAAAGTGTTATCGCGAAACGAGATTGAGCTACTCAAGCGACTTTCCAATGCAGACGAAATGCTTTCTATGCCAATTGTCCGACGAAGGAGACCCGTCGCAGCCAGTCGTGTTCAACATTTACTTCGCGACTTTGCTTGCCGCCTAGTCCGCAGAAGCATTTGTACCCGAACGGCAGTAGTTGCAGATTTCAAGATCCTGCAGGCTTTCCAGCTGGTCGTCGAAGAGAATGACAAGCACCAGCTTTACGAGGTAGTACAGCAAGTGAAGGGCCTGCTGAATACCGGTCAGGAATTCGAGGTCTCGCTAACCACCACATTCGGACAACCACTTCCACCCAAGCAACGTCAGGCGACATTGGTTGTGCCTCTACGTCAGGTCAGGATGCTGCCCCAGAACACTCCAGGACGACCTCGCCCCCCAATCTGTTACCTCGGGGTCGGCCATGTGCAATCGGCGCAACCAATCCCTCTTACCTATGACTTGTTCAAGGCAGTGAAGGAGCTAGAGAGGGGGCTATCCCCTGCCTCTCTCCCTCGTACGGTCTTGGCCCTATTGGATACAACAAAAGCTCGTCTATCTGGTTCCATTGTCCGGGATGAGGAACTTCTCGAGCATGCCAAAATTCGTATCGGGTCAGATGGCACTGTAGTGGCTCGCTCATGGGATGGCTTAGTCGCGAGCAAGGAGGATGTCGTATGAGCCTTATGGAATTCAAGCAAGCACCTTGGCGCTTCTCCAATAGCATTTATCAGAAGTCGGCTCTAGCTATGAGCCCTGCGCCGGAATACGCAAGCTCAGAGGTCCTGCTGGCCTCGCTCTACCGGACGATAGGCTTTGAATCAGCAAGCGAAGGCAGCGTGCCACAGGCGGGACGTGATCTAGATAGGCGCATACAGAAGCTTCGAGAAAAGAGCCAACTGCCGCCAAGTGGAGCGGTGATAGGCGTGGATGCTTGGCATACCGTGCTTCATGGGATATTGGAGAGCCCGAAACTTCCTAACCAGTCTTCCAAACGCTTTGTGCAGGTTACTCCTCTCGTACCAGGAGCGGCGATCTTCTCCGGCTCCGCTCGGCTAAGTAGCAACTCCTGGCCTGCCGGCAGCTTGATACGCCGCATGGTCTGCCTGGGCTCAAAGGATCAGGAATCAGCGCAGCGCCTTTGGAAACATCTCTTTGACTCTTTAAGTGTCAATGATAAAGACGACTTCTTCGCCCGCTGGCTTGAGCAGGAGACATCGTCGTGGAATCAAGGCGCAGGTACATGGTCACTAGCGCGGATCCCGGAAGAGGAAGCGACAACACTTACGGCGTCCGACTTTCAGGAAATTCACTTCCTGCCAGCCAGACGATTTGCCAAGGACCTGCAAGCCATCATGCAGGCGAAAGACTCCATGACTCGCCGGCAATGGACTAGTTTATTAGAGGCTGTGTTGCGCCTAGGAGCAGTCTCCCATGTGACATGGTTATGTGACGTCCACGCGAGGATTTGGAGCTGTCTCTCCGCAGCACTTACCGAAGGCGCGGCGCCTAACGAGAAAGAGGTAAGGATCGCAATTTTCCCTGAAGCCCCGCAATACATGGCTTACGGAGGAAAGGCTCTTCAAGGTATCAAAGACAAGGTTTCCAGCTACCTAAACGCCAGGCTGGGGATCAATACGCTCCTTTGGTCACTCAAGCAAATAGGAACCCCCTACGAGGGCGATTTCTCCTCAAGTAAAGGAATTGCCGCACTTTGTCAGCATATCCAAAACCATAGAAATGCCCTCCTTCGCGCAGGGACTCTCGAAACCATTATCGATATACGCGAGCAAGAAGCTCGCGCGTTGCTATGCAGGAAAGGCATCGGCTCGAATCTGCTGGAGTTCGCGAGGCACGCGCTAGGGCAACGCCAGACTGCAGTCCCGTTGCTTAGGGGGTATGACCAAGGATATATCCTCAAGAAGAAAGGAAGCAGTCCATCCAGTCCATGGATCGTATCCCTTGGACCTGTAGCTGTGTTGGCTTTAGTCCACTGCGCCCTCGCCGGGATGGGTGGCCCTCGCTCAATCCATAGACTAGGGCTACACCTCGAAGCCTACGGCGTTACCGTAGATAAACACGAAATAGCCAGGAATGACTTGGGGCACCAGCTAAGGATGCTCGGTCTTGTGCTCGATAGCCCAGATGCCGAGAGCGGCATGCTGCTATTGCCACCGTTCCACACGAGCCAAGTCCTTCAGGAATACGAACATGAATAAACTCGCAAACTGGCTCGCATCAATTGTCCGTGAAAAAGCTTTGGGTGCAACACAGGGGCTTAGCGGCAAGAAATTTGAGTACCGGCTGATTTTCCGCGGCCCCCCCCTTGAGATTCTCGAGCAAGTCTACGAGGAGCTCGCTCGTGATGGGGGGATTCAAGTTATGTCTGGAATAGACGGCAGTATGGTGACTCTACCAGTACTGCTCCAGTATCCAACTGACCAGATGAGTAGCCATAAGCTTCGTATCGGGGAGTCTGGCAAATGCGATAACGACCACTTGCTGGATGTACGAAATGATCCAAATAATTCCAGCTTCGTAGCCCTAGTTCCTGCGGGCCAGCACAACAACCTTTCGATCGAGTCTTCAAGTGATGTCTTCGGCATGAGTGCCGATCTCGAAAAATGGTGGGACGATGGTTTTGTGCAGCAATCGGTAAATGAGGCATTGCTCGTCGCAGGTATCGTAGATTCGCAGAGAGACGATGCGAAGCAATTAATCCGTGCAGCTGCAAGCTCCATCGACGAAGTGGATCCAGAACACGCTAACCACGCAGCTTCATGGCGCATGCTATCTCGCATATTTTCGATAGAGACCGCCCAACTACATCTCTCACCTGGAAATGCGCTTGCTCTGGCATGCGGTCTCCCCCCAATGGCAGACAATGGGATCTCGTCGAAGGCACAGCTCTCCGTCATAGCTAAAATTGCAGATGAGCTGGCTGATGGGTTCAAGACTGGTATTGAACGCCTAGCACAAGGCGCCCCTGACGACATCGCTCAAGCTCTTCGAGAGTTGCTCCACCACCTTCAAATAGGCTGCGACGTCCCTACTGCCTTTGAACGTGCAACCCAGGCGTTTTATTTGCCAGGGAAAACCCTAGCGCTAGTTTCTCCACCCCTTTGGTGGACGCTGCTAACTATAGAGCAATGGACTGATCTGCTTGCCGAAGAGCCCGATGAAGTCATCGGAGAGATCAGCATTCGATGCACGAATAGTATTATTCCCGCAACCAAGGGCTTACCAGCGATCGTGCGTGACAAGGTGGGGCTAGCCATCTCTACGAGCGAAAGCGGTCAACCAGAAGAGTTTCTACTGACAGGGGGTTCCTATGGTAAGGCGCCAACTCCGTTACTAGCATCCTCTAGCGGAATTAATGAATACACAGACCTTCTCCCTCCCGCACACAAGACACCCATAACCTATAAGGTCACCTCTACGGGGTGCAAGCCTGCAAGTATCCGGGTCATTTCCTTAATGAATTGGAAGCCAGGGATACTGGTAACCTGCAGGCTAGCGACAAAACTGTCGCCGCCTAAGAAACCTAGTAAAAAGACTGCAGCGATGGACTGGGAGACATCCCTTTCGCTGCCTGGTTCGGGTCGATATGAACTGCGTCTCCACCTGTCACCAGGAGCAACCATTGGCAACGTGGAGGGCATGCCGGACGATGCTACTGAACTAGAAGGACAGCAACAATCCCTCGACGCGCGCCTCGTAGGAGAGGATGAATATCTAGTAGAAGTGGAGGCCGACGGTAAGTATCAACTAGATATAGCCTTCAACCTCTTGGGTGAGACCTCCCCTCAAACCTGCAGAGTTTACCTTGCTTGCGATGAGGCAAAGGAGGAAGGCTGCCGGAGCGAGTTCGAGCGCCTAATAAAGCTGAACCGCCGACATCTTGAAAAATTTGATACAAAGGCCGTTGTCCATCTGGACCGGAATGCGCGCGCCTCAAGCTTGCAGTCTTGGATACTTGAGGAGCAGAACGTAGCCAAATCGTTCAGCCCCCTAGTGATAGCAGATGACTACGTATCTAGTTGGGTTCCACCCAACTGGAATGCCGCTAATGGCCCCATTCTCTCGCAAGGCCGCTTCCTGCATGACCCGCGCCCCAACACCCTGAGTTTCCAGCCACCAAAGGGATTCGTGGAAACTCGACAAGAGATTGCAAAATACATACGAGGCGATGACCAGTCGGGGCTCATCGAGTCTGCGACGCTAGGAGCCTGGCTCTCGGAGGATACTGAGTTTCGCGTACTCGCCGAAACCTATCTCGATGCTTACATGTCTTGGCTCGACACCGACCCGGACATTGCTTGTTGGATAGATACCGTTGCGGTCTGCTCGCTAGAACTAGACGGACGAACCCTGAGTAGAATTCCAGAAGCCATCATCCTTTCCCCCCTTCATCCATTGCGACTTGCATGGCATTGTCTTGCCCAGAAAGTCCTACGGGACGAGGTGGAAGGCGACTCACCCTTGCCTTGTCCGGCGGCAAGTATTCTTGACCCAGATTGTGTTCCCGACCTGCTGACCATCTCGCTTCAGTCTCCGAGTGGCGTTGAGCGGATAGACTTCCTGTCCGTCGAATGCAGTTCCGACTACTGGTCTGTCCTTTGGAATGGCTCTCGCCTGGGCCAGCTACCAGCCCGTACCCGACGCCCCCCATTCGACAACACCTTCGGCCTAACTGTCGGCGGTATCTCAAGTGGATTCAGCCCCGCTCAGGTTTCGCGCGCACTCGACGATGTAACCAACCTTCTTGCAGCAAAGCCCATTATCAGTCTAGTAGTGTCTAGCGCAGGTGGTACTACTGATGCCTGCAACGAAGGTTTGACTAACTGGTGTACAAAGCGGTTCGGTAACGGAGGCGCGAACACACCTATGCAAAGCGTCGGTGCGAAGATTTTGGAAGTTTTCGATACTAGGCTTTCAGGAAGGCCTGACCAGGCTACGATCGCCAACCTCTCCGAGGACACCGATAACCACGTTCGCTGGTATGACAAGCAACCGTTAGGCGCCACGCCGGATCTAGGCATCATTGCACAACTGGATTCGGCAGAACCTGGCTCCAAGGATGTAGGCATGCTCTCACCGATGGGTGTTGGTGGCCTAATCAGACACAGAGTCAGGCGTCAGCTTCAAGGCTCATTCCTAAGTGAATCCCGTCAAGGCCGGCAGATGCCTCCCTCTGGCGAACAATTCGCCGACAAGGTTTCAGCATGCATGCTTATGGTTGAAAGGATGAGGGACAGTAAGGTTGGACTGCAGTTCTCGCCTAGCGTCCACGCAGTGTCCGACATGCTTAAGGAAAATAGCGCCGGCTATGTTGCAGTCTCGTCTTCTGCAATTGACCCAGCTTGTTTTTTGGGTGGCTGGATCGAAGGTACTTACCTGTGGGACTACGACCTCCCTTCGTATTCCCATCGCGCAGGCGATACCAGCGGCTACTACCTCTTGTCGCAGGTCAAGCAAGCCGATCGTGATGCCTTACGCCGTGTTCTGAAGCCCCTTCCAGGATGCGACAACTTAGACGACTCAAAGATCGAGCAGATTCTTCTAGAGGTCGCTAGGAGAGGAATTCCCACCGTTCGCGGTCTCTCCGGTGACGATACAGGCGCTACAGGCGACCTGGGTCTATTCCTAGCGGTCCGACTCCTTCAAGACCAGTTCCGGACCGAAGGAAACCTGAACAGCTTGTTACCAGTGCTCGCGGGTTCGCCAGAGGAAATCACAATCGCGATAATCGTTCCCGTCGACCCGTTCAGAGGTTATCTTGCCGACCTTGCACGCTCCCTCGGCAAGGAGCGCAAAGAAACCTCCCTTTCACGCCCCGACTTGCTTGTCGTCGGCGTGCGAATCAGCAGCGACAAAGTTCATCTGCATCTGACGCCGATAGAGGTCAAGTGCCGCCAAGGAAGCGTGTTCGGAGCCACCGACTCCGTCGAAGCCCTTTCTCAAGCCAGAGCACTCTCAAAACTCTTGCAAGCCATCGAGGAACGCGCCAATAAATCTTTGGCATGGAGCCTGGCCTACCAACATCTACTACTCTCGATGATTGGCTTTGGCTTACGAGTCTACAGTCAGCATCAGGCAGTAGAAGGACAAGCTACCCGCTGGGCCGGGTACCACGAGCTAATCGCCGCAGCGATCCTCGATCCTGACTCGAGACCTACTCTAGACTTACGGGGACGACTTATCGTCGTCGACGAATCAAGCCTCAGCGGCCCACATAATCGTGATGGCGACAATTTCGACGAGACGATTGTCATTTCAAGCAAGGATGCAGGTCGTATCGTACTCGACAGTGATCCACAGTCGTTCTACGACGCCGTGCGGGCCAAGGTGGGCGATTGGGGATTATTGCCTCCCCTGCTAGTCCACACTACCAGCCTGCCTCCTTTCGACAGTTCTGCAGCGGAAAGCGAGCAGTCGGTAGACTCTTCGATAAATTCAAACAACGTACCCGTTGTGCAGTTAATCAATGAAGAAACATCCTCCAGCAATTCAAATGGAGAGATCGCATCTTCCTTGCCTCCTGACGAGTTAGGCAGCGGAGTAATCCTTTCCGTAGGTAAAACAGTTGATGGTTTCGAGCCAAGACAGCTAAGTTTGAACATATCCGATACTCGACTCAATCAGTTGAACATCGGTGTGGCAGGTGACCTCGGCACAGGCAAGACCCAATTCCTCAAATCGCTTATCCTGCAGATATCCAGAGCCAGCGATGCAAACCGTGGGATCAAGCCACGCTTCTTGATCTTCGATTATAAGAGCGACTTTAGTAGCCCGGATTTCGTAGAGGCTACTGGGGCAAAGGTGGTGAAGCCCTACCACCTACCTCTGAACCTATTTGATACCACCGGAATGGGCGAATCCTCAGCACCATGGTTGGATCGGTTCCGGTTTTTCGCAGATGTCCTCGACAAGGTGTACTCAGGCATAGGTCCAGTGCAGCGGGACAAACTTAAAGCAGCTGTCCGTAACGCTTACGAATCAGCTAATACTCAAGACCGCCAGCCTACGATCTACGATATCCATGCGGAGTACAGAGAAATACTTGGCGGGAAGTCGGACGCTCCAATGGCAATTATTGACGATCTGGTGGACATGGAGGTGTTTGCAAAGACCAAAGGTGAGACAAAACCTTTCGACGAATTCTTCGATGGCGTCGTGGTGATATCCCTGAGCTCAATGGGACAAGATGACCGAAGCAAAAACATGCTCGTCGCCATCTTACTAAACATGTTTTACGAGAACATGCTCAAGGTGCCCAAGCGAGCGTTTACAGGCACCGACCCGCAGCTCAGAGCGATCGACTCCTACCTATTGGTGGACGAAGCCGACAATATCATGCGCTACGAGTTCGACGTTCTACGCAAGCTGTTGCTACAGGGGCGGGAGTTCGGCACTGGCGTGATACTAGCCTCGCAATTCCTTAGGCACTTCAAGGTCGGCGCTACCGACTACAGGGAACCATTACTGTCCTGGTTCATCCACAAGGTACCAAACATCACGCCCGCCGAACTGGGAGTCCTCGGCTTTACATCGGATCTTGCTGAACTATCAGAGCGTGTGAAGACCCTACCTAACCATCACTGTCTCTATAAGTCTTTCGATGTTTCGGGAGAGGTAATTCGTGGCCTACCTTTCTACGAACTGGTTAAGGAGGGAGATGAAAGCCCGGCCTAGGAGCTCTCGATCTGGAGGTCGGATATGACCGACTTCCTCTCTCCTAAAGAGCGGTCAGAGAGGATGGCCCGAATTAAGGGGAGTAACACTCGCCCAGAAATAGCACTGCGCAAAGTGTTGCATGGTCTCGGCCTGCGCTACCGTCTGAATGGGGCTGGCTTGCCCGGCAGGCCTGATCTGGTGTTTCCCCGTTACAAGGTTGTGGTTTTCGTCCATGGATGCTTCTGGCACAGGCATTTCGACTGCAGTATTGCCACGACACCGAAAAGCAACACAGCATTTTGGGTGGAAAAATTCGAGAGGAATGTCGCCCGGGATAACCAGGTGACATCGTCCCTAAAGGCATCAGGATGGAAAGTATTTATCGTTTGGGAATGTGAGGTGAGCTCTACCAAAAAAGCAAACACCACTGGAAAGCGGCTTGCGGATTTAATACGAAGGGAATAGGAGAATATTTATCTAAATTAAATGGAACACCGTTAGCCCTTCGATAAAATACCCCTGACAGTTTCATTTTTTTGCGAAAATTTATAAAGCCACTTATTAAGTAATTCCTTCTACCCGGCAATAATACTTTCTTTGAATGAAATTGCATCTTGAAGCTTTATACCAAACTCCTTCCGATCAACGGAATAGTGGGCACGACGATGACAATTAGGACAAAGTGCAGCGACATTTGAAGGTAAATCTGGCCCTTCATCGGCAAGCCGAGTGAGATGGTGTACTTCAAGAAACCCCCGCCCATCAGGACGAGTGAATGGTGCGAAGGACCCGCACGCTTCGCATTGCCCATTTGATCTAAGCGATGCGTAGAGGTGAACTGCAGCACTCCTAGACCTATACTCCACCAAGCTTATCCGAGGCTCGAATTTATTGGAGACTAAAGACGTTAGTCGATACTGCATTTCCCGCAAGTCACCAGAGAATTCTAGATCAAGGTCACTTTGCTCATTATAAGAATAGTACCTCACGTCACTGATAGGCAGCAGGTGAAAACGCCATAGTTTATCACCCTGACGACTACCATTACTCGGCACGAACTGGTCAAAACCTGAGACATTAAACTGCCCACAATAGGAAAATAATTTCCCATAGGTACCTCGAGCGGCCACCTCTCTTGCAGTAGGTTCTCTTGTAGTAAAGAGCAGAACTGAAAAGTCTCCAGAAGAGAGCTTAGAGTTCGCGGCATTACTCAGAGATTGATCACCCATGCGGCCTTGGCCAAAATACCACCAAGTACCGTCAGATAGTCGCTCATCCGAGTAACCAGCTTTCTTACCGCCTCGGCCTCCTGATGTACAAATAAGACATCCTGTCTCCTCCCTCCCCCAGAGAACACCTGACTGTGCTTGTCTGCTACCTATGAATTCAAGGAGACGGGATCTTTCATACTCTTGACCAATGACAAAGGGGGACATTTTCACTCCAGACCACGCATCAAGTTGTATCAACATACGCGAAGACAGAGCCGGACTATAGAGAAACTATCAATACGCCACCATGCGAGAATCAACATCTCCCGGGAAATCAGAAAGCTTCTGCGATGCTCCGAGGGATTAAAGCTTAGCCACGCGACGCCCCGAGGGTCAGGAAAATTGGTACGTAAGCATCCGGCCAATACACCTTCATGATCCCAACGCTTAGGGCTATGGTGACCAAGTATTTGCGTCCGTATCGACCACCTCGTATGCCGCCTGAGTAGCATATGCCGTAGTGACGACAGGCTGTATTCGACCCATTGCAGGCAGTCGTGACGTAAAGGAAACGGGGCCGGTTCCGTGAGATATTATCCTTGACCCATTGAGGGAGGCAGCTCCAAGTAGGGGCGGCGGAAGGAATACGATGGTCTAACAGTTAGCAGTGGCTGAAGGAATGCGCGCCAAAGCCGTAGCACGTTCGACAAGCCCTCAGGCCACCGACGGGAACACCAATGTTCCCACGGGGAACACAGTAGTTCCCACAAGGATCTCATGATGATACTATTTTGGTCGTCGGCAAGCCTATCGAGGTAAATCCATCATGACCGAAATGCAGAACGTAACTACATACACCAGTATTTGTATGATCCTCTTACGCGAATTGCGTATGGAGCGTGGCGTACATCAAGCGCAGGTTGCGGACTGGATAGGGAAAACCCCGAGCGCATGGACGAAGGTAGAGGCAGGTAAAAGCCCACTGCAATTTGAGACGTTCGTTCGCGTCTGCTTTAGTTTTCAAGTTCAGCCATCAACAGTGATGGCCACTGCGGAGCGTTACGCGGCACTGCTTCGTCAGCATAAATGGGCTGTTCTGGCTACTGAGCTTGATCTCAACGAGGACGGACTATTGCGCTACGCGCAGGAGTACTGGGCGTCGCCGGGATGTCGCAACTCGCTGCCGAATCCCTGGGGCGCCCCCTCGGTACTAAATGGTCCACTCTACAACCCGGATAATACGATCACTCTTGCCAGCGCCATTCGGTATGCACTCGACGCGAATTTTCGAGCCGCGCAACTGAATAATCAGGTGCTGCCAGGTAATGCGCTGCAGCCTGAAGCACTTTACTAGGGGTAAGAGTTGAGGCTCGGAGTGCTGGGTGCAACGTCGCCAGCAGACCAGCTAAGAGCCGCACTGGCTAGGCCCGTCTTATGCAACAACCGCTGCATAAGACGGTGCCTTTGATAGACCGCCTCCGAGACCCAAAGCGGCCAGTCCGCACTGGCAGAAATTAGTAGATCTCTGCTCCTCGCTAGCGGCAGCAGTCGACTCAATATAGGTCGAAGGCCGGCCAACGCCAGCACATACAAATGCTGACTAAGTCTGATCCGTACTGCTTTTTCTGTTGGCTGATCTACTTCTCTTGGCTTTGTGGAGCCATTGCGACCTCGCTTCTGCTACCTAGTCTTCAGGGCGCAATCTGTCACTGTTAGATCCTGGCGCCTGAAGCGAGCCCCCCATCACGACAGTAAGGGATGGTGGAATCGATAAATTCTGCCGCGTTCGTTTAATACGCTCAGGCGATGTAGCGACTCAGAATCGCTGAGACCGGCTCGCCGAAGTGTGGCGTACAGTAGATAGAACTCTGTTTCGAGATCGCTCGCGAAGATCCCTGGATCGTCGGAACCGAGGCACACCTTAATGTCCGGATCTCCATCCACAACGTGGCCGGGGACCCGCATCCAGCGTAGCGAGTGATGCTCGCCAATGTGGTGGTACTGACTGATCCGGACGTTACTAGACGGCAGTGTCTCAATGAGGACCCCCCGATCGGCAATCTGTTGCATTAGCGCTTGCTGCAGTCGGAGGTAACCTTGGGCATCCATGAAGTCAGCCTCTTTCTCGGTCAGTTCGCCTGCACGTTTGTGAACCCCTGCGTCGTTCAACCACTCCCAGAGCAGTCCCACTGCCTGAGGCTGGTTCTGGCATGCTGACCTAACCCTCAAAGTTTCCTCGCGCCAGAGGTCGCTCAGCGGTTCGTGCTGCGAGCTTTCGTCACCGGTTAGCTGGCGCATCAGGTCAAGGCGACTCAAACCGCGAAGCGCCATCGCGCGTTCGATGTCGAACGCTACCAGCGAACGCCCGAAAATTTGGTGAGCAACCAACTCCAGTTCGCGATGAAGGCGGTGGACGCAGGCTTGCATCTCTGGCACATCCCGCAACAATTGCCACGCGGCAAGCACACTCAGCAACCACTCACCTCGAGGCAGGGTGATTTTACCTGGCATACGATCAAGCCACAGGCTTGGGCGGATCCCCATGGCTGTTCCATGTCCGATACGGTCGCCGTTGCGCAGATCCAATAGTTCCAGTGCATCCCACATGGTGGCTATACCCGACAGAAGGTGCCGGAAGTCTTCACCTGCGTGATAGGTGCGCCGATCCAAACCGGCTCGACGGCAGACACGGAAAACAGGGGCGAAAACGTCAGGGGGCGCGTGTAACTCATTTGCGGCAGCATCGATGCCCCGTACCCATGTCCTTAGTCGAGGCCAGCGGGCAAGGACTGATAGCAGCACATTAGTAGTTCGACGTAGCTGCATGTCGAGTGGGTAGTGCCTATATGGGCCGGACTTGCCCTTTTCATTAGGCGACCAGTCTAGCTTGATAAAATGTGCGACCAGTGCCAGCCGATGAACGCTTCGATGAGGGAAAGTCGGTCGCTCAAAATAGCGGTCTAGCTCGCTCAACAAGGCAGAGAGAGAGCGTGGTTTGATGGACAATCTGCCAGTAGCAGTAGCATCGTTTAGATAATTGAGGTAGCCGCCCAGTATTGCCTGGAACAATCGGCAAGCTTTTAGCGGATCGACTTTGGGGGCGAAGCGTCCCTCCAGATATCCGACAGTGCTACGTGCTAATCGAGGCCCGTGCATGGCGTGAAAGCGCGCTCGAAACTCCCGTTCTGACGGCTCACGAAGCCCCGTCAGAGTGAACTTCTGAAACTGGTCGAACCCATACTGCGCCTCACTCTGAACGAGCAATCGATAGTATTGATTCAGCAGCAGCAGGTATGTATGAAACATCCGAGAAAGTTGGACGCTCGGGTGCTGCCGAAGTCTGGCAACGAGCGCTGCCATCCATGTGAACTCTTCTTCAACATCGGGTTCGTCACGCCACGACGGGGTAGGCACACTTAACCCTTCAGACCACTCGTCGTTGCCTGCGCTATACAAACTTTGACACGACAATGGCAGTAGTGCGTCCGGCGCGAGCTGGCCATTTGTAGAGCCGATGAGCCAAGAACGAAGCCGGCCTGCAGTCTGCAGGTGCTGGTGAAAGACCTGCGGAGTCAGTTCGGGATTCGTCTGTCCAACTAGCTCGCGAATACGGCCTCCGCTCTTCTCGCGGGTCCAGGCGTTCACAAAATCCCGAGTTTCCGCGCGCGAGTCGCGGATTGCACGCAGCCAGCAGATCTCGGCATGCGTACTGCCATTCAGATGTAGGTGTGATTCGTGCAAACCTTCCCGCTCAACATAGTCTGCGACCGGAGCCTCCTCTGGTCGAAGCAAGGGCACAAC
This sequence comes from Pseudomonas sp. ES3-33, assembly GCF_000952175.1. NCBI lineage: Bacteria > Pseudomonadati > Pseudomonadota > Gammaproteobacteria > Pseudomonadales > Pseudomonadaceae > Pseudomonas > Pseudomonas sp. ES3-33. The sequence continues at coordinate 113,826 of NZ_JZRI01000008.1, read as the reverse complement.
TTGGCGTCTCCACGGGGCTATCTCTCGATTGAATGAGTCGAGCCGCAAACGAAACGAACGGTCCGAGTTGCACTCCCCCGCGCGAAGAATTACATCAGCTGCTGCTTGGATTGGGAGCGAAGAAAGCCTGCTGGCAACGCCTTGCTGCCAGGAGCCGAATAGATCGCGATGGACACGCAACTCGCCATGCCGCAGGCTCAGGAACTCATCGACCAGGGCCTTGAGCGCATTGATTAGGACGCCATTTTCAGGCTGCTGCCCTGCCAGGAAGCGCCATGCCGAATCGAACACATGATCCGGAAAGCGTGCAGCCCAAGGCTGGTATGCGAGATAGGCGGGCTCCCGTAACTTAGACCAATCCAACTGCTGGGCGAAGGGCGTCTCCCAAGAGAGACGCAGGATCCTGTAGTCCGACAGCAGTAGCGTCGAGAGGAGCGAGCCGATGGAGGCGGCTTGGGCACTCATTCGTGAGTGGCCTCACCAGCACCACGAGATGCAGTTTGTCGGGACCGAGACTCGCCCGTTACGGAAACTTTCTGCATGAGCTCCTTAAGCTCTTTCGGGCACAACAAACCCTTGATCGCCGCTTCATTCATGTCATCAGGAAACAACGGTTTCAACGCTTGGGCATAATCCAGTTCAGTGTCCAGAAGCCCCAGGAGCAAGGGGCATGTCGCCATGATTGCGGTAAATGGGAAATCAACTCTTTGAGGTTTAGCTGAGTTGAGCTTGTCGACAAACCAGCTAGCCGAGGTTCGGGGGTTGTTCCTGTCGATCCTCGAAATAGTCTTCGACGCATCTGACGTATCAAGCAGGTGGTGTTCAGCCTCCTCGACCAAGAATGCGTTAATGACGCAGAGTGAAAAAATCTCCATCACCGTGTCGAATTTAGCACTGGGTTTCAGATCCTCGGCCGCGTTCTGCAGACTGAAGAAGAGTCGTGTCCAGACCTTGCCTAGAAAAATGCCTGAAGGCATGGTCTTCTTAAACAAATCACGCACGCTTTCGAGCCAAGTATTAATGCTCCTCCATAGGGCTTCTTGTTTCGCCCACTCATTCGACTCAGCCAGTGCGCGTTGCTTATCTTCGTCGTCCTCATCTTCCGGTGTAGCGTCGCCTTGGCGCGACCAACTGGGGCCAGAAACGGTTAAAGACGGATAAGCCCGCTCATAGACCGTCCGGGCTTCCAGATCACCCTGGTTATCTGCCGACAGCAATTTCTCGATGAGGCCGATTAACGTAAAGATGGACCCATAGGTACGCGGATTGGTAGCACTCACTACGTTGACCATGCTTAGCGCAAACACGGGCAAATGCGGAATCGCTGTATTATCAACAGCACGTTGGATCACGGCCCGAGCGATTAGCTCGCCCTTTCTCCCTTTCGTACCTCGACGCAGCCCCACAACACCGGGCAAAACGACACGGGGTTTGTAGTTCACGCTGTAGGGCATTGCGATGACTGCTGTCGCGCGCCGAGCCCAGTCAAGGCTGTCTTCTCTACGACCGATGCCCATGTAAGACTTGAATTGGTGGACGCGACCCAATGAAGACGTTGAGTCCTTATCGCTGAGGTGAGAGTTGGCAAGGTTGTAGAGCGACACACTGCCGGGCCCACGCAACAGATACCGAAGAGCTGTTCCCGGCTTGCCGGCGCAGAAATTCGGCACCTCCGCTGCCAGTGCAGCAAAACAAGCCTTGATGTCCTGTTCCGCCGACATTGGCCGGAGATATGGAGCGGTATCAATGTCCCCGTCCTCCAGTGAGAGGTCGAAAACGGCCAGCGTTAAAGCTGGCAACTCTTTTGCGGCAATCGCATCGGTATCGACGGAGAACTTATAGAGGCTTGTCAGCGCTAGGGCCTGTAAGGAGCGGCTGAGCTCACTGGTCAGATCAAATGACCAAACCCCTGACTTTAAGTCGGCAGAAGACGATATCTCCAGATGCGGTGCGCAACTGGATAGCACCTGTAAAACTGAACGCAGAGGTTGCTTGAGCAGGAATTCGGTATATGTGGACACGTCAGAGCTGGCTTTAACACGCAGACCGCGCTGCACTATTGCTTGGACTACATCCTCTACCGATATCTCGTTCTGGCCCCAAGCAGGATGGGTAGCGTGGCAATTATCAAGAAGCTTGATATTCCACAATGGCTTCAACTGCATGCGCCGCCGTATCGGGAAGAGTTTGAGCAAGTACTGCTCTTCCATATGGTCAATCATGCGTAGATATTGGCCCGAGCGGTCTCCTTGCTTTGAACTGCGCTGAAGGTCCAGAGCTGCCTCGGGTCTGCCTGCGACCGTTGTTGCGAAGTGTTGACGCACGAGCAGCGAATAGAGCTCCATGTCACCTGTTACCAGCACCATTAAACGGGGGGTATCTAAGTATTTTCGGATGCACTCCAGCAGATTAATTGCGTGCGTGGAGTCTGTGTCAGCATCGTCGAACCCGAGCATCAGCCCTTGCACACCGAGAATGCGACACGCAGTCTCGAATAGATGGTGCAACTTTGTTCTCAAGCTAGTGCTGTCGCTTGTGCGCTCTAGGCCCCAGTCGAGAAAGAGCTCCGGATCCAGATCGTTGAGCGGGTGGTATTCTTTTGCGAATAAGCTGAGGCCGCCGGCGACGCCCTTGAACGCTCGGCGCCATTCGTCCCGAAGCTGTTCATTATGCATTTGGCGCAGCTCCTTGAGGGCCTCCTCGACCCGCTTGTTGAGATGCTGCAGGATGACGAGCAGGATGATCTCGCTATGCTCGATGCGACTTGGATCTATCAGAGCGATGAATGCCATCTGACTTTTCAGGTCAACATCGGCCTTCATGGCAGCCTTTACTGAGCTCAAGAAGGTTGACTTGCCTGCGCCTCGGGAACCATCAAGAAACTGCGTCCAACCACTGCCGTATGGGTAGTCCTGCTTGAGTGACTCTGCAGGCCTCAAGGTGGCTAGGTGTTCATTCACTTGATCCCGGAGAAGTTCGTAGTGCCGGCGCTGGACAAGCTCGTTGGCCGAGAGCGCCTTTGCGCTATCTCCTTGATCAAGATGAATAAGCACATCAAAGCTTCTCGTTGCGGGCGTTGGCTGGTTCAAGTTGGTATCTCCCTTGGTTTGCATCGTAAACATCGTCGGGAGCGCCTTGTCGGGTGAGCGCGCTACTCGATGGTTCACACTACGAAATTGTTCGATTGTCCTGCCTTGGCCTTTAACTTTCAGCCCAAGCTGCACATTTCTGTCAGACCATATTCGAAAGTTGGTTAAAAGCTGAGCATCACTCTGCACTTGGGAAACACTCAACAGCCCCAGAACTACTGTCCACCTTCAACCAGTTTTCACGTTCCGGGGCACGAGCGCACTTCCGAGTTTCGGGCGTTTCCGACCGGCTGCTGGATTGCTAGGGCGTTTCAAGTTCGGTACATGCTCGCGGTGAGTAACGAGGAGTAGAGAGCGCCAGCCGGCTTGCATTGCATGCATGGGGGCGTCGACTTCGGCCACGCGGAATACCATCGACTGAAATGACTTGATGTAGCAGGTGAAGCCAATGCCCTCGGTGCCGTAATGCGAGAGTAGTACGTGGTCGATCTGCGTGGTGCTATCGGGCGTACTCAGGATGACGTTGTGCAGATGGCGGTAGGTCTGCGTATCCAACTGCCAATGTGCGAACAGACGCACCAGAAGTTCGTCGGCCTCCCCCTTGGCCCAAGGCGACTTGAGCGTGCCGTTTTGCAGCATCAGCGGAATAAACCAGCCAAGCGCACCCCAGAGCTTGGCGATGATGGGGGTGAAGTCCATTTCCTACCTTCAGCAGTCCTGAGAGATTCCGGATATTACCGAAAGTAAGTGTAAATGGACGAAATTAATGCGCGTCTAGCTTGGGCCTTTGCCGCTAATGCGTGCATCGCCCCTGTTTTCGAAGATAGATGTGAATGGCTGCCTTTGGCCGTTACCTACCGATGCGAACGGCTGTATGCGCTGGCCACGTCGAACGCCAATAGGTGGTCAAGTCGAATGCAAACGCCTGGTCAAGTGGGGTGCAATTCGTACCGCAGCCAGAATTTTAGGCAACTCCAGAAAAGTGGGTGAGTATTGAGGTTCCATTGGGTAAAAATTCTTGACGGTAAAGTGGCCAGCTTCCAAACCCGAAGGCTGAGCCCGGTTCGTTAGCGGACTGATTCAATGATCCGTATCGACGCGATCTGGCTGACCACCGAGCCCACGGACATGCGCGCCCGCACCGACACTGCTCTGGCCAGAGTCGTGGCCATTGTCGGTGCAACGCAGCTGCACTTTGCTTACCCGTGGCGGGACTCAACGTATCATCGAACCCGGCCACTCAAATTGGCCAAAGGATCGAAGTCAACCAAGGACAATACAATGACATCCGCATTCCCCACCCTCGATGAAGCTCAAGAAAAACGAATTGCTGCTGTTCATGGCGGCTTTCTCTATCAACATCTGTTCGCGGTCGGCTGCATGCTTAAGGCTCAAGCCGCGAACGTCGTTCAAGTGGTAATCGAGCGCGATGAGGATGTTGAAATTGTCCTATCAAACTGCCGCGTCTATGTTCAGATCAAGACACGTAGCAATCCACTCATACCCAGTGACATAGACACCGCCTTCGAACGATTTGAGAAGCTTCGCCTCGAACACACGGAAGGTCGGCGTCAAGGTAAAGCTCTTTTCGTAGTCGCCTCGAACCAACCGCCGGGGCCTAAATTGACACGCAGCATAGCAACAGGTGACATAGCTGACGACGTACAGTTTTTGTATCCCGGCCAACCGGCACCTCAGGAACTGACATGCTTGCCAGAGTGCTGGAAAGACCTTAAGGACGCGGTTGAAGGGTGCACCAAGCTGGCTTCGCAAGTACCTCATGCGATGCTGATCCCTGACTCGCTGGTTTGGAAGTTGGCCGGCCGAGTATTGGCAGCTGCTACAGGCAGCAAAGCTCTCGGTGGATACGCTTTTGATTCGGAAATCTTGCCAGAGTTGTTTGAGCAGTTGCTGACACAACTGCAAGGTTTCCCTGCCCCGCTGCCTGGGTACCGACCACAGATTGATGAGCCTGCGTTCATCAGTGACCACCGTATACGGATCGTTTGCGGCTTCTCGGGGGCAGGTAAAACGTCTTGGTGCGCGCATACAGCAATGCACAGCCCAGAACGCTGCATTTACTTCAATGCCAGTGAGACTGCTGGCGCCGCGGTAACCAGCTCTTTAGTACGTGAGATAGGAGGAAGCCTCACCGATCGGCCTCATGAAATCAGGGAAATGTTTGCTCCCGGTGCATCCGGTGTGGATGGGCTGAATGCCCTTGATCGCTATCTCCAAGCACAAGGCATGCGGCCGATTGTCGTGATCGATAACGCTCACGAAATCCCAGCGAAGGATTTGCTGACGGTTTTCGCCAACACTGCGAATCTGCGCTTCATCATCCTGTGCCAACCTACGGGATCAACTCAGGAAATCGAACAGCTCAGTGGCGTACGAAGAGAGGTACTCCTGGGGTGGGATCTGGACACCTTGGCATCAGAGGCAGCCCAACTGGGCGCTTACGGCAACGTCGCAACGATGGAACGGCTGCGACAAATGACAGGAGGGCTGCCTCTTTACCTTCAGAGTGCATCTAGGCTCGCAGCCCAGGATTATGGCGGTGATCTCGATAGCCTCTGCGATGCTCTGGACGATCAAAGCACCCTCGACACCACTGCGCAGCAGATCATCCTTACGCGCGTGTTCGCAGGTCTACCAGAGGCAAGTCAGCAAGTAGTTTCTTTTTTGAGCATGGTGGACGTTGTCATCACGACCGCCGAACTGAACACCCTCATGCGTGACTATAAGCAGATGACCCCGCGTGAGGTTGCAGGCGCGATCCGTAGCCTTCGACCATTGGGTATTTTGGAAGTCTTTGGTAGCCAAGAGCTAAAGATTCACGACGCCATGCGGATCGTTGGAGCTAGCTGTTTGCTTGAGGCGCCTGAAGATACTGTCATCCGAGCAAAAACGGTACTGAAGGATTTCTTGCACGATTCGCTGGTTAATGAACAGAATCGCCACCGATTTTCCTTATACGTTCGTACCTTGGTTGACGTTGGTGAAACCGAAATCATCATCGATCTGGCAGGCGAAGAAATGTTCCAGGAAATGGGATTGGGAGAAATTTTCGGGGCGTCGTTGGAGGCAGCCTCGTCGTCACTCGACCTCTCTGCGGAGTCACGTTTTTGGGCACTGGACGCTCTTATTTTCATGATTCGGCCACCAAGCGACCCTCACAAGATCTTAGGATACCTCGCATGCATGGCTCAGTTGATGTCGGAAAATCAGCTATCAGATAGGGCAGTCATGTCGTATCACCAAAAAAATATGTCGTGGCACGGCTTTCAGAAAAACGTCAGTGGCGTCTACGAATCGATCGAACGAGCCAAACAAAGCCCGCTGCTATCCGCAGGACATCTGAGGATACTTTACTACAATGCTGCGGTCGCGCTCTGGCGGTCGGGTGAGAATTCTAAATCCGAGGCAATAGTGTCAAAGGTCATCCAAGAGTACCTAGACCTGCTGGGTATCAGCGAGACTTGGATCTTGGGACGGGCTGCGGACAAAGTCGCCCATTTTTTTGAACAGTCCTCAGCTGATTCGGACGACGTTAAACACCTCGCAGATGCCTTTGAAATGAAGTCCATTCTCATGAAAGAGCGTCGTACAAACCCAATTACATTCCGCCTTTTTGCTTTCAAACTCTACATCTGTATCAGTGCCTACAGTTCGGCCGTCAGGCTTGGACTTGATGCAGCACAGGACATGCTGGATCGACATGATTTTGATGCTGCTAGAGGAATGCTCGCTGACACAGTTCTTCCGCTTATACGCCACGCTAAACTCCTCGACGAACTCAACAGCGCCAGGAGTTTTTACGCGGTCATTTTGGCTTATTGTTCGCAATTCGACGCTGCCGAGCAGGAGATGGCCCGCATTGAGCCTTACCGTGGCGGGTTTACGGAAGCTCAAAGGGAGGAGTTCGACGGTCAGGATGCGCTCATCAAAGAGCTTCGCAACGCGAGCCTGCAGATACGCTGAAACGACTTTCACCTGCTGGAATATAGGGGCAATCGAGGTATCAAGCTGGGCGCACTCGGCAATGATCAGGGTCTTGAAGGGCTTGGAATAGGAGCGGCGTTCTGCGGCATTGGCGTCTGCTCAAAAGGGCCGAAAAGGATGCCCACTAAAATTGGGCGGACACCATCGCCTCAAGCGAAGGGGCCAGGCAGGTATGTTGCCCGGACGGTTACATTGATACTTAGCTATGTGAACGTTAAGCTCAGCGCTAGCTACTTCTGATGCGGCCCCTCAAAACCAACCACGCAAAGTCAGCCTGGGGGGACAAATGGGGGGACAGAAATATCAAGCCTTATAACACCCAGCAATTAAAGGCAAAAATCCAAAAACAAAGCCGCCCACAAGCCGGCTTTTTAATGCCTGAAATAAACCTGTCCGCTTTGGCATCCTTCCTGATTGCTCTTGTACTGGTCTACGCCACGACATGCTCCCAACGTCTGCGACGAAAACAGAATCCACCACAAAACTAGAACCGGTTAAACCCGTTTTGGGATAAACCTGAAAAAGGTTTATTTGATCTGTTGGTAAAAATCGGCAGACCCGCATGAAGACGATTCACACAGCACCGTATCAACACTTTCTCGCGCTTTTGGTCGAGGCACGGAAGACCTCGCAACTCACTCAGCAAGAGCTGTCCGAAAAGCTGGGCCGACCTCAGTCCTACGTATCGAAGTATGAGCGTGGAGAGCGCAGGCTCGACGTGATTGAATTTCTTGAGGTCTCCGTGAATCTGGGTGCTGACCCGCACCGCATCCTGACCGAGATAGAACAAATGCTAATCAGGAACCGCCATGCCTAGAGCGAGCGGCCACTACATGCGCGTACTTGCCACTGGACGCCCGATTTATGCCGGATTGGCTTTTACATTATGAAAATCAAGATCCAAACGAGCGTTGCCGCGCCCATCGGTGAAACCTGGAAGGCGTTCAATAATCCCGGGGATATCCTGCAATGGGACGCCACTGATGATTGGCGCACCACTCATGCAGCGAATGATCTGACGGTGGGGGGACAACTGTTGTTGCGTATTGAGGGTAATGACGCAAGCCTGGGTTTCTCTGTCGAACGACGGAGGCAAACTCACATCATTTGTGATTCTGCATTTTCGATGCGCTTCGACACACACTGGAAATAAATCGCCAATACTGCAGTGAGCAAAGTTAATGTAGAAGCCAAAATAAAAGGTGAGGCCCGACCAAACATTGAAATAAGCAGACTACCTAATATTGGGCCTAAGACGATACAGAGCATTTGCAGGCTTCTGAATGACGCTGAAACCCTTCCTAACTTTTCTGCTGGACAGAGATTTTGAAGTATGACATTAGAAGATATAATCAATAGCTCGTAGCCAAATCCATTTAGAAGCCAAGAGACCATAAAATAAGCAGGGTGGATAACAGGAGAGAAATACAAAATAATACATGCAGACAAGACCCCGGCACTAAAAAAAACCAACCCAAGAGTCCGCAACTTTATTTCATTAAACTTTATTATTTTAAATTTAACCGCAATGGCAGCACATACAGCACCCGCTGCGGTAGAGGATACTATTAAGGAAAAAACAATCGCTGGAAATTGAAGAGACGTTATGAGCGATGCAAGGTGAGGGTCGTAGCTAGCCAAAGCGAGAGATGTTAAGAGCGAGTAAAAAAAACCTATTTTTAACTGAAAGTCTAAGGATCGAAAGATTTTAACTCCGTTTATAAGGTCGATAAAAACTGATCTTATAGTAAGCACAGCATTTGGCAGAGTTGGCTGCAAGCTAGGCCATATAAATCTTAAAAAGGGCACAGCCGCAAGTAGAAGTGCGACTGAAACCAAAAATATTGATTGCACAGGCAGAAAAATAGTGAGTACTCCAGCGAGAAGTGGAGTGGATATTTTTGTAAGTTGATCAAGCAGGCTAGAGTAACTAAAGAAATCTGTTCGACAGTCCGCTGACACTAGCTGCTTAATTGATATCGCTAATGCTGGAAAATATAGCATATTAGCTAGACCTTTAAGCACGGCCATTATTACAAACCACTCGAAGCTAGGCGCGAGAAAAAATCCTAATGTAGTGAGAATCCGCAATGACATTCCCGAAAGAAAGCTGACTCTAATATGTATACGATCTAGAATAATGCCCGCTATGGGCCCCACGAATAGTGAAGCTGCACCCAAGGAGAAGGCTAGAATCGCAATTTCAGAGGGTGATGCCTGCCATAAATAAATAGGCACTAAAAAAATGAGAAAAAAATCAATCCACAGCGAAAGTGATGATAGGGCGCTTATAGTCAGAAGCGCTCTCACATTGTTCATTTTCATGCACCTTAACGGCTTCGCGCGATACGTCGATCGGCAATTCACCACTTAGTAAATACTAAGCCTATGAGGTAGCCCCTTAATCAATGACGCCTTCGCGTTCTCGCCCTGCCCATACCCCCCGCATTATGTACGTCATTTCGTCGTGTGCATTCAGACCTGTCAGTAAAAAGCGGTGGCCGCAGTGACAGGCCGGCACGCTGTAACACAATGACCCGCCGCACTACCAACCCTCAAACTGCGAACGCACCTTGAACAATTCGTTGTCATTGCGAATCCCGAGCTTTCTATAGGCAGAATGCTTTTGGGTGCTGATGGTCTTGACGCTGCGCGTGAATTTCTGGGCGATTTGCGTCACCGACAAGCCATCCAGGCAACAACGCAATACTTCCCGCTCACGAACCGAAAGCTCGCTGGATGTGATCAACGTGTTCAACCCCAAAGGGTTCGCCAGATCTTCCTGGCTCTCCTTGGCGATTGACACCTGATTGTCCCGCAGTTCGTTTTCCATCATGGGATGCAGGTAATCACGCCCGCTGGCGACACGACGAATCGCTATCAGCAACTGCTCCTTTGCCGTTTCCTTGCCCAGGAAACCCTTTGCACCGCAGCGCATCGCCATGGCCACCGTAGCCGGGGCGTGCAGTGCGGAAATCACCAGAAGGCTCACCTTGGGAAACTTGATCCGCAAGCCGCGAATCAGGTTTAGTCCGTCCACCTCGCCCGGACTCAGGGAATAGTCCATGAGGACCACATCCACCTCCTGTTGACTCAATGCGTCGATCAATTTCTGGCTCTGGGTAAAATACCCAAGCACAGTTATATCCCGCTCTTCCCTGACATTCTCGGAGATGCCTTGCAGAATAAGCGCATGGTCATCCAGCACCATAAGGCGAATGGGACGAAACAATGAAACCATGAAAAATTCCTTTGCCTCAGGACAAGCAAAATGGCCGCTCATGTCTTGAGCACAAGCCCATACGTTTCCCAAGGTTACTATGACTGGAACAAGCAGAGCCAAGAATACAGAGAACCAGCGCCCAAACAAAATAGGAATATTCCTAAATTTTTAGAGTTTCGGATTAATCCCATGGTGCGAAAAATGCTGGTATCGGCACGTTAATCATCCATACCAAAAATCAATCCACTTCGAACTCGAAAAAATCCCAACATGTAAAAACATCATCAACCCAACCGTCATTAATCATCCATACCAAAGACCCACCTTGGCGCCTGCAAAAAATTTTCAACATGTACAGTTGTTATATTCAGATACTTTACAGCAATTGACCCCAACCCTATCTCAACTTAGGTTTGCGTTGCCCTGTAAATTATTGGCAGGCACCACATTTCTGGAGGCACACTATGAACCCAAATAAAGTATTGCGAAATTCTGCCCTGCTGGCCGTACTAAGCATCAGCTGCACAGCATTCTCAGCCCATGCAGAAAATGAGTACTTTACCGCCTCGATCAGCAAAGAGGGAAAAGTACTCAGTCAGTCATCGGAATGGATCGATAGCGTAAAATACTTTTCCCAAAAAGATTGGTTTGCAAACTACGAAATTAATTTCAAGCCCGACACCTATAAAGAAGCACCCGCATTTTGCTCGGCATCCACGACTGCCAGCGAGGGCGAAGATGATCTGCTCTATGGGATAGCGAAACTGGGTGCAGCACCACGGCACGATCGCGTCACCGTAATCACATCATATATGGGTAAGGCAGGCCCTTCAGGCGATACCTCTCAAAGCTTTATGCTGATCTGCTTCAAATAAAACCCGAATGACAGGACGAATGACTTTCGCCCCGTCATTAGTGCAAGTCAACCTCCAGACCGCGCCCGCCAATCGAAGGCCTTGATCGCCCAGGGACAGGTACCCAAGGGCAACAGAGGGCGCCTATCGACAACACCGGTTTGCCGGCCACGGCGAATCACCCAATGTCAAAGCATGACAAAGAGTTAACTGTTGCTCGCAGGCGTTCGATTGCCGCCGCAATGCCCTGGGCGTCCCCTGCCTCTGCTGCCAGGTACTCGACCTCCTGCGCAGCAGCAGCCACATCGGTTACCCCGAGCATCATGGCGGCCCCGGAAATACGATGGGCCAGGCGGGCCACCTGAAACCAGTCACTGGCGCCAAGGGCCTGGAACATATACCCAAGGTCCATGCTGGAGGTCGCAATAAATGCCTGTTGCAAATCAACTTCAACGCCAGGCGGCTCGTCTGCATCGACCGTCGCCAGCGGCGTGACATCACACCACAGGTCAATGATTTGCCCCAGTTGGTCGATTCTCAATGGCTTGGCCAGTACGCCATCCATACCAGCCTCGAAACAAACACTCATGTGCTCGGGGCCGACCAGCGCCGAGATCGCTATGATCGGCACACGCTCCAGGGTCTCGACCTCCCGTCGACGAACACGCGCGGCAAATGCGTAGCCATCTATGTCTGGCAAATTGCAGTCCAGCAGGATGATGTCGAACGTCGAACGGGCGTGCAGGCTGAGCCCCAGTTCCCCGGTTTCTGCCTGCGTAACGCAGTGCCCCAGTGCCTGCAGCTGGCGCTTGATGACAAACTGGTTTTCCGGATGATCCTCTACCACCAGCACACTTAGCGCACGCCGCTCCCCCGTCGACAACGGAGCGGTATGCCCTTCGTGCATCGGGTTGTTCAAAGGCGGGACCAAGGGCGCACTCAACAGCACCTCTACCTGGGTACCACGCCCGAACTGACTCTCCAGTCGAATGGAGCCACCCATCAACTTCAGCAGGCTGGCGCAGATCGTAAGCCCCAAACCGGAACCGCCAAACTTGCGCGTGACGGATTCATCCACTTGGGAAAACGCCTGGAACAGCCGCAGCTGTTGGCGCCTGGTGATACCCATCCCGGTGTCCGACACCACTAAACGCAGCCGACCGGTTCCGCAGATAAGCGGGTCGACCGTCACTTCAGCCTCGACGCTGACCAAGCCCGCCTCGGTAAACTTGATCGCATTAGACAACAGATTGATCAGCACCTGACGTACCCGCTGGGCGTCGATGACCAGCCACAGTGGCGAATCCAGCCGCACCGACATGCTCAACCGCAGGCGTTTTTCCTGGGCCCGCGACTCGACGATACTCAACGCGTCCTGAATCAGAGCCTGCAAATCAGTCGGCAGACAGCGCAACTCCAGCTTGTCGGCTTCGAGCTTGGAAAAATCCAGCACATCGTCCAGCAGCCCCAGCAGGGAATTGGCGCTGGTGACGGCGACCTTGGCCAACAACGCGTCGTCAGGCGACAACTTGCTGCGCCCCAGCAACTCCACCGACGACAGGACGGCATTCATCGGCGTACGGATTTCATGGCTCATGACCGCAAGGAACATGGCCTTGTCGCGCTCGCTGCGCTCGGCACGGCGTCGAGCCCTGTACGCTCTCAACAACAGGAAAACGAAGGCGAGCAACAAGATGACGGCGAGTGCCAGCTCCCACACGTAGTAATGCAGCATCGTCGACCACGAAGGCAGCTTGTAATTGGTGGTGCTTACCCATTGCGCCAGCATCAGGTCGGTCTCCTTCGCGGTCAGCGAAGCCAGCGACTTGTCGATGATGGAGATCAACAACTGATCTCCAATGCGCGTACCAATCCTGACCACCGCGAGCATATCCGGAAGAGAACCCGCCACGTGCAGGGTATCGAAGTAGCGTTTCTGCAGGATCGGAATCAGTGCCGCTTCGATATCGACCGCCGCGTAGGCGTGGCCTATGGCGACCTGCTCCAGCGCTTGAGCAGGACTATCAACTACCACCAGGTCGATGTCGGGGTAACTCGCGCGCAAGCTTTGTTCGTAACTGCCCCCGCCCTTGACGGCAACCCGTTTACCGCTGAGTTGGCGCGGATCAAAGATAACCGGCGAACTCGCCTGGGTGACGATCAGGGTCGAGCCGACAAAGTACGGTTCGCTGTAAGCGATCCGTTGCCGCAGCTTCGGAGGCGCCAGCCATTCGGAAACAGCCGGAAGCAGATCGACACGTCCCTCAAGCAGTGCCTCGGTAGCACTCGCCCAGCCTACCGGCGGTGCCAGGCGAAACTCCAGCCCGGACACTCTGGCGACCGCCTTCATATACTCGGCGCTGAGCCCCCTGTAGACGCCGTCCCCCATGTATTCGATGGGACGCCACTCGGGGTCGATGCCAATGGTCAACACCGGATGCGCAGCTATCCAGGCCAGTTCCTGCTCGGTAAACAAGTCGCTGGACTGGCTCCAGGCCTCCCCCTGAAAACCGGCGATCATCAACACCAGTATCCGCAGGAAACCACGCAACAATCCCTTGCCCGACGCCTGTTCACCCTGGGCCCCTGGCATCTCAAGATTGCGCCGCATACCGGCCGCACCTGACCACTTCATCCATCATTCCCTGTCATAAAGACTCATACACCGCCATCAATAAGATCGATGGGTGGAACTTATTGTAAGACTCTTTAATTCGGACACTTCATGAAATATGTTTACGAAATCGTAATGAGTGCATGGTTGGAGTAGCGCCGCTTATGGAACAACGCGACGCGTTACCGAAATCACAAAACACCGACACCCGGAAAGGCCCGGTCGTTGAAAAATGAAAGGGCTGCGTTCTTTCTATTTCTTTCGGCACACGCTGCGTTTGTAACCAGCGCTGCCACCCCCCACGTGGGAGTAACTCAATGCGATTACCGCCAGGCGGAAGATCAATATCGACCTTCAGATCATGCTCCACCCTAAGAGTGAACTCAAACGTGATCTGTGAGTCGGACGGCAACATGATGTCACCCATATCGAAATCCTGATGCGGCCCCAAGGTGTAGCTGATGCGCCCAGTATAGGTGCCGTTGAACATCGTCTTCGCTTTGGGCAGACGCAACTCATAGCCAATGTCGAATTGATCGTAACTGAGGTCAGGAATCGGGTATCTGGCGCGTTTGGTACACGTTTCCGGAGACTGCATTTTCCAGAATATTTGGTATGAGGTCGCATCCCAGGAGTGCTGTCCAGTCATCTCGCAGGGCGCTGCGGCATAACCCCAACCCCCTCCGTACCACAACTTATTGTGAGCATCGAGCACCCCTGAAGAGCCGGGAACCAATTCAGTAACGCTTTGATTAAATCGCTGCTTCACGCCGACACCTGAAATTCTGACATCAATGGACGATACTTCATTATCCTCAACATTGGTCAGCTGCACCGTCTTCCACAGGGTGGGCGCGCTAAACATGGGGCCCTGGCGGACATCATGATCAGCCGCAATAGGCCCTCCAGAAAATTTAACAGGCAGCCTTATGCAGTTAGCCACCTCTGACCCGCAAGCGCTATCGAAAACCGAGGGCGTTTCATTAACCAACTTACCGGTCGCCCCATAGAATACCAAATTTATTTCTTTGGTCACGGCACTGACCGTTGGCGCCCAGACTAAAGAAATAAACACCGCCCAAAAAGAAACCTTAAATAAACTCTTCATAGATAGGTCGCTCAAAATCCCATTCAAGCGCCAGGAGCAGTGGCATTAAAAATCATATTAACGTTACCGTAGTAACTCCCCGGCTTGTACCCCCCAGCCGTCATCTGCGGGATAATTTCCAACTGCACCCGACTCCCCACCTTGGCATCCTGCGCCGAGACAACTTGTTTGTACGTTTGCGCATCAAGCTCTACCCCGTTGAACTTCACTTTCAACTGGATATTGTCCCGCGCATTACCATTGGATAAATACGGCGCACTCACCAACTTGGCGCTCACCGCACCGCCGTCATTAAGCACGTCAAACTCCTTGCGCAAACCGCCCAGGGTCGACCTGCGCACATCCCAGGGCAGTACCTGCTCCTGGTGCATCCAGCCGGGGTCGGTGGGGGTCACGTAGAACTGCAAGGTCGGGACGCGCACCGAGACCTCGAACTCGTGTTCCTGGCGGGCGGCCAGCGCAAAGGTGCTGGTCAACAGCAGCACGGCGGTGATCAGTGTCTTGAACATGGCAAATACCTGTGACTTCAGGGCACCTCGCCAATGCGAGGCGCCGGGATCAACCCTTGACCTCGATGGTCTTTTTCTTCTCGCCTTCAACCAGCTTGAAGCGGTATTCGCGACCGGCCTGTTTGTCGAACTTGAACTCGCGCCCGGCCAGGATGTGGTGCTTGGTCACCGGGTTGCAGTCCTGTTCACTCTTGCTTGAACAGTCCTTGAACTGATCGACGATCACCACGCTGTTGCCGTTATTGCGCAGCGTGTAATGGGTCTTGCTGTCGTCGACCTTGGTATCAAAGCGCGTGTGCTTGGGGCGCACGAAAAAGATCGTGCCGTAACCGGCGAGGATATTGACCCCGGCCGACAACTCCTTTTTGTACTCTTCGCGATCTTCACTCGACACCGCAAACTGGTCTTCCTGCTCCGGCACCACCGGGATAAAGCGCACGCGGAAGTAACGTTCCTGCTCACGCTCGCCCATATACAGCAAGCGGGTGCCTTGCATGCCATTGGCCGGCACGATCAGGCGCGCCGGGCTGGCCATCAGGCCATCGCGGGCCACCACATCGGCCTGGTTCTTGACCGGCACTTCCTGGGGCTTGCCCTCGGCGTCGTAGACGATTTCCAGGATATTGACCTTGACGAAGGCCGTGGCGTCGCCGCCGTTGAACACCCGCTTGAGGTAGGTGCTTTTTTCGCCGTCGAGGTAGTCGTAGACCACGCCGACATTGATTTGCGGGCCGGCGTGGGCAAGTAAAGGAAAACAGCAAAAACCAAATAGCATTATCAGGCGATTCATGAGTGAGCCTCGTTCGTTGTATAAAAACTAGAGATCAATTAAACCTCCGAATCCCAGATAACCGTAACGGTGCCTGAGTAGGTAGTACCCGGGTGGTTCGTGAGCATGTTTTTTACTTGCGCCCCCCTAACCTCAAAGTATAATTTTGCTGCACCCCGCACTACATAAAACCCGGGATAAAACACATTATCGGAATGATTCTTATAAAGCGCCCTTCGACTTATTGACAGCCCTTGATTATCGGTAAAACCACTTGGCAAACTAACCCTTACATCCAAAGGCACCTGATCATTGCGCTCATTTTTTAAACTACACAGCGAGGGATTATCCGCTGAACTCTCGCATGCCAGGTACATTTTGAAAGGTGAAAATGTCCATATATGGAATGTTTGATCCCGAAATAACTTACCCGGGAGCCGAGCGGGATTTTGCAACCACGCCTGCCAGCCCCCCTCAGGCAACAGTTCCACCCGATTACCACCCGGCGGAATTTCAACGTGCAGTACATGCCTTACATCCAACGTGAAATTCATCGTGAGCGTATCATCGCTTGGAATCATCACGTCGCCCATATCAAAATGACCACCGGGGCCGATTGTTAAATTTAACTGCCCGCCATATTTCCCCGAGGACATATCCAAAGGAGACGGCAGATCCAGCTCGTAGTTAATATCCAGATAGTTATAATTCATCCAGGGTATAGCGAATGCGGCCGTTTTAGCACAAACGCCTGCCACCGGTGTTTGCCAAAAAAAACCAAAGATGTATTCATTACTATAACCAACCCCACCATCACGGCATGGGCGCGGGGCGCCTTGCCAGCCCCTTTGCAACCACAGTTTCTGATGGGACTCACGAAAATCGCCACCACCCACTAAACCATTGACATCATCGGCCACATATTCTGAACCTATACCAGCGATTCGGATTTTTACAAACTTCGATTCCCCCGTTATTTTGTGGCGAATCTCAACAGCCTGCCAATCACTCGGCACTTTAAACATCGGCCCTCGGCGAACCGAATGCCGGACCACAATTTCAGCATTGGACTCAAACTTGATTGGCAACCTTAGGCATTGATTGCGAAACGCACACCAGCCACTGTTCGGCGTCGTATTTTTGAATTTATTCATGTACGGATTTGCAGGATCCGGTGCAAATTTTGCGGTGATATCGATCTGCATAGCCGAAGCCGGAATAACGAAACAGGTCAACCCACCACGCAATAACCAACGGCAAACTCTCGCAACAAAAGTACTTAAACTAGCCAATGGAAATACCCTTTAACAACACTCATGAGGAAAATCATCACCCAGCCTTCTCTGCTTTATAAGTCGCATCCGCCAGGGTCTCCGGCGAACAGCGCAAATCACCAATCATCAACACATCCTGCTCGGTCGGTTGCGCCGCCGGGTCGAGTCGGAACTGGCACAGCAACTGGTCGTTGTGGCGCACTTCCAGGGTCGGGGCGCTGGCGCTCATTTCCATCGAGAAGAAGCCATCGACTTCGGTGACGCCACGGCTGGCGTGGTTGATCACGTGGTGGCCCTTGAGCGGGTGGCCTTGCGGGTCGAGCAGCCGGCCAAGCACGGTCAGGGTCTTGCTGACGGTGATCTTGCGGTACTCAACGCCGCCCTTGTTCAGGTGATAGCGTGTACGCACCGGCTGGATGCTGGCGGCCGGCACGTTATTGCCTTCAAAATCGAAGCTGACCGTGCTGTTGCGGTAGGCGGTGATCGGCACGAAGTTGCGCCCCGGGTGCAACCGGATACTGCCGCCGCTGAGGTCGTCGGCGCGCAGGGCGATGTGTTCGAGGTCGGATTCGACGTCGATGATCATGCCGGCGCCATCGCCCCTGGACTGGCTGGTCATGACCATCTGCAGGCCGCTCATGGCGAAGGTGCTGTCCAGGTTCAGGCCGCCGGTGAAGTTGCCGTTATAGGACGAGCGCTGGGCAAAGGCATCGCCGCTGACCGCCTCGGTGAGGAAGCTCGCGGTGCCGGATACGCCGACGCCATAGGTATCGGTGCTGGCGGTGGCGGAGACGCTTTGCAGCAGGTGATCCTGCAGGGTCTTGCGATAGGTGACCGAGGCATTGTTGTCGCGGGCGCCGTCACGGGAGGTGCGCGAGCCGATACTGGCGCTGATCTGCTGGCCGGGGCCACCGAGGGCCAGGTTGAGGCTCAGGTCGACACCGCGATTGCGCTGGTTGCCGCTGCTGGAACTGCCCGGGCGGTCAAACAGCGACAGGCGCCAGTTGCCATCGCTGCCAAACAGGTAGGTGCGCTGGTTCCAGCCCACGTCCAGGCCGACGCCTTCGGTGTAGCCGTCGCTGTGGGAAATTCGCGCATTGAGCGAGCTTTTCTGGCTGACGCGGTGGTTGACCGACAGCGAGGAGTTGCTGGTCTGGCCGGTGAACACGTTGCGCTGGCGAATGCGCGTGCCGTCGGGCAGGGTTTCGTAGGTGTTGCGGGTGTCCAGCCAACTGCGGGTATGGCTGGCGATAATACTGCCGGTACCGTAGCTGTAGAGGCCTTGCAGATCGACGCCGGTGCCGTAGTCCTGGGTTTGATAGAGGTTGGCATAGAGGCTGACGCTGTCGGCCAGGCTCCAGTCGACCGAGGTGCCATATTGCAGGGTGTCGCGGACCTGGCGCCCGGACAGGCCGACCACCACCCGCGGGTGCAGCAGGTAGTTCAACGCGACACCGGCGGTCATGGCGTCGTTCTTGTCGTCTTCCCAGTTACTCAGCAGTTTGGTCTCGCGCCCGGCGAACAGGTTGTAGCGCCAGCGTTCGTCTGGGTTGCGCCAGTTGTTGGGCTTGTACACCAGCTCCTGGCTGGTCGAAGTGATCTGCCCGTCTTCGACCAGGCGCACTTCGACTTCATAGATACCGCCGGGCAGCGACCGGGTATCGAGGGTCTGCAAGCCGGCGGGCACCGGCTGGGTGTTGATCAACAGGCCGTCGCGGTAGATCTCCACCGAGCCCAGGCGATTGGCGGTGACATAGATCGGGTAGACGCTGGGGGTCGGGGTGTCGATGGCCAGGCTGTCAGAGCTGCCGTACATGACGCCCAGGGCGGTGTCCGGGCTGTTGCCGAAAGTCCGCGGCTGGCGGCTCAAGCCTTCGGAGGCGGGCGTGAAATAGCCCAGGCGCAGGAAGTTGCCCTGCAGCTCGCGCTGGCTGTAGAGCTCGTGCACCGAGTGATAGAGCTGGTCATCGCCGCCACCCATGCGCGCCAATTGCATGTTGAAGTTCTGGGTCCAGTTGCCCAGGCTGCTGCTGGCCTCCAGGCCGTAGCGCCCGCCCAGGTCCTGCTGCTGGCCGCCGTTGAGGTTCAACTGGTTGCGCACGATCAGGCCGGTACTGCCAGCGCGTGGCTGGTCGTAGAAACGCGGCGTCTCGCTGTCACGTTCGGCGCGCTCGGTGGCAATCGACACCAGCGAGTTTTCCAGGCTGTAGTGCACCGCGAGCATCTGCTCCGTGCAACTGCCGGCACAGGCCCCCAGCGGTACGCCCTGTTGCAGGTAGGCCGCCCAGGTGTCGCGCTCATTGGCCGGGACCCGACTGTCGGCGACGTCGGTAAAGTCCAGCAGGGTGATGCGATCATCGCGCGACAGCACGATCATCGCCTCACCGAGAAATTGTTGATCGACCTCGACGCGAACCGCCAGCGGCACATCGAAAAAGTGTTCCTCGAATTCACTGGGCAGACCCTTGGCCTGGGCCATTAAACTGCGAGGCGTAGTGCCGATGGCAGAGGGGGCCGCGAGTGCACCGGCACAGAAAAAAAGCGCAAGCGCCGCCGCGATGGGCGTCATCGGGAACATGCAGGGAATTCTCTTGGCGGAAAATAAAGTTAAAAAACGGGCTGGCGGAGCCAAGTGGCTCCCCAGCCGCGTAAGGCAGTCGTTAATCAAACGCTTAGTTAGCGGCGTCTCAAGGATTGGAGACGGCGGCGGGCTCGAAGATCAGCGCCACGGTGCCGGTGTAGTTGCCTTCGGGATGACGACCCGAGCCGGCGAGCGGCACTGGCTTGATTTCAAATGCTACTTGGCGGCCCGCCAAGGCATCTGCAGCGTTAACCACTTCGTCGCTGGTGGTTTTTACTTTAGTGCCGTGGACAAACACGTCGAGCTTGATCTTGTTGGAGCCGCTGATCAGCTCCGGCTCGGAGACCAGCTTGGCATTGATGCCGGCCGTGGTACTCAAGACCTCGAGGTTTTTGCTCCAGTCAATCAGTTGCTTGCGCTGGGCATCCCAGCGAATTTCCTGCACGGTGGTCCAGTCTTCGCTCGCTGGCGGACGGACATGGAAAGTCGGACCCGGCACATTGGCCTTGAGTTGAATAGTGATAGCCTCTTCCGTTGCGGCCATGGCCAGGGAAGAATTCATCAGTACAGCAACCGAGGAAAGGGTGAACGCAAGTTTTCTGAACATATTTCACTACCTGTGATTGAGAGAATCGCTAGTTAAGTCAAAACGATCCAGCCATGTAAAACGGGCACGTTAGATCCACGGAAAACTTCAAGATGTTCCAGATGGCAAACCACCACATATAAAAATTTCAGACCGTCGATATAACGAATATTCCCCATTGGCTGTTTGACCCCACAAAGATAAGCAGAGCGCACCAAGGCGCCTTTAGGAAAAGTCCTAGAAAGCAAATAATAAAAAATACCAATCTTTTACTTACAATCTATTCTGACAGACAAGTACTACACGCCCCCAAAATCTAGTACTTGTCTTATCCAAGATATGCCTATTATCCGCTTGCGCAGCGGCAAGATAGAGTAATTATTCAAATTAGAGTATTTGTACAAAATACCGACGTCGACCATATGATAATGGTGATTTGCAGCACCTTTCGGAATTAGGTTAAATCGCGCAGCGCGGTGAAATGACCAAGTCTGAACGAGACGCCTGCAGGCCCGATCAGACAGCGCAGCTGAGGCAGTGGCCTGCCGCGCCAACGTCGCCTGAGTCAAAAAAACTAATGGAGCTCAAGATTGCCGTGAGCAACCTGGTAATAAGCCGTATAAGGCAACAAGACAACATCAAATACGGCCGAAGCCATGATATCGAACAGTATAAAGGGCGTGTCATTGACATGTAGTCCACGCACACCGGCTTCAGCGCGCGGAGGGCCATTCAACACACATAAATCATAAACAAAGCCACTGAATACGCGAGGCAAGGCGGCACAATTGGTCTGTGACCACTTGAGCGTAGAGACCACTACAGGATCAGGAACAAAGACACTGTTGATAGTCCCGCACCCTGAGAGGCCAAACAGCAAACAACATAGGGATAAAAATCTCACGCGGACACCTGCACTATCATTGACGACATTTGATCAAGGCTTAAAAAGTCATAACATTTTACGCATGCTTTGGCTGGTCACCTGATAGCCCGACTCATCGTAAAGGCGCCGCGCACCCGCATTATCAAAGTAAACCTCCAGCGCAATCGAGCGCACGTCCAGGGTCACAAAAAAAGCTTCGATTTCCCGCATCGCCAATTTTGCATAGCCTTGGCGCCGGTAGGGTTCATGGATCACCAGGTCGAATATGAAACCTTCACGCCGTTCCTCTTCGACCACCCCAGCCCAGATGGCGCCTACGCACTCACCCAGGGCCCTGTCCTTGATATCGAACAGATAGTTGTCCGCAGTCAGCAAACCCTCGGGCAGCAACTGGGCAAAGGACGCCTCGGCCAGGGCCGGCGCCCGATCAATTTCCCACTCGCCGGTGCGCTGCATCTGCGCGGCGAAATCGGCAATGCTGTAAGCCTTGAAGCGCTCGAATGAAGCGGCGGACATGGGTTCCAGGACTATCATCATGTTGCTCCCAGGCAGAAACTCTTCAGTAGGAAAACAGGAGTGGCTACAGCCAAACACGATACACAACTAAAACAGAAGAAACCAATACAGCAAGTGATTACATATTACTTTATATTTACTGCCTCACCCCCGTAGAACATAACGAGTGCTATCGCAGAACATGACTTGCATCTATAAGATTATTCTTAACCCCGAACCTACACAGGATTTAAATGTGAATGATGCCCAAGCTGCCTACTGCACTGATAAGCATGTAGACGGCCGTTATCGCAGTAATGAATGGGTACATCAGAAAGACAATGGGTGGCAGTCAGGCTGCCTTCGCTGGCAAGCCAGCTCCCACAGGGATCGCACCCACGCTGAACGTATTCACGCCATCGCGGGAAACACAACTTACCCAAAACCTGTAGAAGCCAGCTTGCTGGCGATGGACTCAAGTACGCCGCATTCAGCCAGCCCACACGCGTTATCGTTAACGACCATCGCCAGCAAGCTGGCTCCTACAGGGGAACGCGTACAACAAGCCAACCTTTAGCCTGTCGGCAACGTGTCAGCGACTCGCCGCATCCAGCGTATAGCGCCCGGTGTTTTGGCGAACGTCCGGCTTGATGGGGCCGTTCTGCTGGCTGAAGACAAAAGTGCCACGCTGGTTGGATTCACACACCAGGGTCCATGTGTAGTTCACCGGCTCACCCTGATAAGTTTCTCGCATGACCAACTGCCCCAGGTCGCGCGCATGTTTACGGTAGACATATTCGCCTGTGGACACGATCGGCGTCCCGAGCACCTCAAGTTGATAACTTCCATCGTTGAGCGTTAACCGAACTTGATTACCGGCATTGGGATTACTCGGCGAATAAAGTGGATCGGCCACATTGATCATGGTCTGATTGACCAGTGAGTCCGGCATGTCACAGCTGGCATTGACCTGAGACGCCAGGCCGGCGAGCAATGATAGGGTTATGACGCGCGATAGCATCAGAGAATCTCCAAGCAAGTAGGGAACGTTTTTAGAACGATGGTAGAAAAAATGTGGCGAACATCTGGATGGTATTTTAATTTCCATGCAGCGTTGCGCACCGGCAAACCTGACGAGCATTAGCGTAAACATTCTTTATATCTATAGGATTTTGCTTACTTCTTGAGGTTTGCACGCGGCCGCGTCGCCAAAGGAATACTTTCAGCAACACTGCCGAAATCCCCTCACGGACAACTAAACCTTTTAACCAACGTCAACTTTCCCTCCGCCCGCATCGGCACCACAAACGCGCATTGAGCAATAATGGCCTGAAAGTAAGCATTTTCGCTTTCTTTTGAAGGAAACTTCCGAGAAAGCCCCAACTGCTTGCGCCTGACAATTGGGCTGACTAATCTTCGACCTTCACGACTGACCTCTAAACCGGCATAGCGGCACACGTGGCGAAGGCCGCGCCGAAAAAAATCATCAGGGAAAAACGCATGAGCGACCACCCCGCTAGCCTGAGCACGCCACCCGAAGGCTATGGTGATTGGCTGGCCGACCTCAAAGCCCGAATCCATCACGCCCAACAGCGCGCCACTCTGGCGGTGAACCGCGAACTGGTGCTGCTCTACTGGCAGATCGGTAAGGATATTTTGGCGCGTCAAGCGCAACAGGGCTGGGGTACCAAGGTGGTCGACCGTTTGGCTCAGGATCTGCGCGCTACCTTTCCTGATATGAAGGGGTTTTCTCCACGCAATCTCAAATACATGCGCGCGTTTGCCGAGGCGTGGCCAGACGCGGAATTTGTGCAACAAGCTGCTGCACAATTGCCTTGGGGTCACAATCTGATGTTGATAGACAAGCTTCACGACCCTAAACTCGCCGCTGGTATGCCGCACAAGCTATCGAGCACAATTGGTCGCGCAATATTTTGGTGATGCAGATCGAGACTGGTCTACTGGAGCGCAGCGGCAAGGCGGTCAGTAACTTCGATAGCCAGTTGCCCAAACCGCAATCCGACCTTGCCCGCGAATCACTGAAAGATCCTTACCGTTTAGACTTCCTGGGCCTGACGCTTGATGCCCAGGAGCGCGAGATCGAAAACGCGCTGATTAAACACGTCACCGACTTTTTACTGGAACTGGGGGCGGGTTTTGCCTTTGTAGGCAAGCAAGTGCTACTGGACGTAGGCGGTGACGAATTCTTTATCGACCTGTTGTTTTATCACCTCAAACTACGTTGCTATGTGGTGATCGAACTCAAGGCTGGCAAGTTCAAACCTGAACATCTGGGTCAGCTTGGTTTTTACTTGACTGCCGTGGATGCCCAACTCAAGCACCCGCTAGACGGCCCGACCATCGGTCTTCTGCTGTGCAAGAGCAAGAACAAGGTCGTGGCCGAATATGCCCTGCGTGATAACGCCCGCCCCATCGGCGTGGCCGAGTACCAATTAGTGGAATCCCTGCCGGCCGAGTTGCAAACCAGCCTGCCGAGCATCGAACAGATCGAGCGCGAGCTGGCGAGTGATGACTCATCCTCAGAGGACGATGTTCAATGAGGGAACAGACTTACAAATTTGATGGGCGCAACCGCCTGTAAACGCTGCGGTTGCACTATCCGAGCCTTACGGATAACTAAACCCCTTAACCAACGTCAACTCCCCCACCGCCCGCATCGGCACCACAAACGTCTGCATCTTCTCGTTCGGCGTCCCTTCCTCGGTAATCACCGTCACCTGCGCCGTCGTCAGCGGCTGCACGGCATCTTCCTGACCTTCGTCATCGCTGCGGTACCCGCCGCCGAAGTAATTCACGTAAACCAGGTATTGCCCCTTGATCGGTGCCGGCATGGCGAAGATTTCCGGGCCGTAGCCGGTGGTAACGTCGACGTCGAGCGCCGCGCCGTTCGGGACGGCGCGGTCGCCGTACCAGATGTGGGCGCCGTCCGGGGTGATGAGGTGCAGGTCCAGGTCGGTGTTGTCGCTGTCCCATGCCAGCAGCACCCGCAGCTTGGCCGGGGTGGCGCCGCCGCTGGTGTTGAGGAATTGAGTGCGGTGGCGCTGCTGGCCGTCGGGGCTGCGGACTTCGACGCTGTTGCTGCCGTTGGGGAATGAGAACGGGCGATCGAAGCGGCCGGCGTCGTCGATCTTCAGGGGCATGCTGACGCCGTTGACGATCAGGCGGCCTGGCTCGGTGGATTTGGGGGTGGCCTTGATCTGGCCGCTGATGCGGGCGGTGTTGGCCTGGCCGGCTGGCGTGTTGACCGACGAAGCCGGGTAGTTGACGGTCTGGCGGAAACGCTCGCCCTCCCCCTCGGGCGCGCCGGTGCGCCAGCCGCCGACGGGGGTGTCGAGTTTCACGGCGCTCTGGGCCGCCACCATTGTCGGCAACAGGCAGAGGAACAGGATGATCGGTGAATAACGGAGTTTCATGGCCTATTCCAGCAGCAGGTGACGGGCAAGCCCTTCGATGTAGGTTTCGTCCTGGCCGTTGGGATGTACTTCAAAGGCCAGGTGCAGGTATTCATGAGTCAGGTCGAGACGATCCTGCAGCGACAGCACGCCGCGCACATAGAGCCGCTGGCGTTCGCGGTCGACGTAGGGGCGGCCGAACGCCAGGCGGCAGACGGCGAAAGTGCTGACTTCGTTGTAGCCGACCTCGCTGTCCAGCCGCGCACGCCAGCCTCGCCGCTGTTTTTGCAGCCAGTCCTGGGCGGCGGGCAGGGCTTCACAGGACGCGACGGGGTTGTCCCAGCGGCTGAGGCTGGCGCGCGGGTAGGCGTGCAGCAGGATGGCGTCGTAGCGCTGGCCGGCGTTGGCTTGTTCGACGGCTTGTTGCCAGGAGAGCTTGTCCGGGCCGGGCTGGTCGGAGTGATAGGTGACGGTACTGCCGGCCAGGACCAGGTCGCTGGTCCACGCGGCGATGTTGCGCGATTCGGCGGTGGCCGGGCGTGGGGCGACACGTTGACGAGTGCTGCTGTCGTCGATGCTCAGGCAGTCGCCGCTGCGGGTGGCGTTTTGCAGCAGGTAGGTGCGGATCGCGATGGCCAGGGCTTTGGCAGCCTCAACAGGTTCGGACTTGGCTTCTCGTTGCAGGACACGGGCGACGTATTCTTCGCGGTCCAGGCGCGCAACGAGTTTGTCCTTGAGCAGAAACAGCTCACCGTCGCTGTGGATATCCAGCTGATTGCCATTAGCGAACTCAACGCGATAGTCGCCCTGCAATGGCCCATCGGCAACCACCCGATCCGCCGCCAGAACGCGCCCGATCGGATAGCGTGAAAACAGACCAACCTCAACGCAACGTCCCGCATCCAACGGCCAACCCACCGGCAACACTGCGGCCAGGGCCTGGCCATGTTTGCGCAGAACCATCTGACTGGTGCCGCGCCCACCGGCCCAGATCGGCGTGCCATCCACTGTCCATCCGGCAAAACCACCCTGGCGCGACGACGGATCCTGATCGCCCAGCCAGCTCCAGGTTTTCACCCGCAACCGGCCGCCGAGTTCACCGACGACATTGCCGTCCGCCGCGTTCAACACCACATCGAGCAACACCCGCCGCGCCTGATCCTGCGCGGGCATTACGGCCAGCATCCGCAGCAAGTCAACGACCGGAACCCGGGTCGAAGGCTGCAACGACGGCAAGTTCAGCAACCACTGCGGTGCCTGCCGTGCCTGCCAATACGTGCGCCATTCAGCGCCCGCAATGCCCAACCGCGCAGGCTCAAAGTACAGCCCGCAGGACTTCACCAACGCCTGATCACGCCCGATCTTGCCGCCAGCCGTGCAGCAATACACTTCTTCCTTCGACTGCCCGCGACATTCATAAGGTGATTCATGGGCGCCGGTATCCACCAGCCAGGCGTAGACAAATAGCTTCCACACACTGCCTAACGGCGTCTGCAGATCTGAAGGCAACGGCTCGCGGGAGATCAATTGCGTCCGGCTCAACGACAGCAAGTCACCTTTGAAGCCCAGCCGCAGCGGTTCGTCCTGCGCTGTCGCCAGCGCAGGGAGCAAACACAGCAGTAGCCAGACCAGAGGCCGGGTCATGTCAGTGGACCATGACCTGGCCAAGCGCCGGTTTCTGTTCCTCGGCCTGGTGCTGTGGCGCGTAGATCTGGGTGAACCGCACTGGCGGCAGGTTGAACTGGCCTTTCTGCGAGAAGCGCACCAGGTGACGCACGCGCAATTCGCCGCTCAAGGCATCCACCGGAATCGCGTAAGCCATTTGCCCCGGTTCGAAACGCGCCTTCTCCAGCGAAGTCGGTTCGGTGCCGGCCTTGCCCATCAACTTGATGCCCCAGGTGGTGCGCTCGACATCGGCGCCCGGTGGCAGCGGCACTTCGATCATGCCGTAGCGCAGCGGTTTCGACGCTTTGCTGGTGATGATCACTTCGTCCAGGTACAGGCTGTCGCTGGACAACGGCTTGCCGTTCACCGGCTCGAGCTTGAAGGTGAAGGCTTCGTCACCGGGCACCAGTCGTGACAAACGGCGGGTAACGGTCACGGCCAATGGATCGGCTGGCGGCTGCCGCGTCTGGAAACTCAGCGCGGCTTTTAACGGCCGCTCCTGTGTCCCGGACAACGTCAGCACTGTCGGCACCGGCGTAGCGCCCTGCCACGTCCAGTACAGCTCACCGGTAGCGCTATGCTGTTTCTTCCAGCCGTCTCCCGGTGCCAGCGCGATGGTGGGCGAGGCCTGTTCAATGCTGCGCGCCAGCCAGGTCAGCGCCAAAGCGCGTTCCAGGGTGGATTGTTGCGGCAGCAGGCGTTGCAGCAAGGCTTGCGCCTGGGTCTGATCGAAGGGTTGCAGCAACAGGTTCAATGCTTCGACAAAGGATTGTGAACTGACCTCCAGGCGCTGCCGGGAGTCCGCCAGCTGACGATTGAACGCCTCCGGCAGGCTGACCTTCAGCTGGTTGGCCAGGGACGCCGCCAGCACTCGAGCCACCGACAGGCCCAACGCCGAATCCGGATCGCCCATGACCAGGCTGTCTTGAGCGTCGTCGAGCATGTTCGCTGCCGGCCCCTCGCCTGCTTGTGTCAGGTCTTCCAGCAACCCGCTGAGCAAGGTGTTCACCGGCAATTGCATCTGCTTGGCGAAAGCCAGAATCAGCGCCCGCTGCAGCAGTGGCGTGTTCTTCGCTTGCTTGGCGTAAACCTCGAGCACCCGCTGCCAATGCTCCGGCGGCAGGGTCAGTTCCAGCGCTTTGCTGGCGTACCAGTCGGCGTAATAGGCATAAGCGGTAAGAAAGGCGTCCGGCTCCCCGTCCTGGCCCCACCAGGTGAAACTCGCCGAAGGACCGGCCATTTGCACCAGGCGCAGACGGCTGTTTTGCATGATCAGGCGCAAGCGATCGCGGACCTGAGGGTTCGACGACAGCGATGGATAGGCGATGCTCAATGGCAACAACTGGCTGGCGGTTTGCTCGACGCCGCCGTACGGATAACTCAACAAATCATCGAGCGCCGAGCGGAACAACGCCTGCGGACTGTCATCCAGGCGCAGGCGAATATCCGTCGCGTCCGCCGGCAAGGTCAGCGCTGTATCACCGCTGAGCGCATCCACGACCTGGCTCTGGGTGACCTGCCAACCTTCACCGGTCGCGGTCAGGCGCACGGCAAGGGCGTCGGCGGTTTTACCGTCCTGCACCAGTTCGGCGGTCCAGTCGCCACTCACAAGCGCAAACGCCGGCAACGCGATGTAGTTGATGCCGTTGTTCAGGGTCACCGGCACGCGCTGGTCGGCGCCGCCGTAATGAATCACCAGCTCAGCCTTGACCGGTTTTTCGGCCTGGCTGAAGGCGAACACACCGAGATCCGGTTTATCGCCGGTACGGAATCGGGCCGGGCCGCTCCACTTCAGGTACAGCGGTTTTTCCGAGCGCACGAATTGTTTCTTTTGCCCGACCTGCCCGTCATCAGCGATGGCCCGGGCGGTGATACGCCAGCGAGTCAGCGAGTCCGGCATCTTGAAGGTGAAACGGGTTTTGCCGCTGGCATCGGTCACCAATTCCGGCTGCCAGGCGGCCGTGTCGACGTCTTCACGACGCGGGCGCTCCAGCACTTTCACCCCGCGTTCGCTGCGGTTGGCTTTGCCCGGCGCGCCTGGGCTGCCGGGCAATGCCACGTCGTAGCTGATGAACGACAGGCTGGCGCTGGTACGCACGTTGTTGCGGCGCGGGTGGTAGAAGAACTGGTCGATGGTCGGCGCGACTTCCGGTTGCAGCGCGTAGATCATTTCATCGACGACGCTGACCGTCAGGTGCGCCGCAATTGGCTTGCCTGCGAACTGCGTGGACAGGTCAACCGCCACGGTATCGCCCGGCTGGTACGTCTCTTTATCGGTGGCAATCGCCACGTCGATTTGCGGCGTCACCACTTTGATCCCGGCGTTCTGGAAACTGTACTGACCGCCCTTGGTGTAGAGCACGGAGAATGTCAGGTTCGGTGCAAAGTTATCCTTCACCGGGATACGCGCGCGGTACTGGGTCTCGCTGAGTTTTTCCATCTTCAGCCAGTCACCGCCCCGGGACAGCAACGCGGTGGCCTCGACCTTGTCACGCTCCAGGGACAGCAGTGCATCGCTGACCGGTTCCGGGAAGGTGATCAAGGCGAGGGCTTCTTCGCCGGTCTTGTACTCGGGTTTATCGAGGACAATTTCCACAGTGCCCGGCACGGCTTTGACGCCCTCGCCGGTGACCGAATGACCGGTGGCGCCGACGACGCGGCCATGCGCATCCTTCAGCGTCAGGTTGTAGGTGCCCGGACGGTCGAAAGCGATAGTGAAGCCTTGGTCTTTGGCGCCGAGTTTGCCGTCGCCGGTGGTCTGGTCTTCCAGGCGCACCCAGCTGTAGCTGCTCGGGGTCACGGCTTTGCTTTGCTCGCCAGCACTTTCGTTGGCGTAGCCGAAGGCAACCTTGTCGCCGACTGCGCTGAAGCGCTGCGGTGCACGCAAGCTGAAACTTGCAGCACCACGGTCGATGAGGATTTCCTTGGTGGTCCTGACCCGATACGCCGCGCCATCGCTGGCGAACACCGTGAGCATGTAGCGGCTCGGTTTGTCGGCGGCCGGCAGGTCGAGGGTCGCGTTGCCCTTGGCATCGGTGGTCAGTTCGGTGCTGGTCAGCTCGATCGGGAACTGCCCGAGGTATTGCAGCTCGTTGTCGACCATCGACAACTGCTGGGCGCGCAGGCTCAGGGTCAACTTGGCGTTGGCCACCGGTTTGCCGTCCGGGTACAACAGCACGAGACTGCCCTTCACCGGCTCGCCCGTGCGGTAATCCTGCTTGGCCAGGTTCAGCGAGATTTCGAAGTGCGGCTTGATGTATTCGGCGACGCGAAAGGCACTGCTGTAGGCCTGATCCTTGTAGCTGAAACGCAATTCATAACCGCCCGCCACTGCGTTTTCCGGCAGCTGGAAACGACCCTGGGTACCGGATTTGGAGTCGAGCTTCAGAGCCAGCGATTGCAGCGCCGTGCCGGTGGCGTCAAGCACGGTCAAGTTGACGTCGGCAGCAGTCGGCGCCAGAGAATCCCGGGCGTTCTTGAACTCGCGGCCGACGATTTTCAGCGACACCCAATCCCCTGGCCGGTAAAGCGGCCGGTCGGTAAACGCATAGAGTTTGGTGTCGTAGATTTCGCTGTCGTAATAGAAGTTCTCGGAGACGAAAACACCGCCCTCCTCGTCCTCGCCGATCACGAACGAACGCTCAGGGCTGACGTGTTGCAGGCGCAGCAAACCGTCGGCGTCGGTAGCGCCGCTGCTCATCACGCCGAGACCATCGGTCCACAGCACGTTAACCTTCGGCACCGAGCTGCCTTCGTGTTTGCGCGCCGCCCAGACCACCAATTCATCACCGGCAATTTTGCTCACGGCCACGGTGTTGGAGACGAACACCATGGTGGTTGCGCGGTACTTGCCGATCAGCGCCTCCACCAGGTAAAGACCCGGCTTCAAATGACCCAGCGGGATGTAGACGTTGCCCGTAGCGACGCTGACAAAATCGCTGGAGGAACCGGCCAGGTTGACGCCTGGCGGCGGCTGGATCGGCTTGGCTTCCCACAGCGGATAGCGGAACTGGCTGACCACCGGCAAGCCCGGAATCAGGGCGAACTGCGGCTGGGCATCGTAGGGCGTGGGCGCAGCCATGGCGGCGCCCATCTTCAGCTCCGGTACTTGCTCGGTGACCTGTTTACGCGACTCGTAGGAAAACGCTCGCTGCATCACCCGACGGGACTTGCGATACCAGTTATCCCACAGGTACGCGAGGGTGTTCGACAGGCCTTCGCCCTTGAACTGGCCATCACTGACCACTCGGTGCAGGTTCTTCTGGCGCTTGAGAAAGTCCAGCGGCTTGTCGATGCGATACACCCGGATATCCGCGCCGCCATAGGGCTCCATGCGAAACCGGCGGTAATCGCGCCCGGGGGCTTCGAGCCGAACCACTGCGGGTTCGTCGCTGGCAAAACTGCTGTCGGCCAGCAGGAAAAAACTTTCGCCGGCCACCGGCGTGTAGCCACTTGGCTGGACGCTGTCTTCAGCATGAGCCACCGGGAAAGGCAGCATCACAACCAACAGCAAAGGCAGAAAGCGCAGCATGCGGGCACCGATCATTGGGAGAGAAAATTCAGTCGATAGACGCCGATGAAGTTGGGATTGGCTGCGTCGGGTATCCATCGGGTGTCCTTCCATGTCATGAGTTGCTGCAGGCTCGCGGAGCGCATGCCGTTGTCAGTCGGGGTGGTGGTGCCAGTGTGATAGGCAATGTGGCGGCCCATCCAGATCATCAGGTGCTGGTCGTCACCCTGATCAAAAAACATCAGGTCGCCGGGCCGGGCCTGAGCCACGTCACGGCCAACCAGATGACTGTTGAACTGGATCAGCTTGATCGCGTTGACGTAGGGCCCGACCTTGCCGCCACCTTGCTGCCACTGCCGGGCCAGGCCACGTTGCGCCTCACTCAGTTGCAATTCCGGCGGCAGGTAGCGATTGGACAGGCCATTGCTGCGCAGCCATTTGTCGTCATGCACCTTCAGGGCTTCGTTGGCGGCAAATCGAACCAGCCCGGCGCAGTCCTGCTGATACCAGCGGGGGCTTGGGCCCTGCACCAACTGTTCCTGGGCGATGCGTACGAACCAGGCGCGAAACACTTGGGATTGCTGTGGATCGAGCGAGGCCGCGTCGCTGGCGAACACGTGAGTGCCCAAGAGCATCGCCACCAGGCCAAGACTGCGGACAAGCAAGGTCACAGGGCTTTCCACTGCAGCGGCAGCCACTGCCAATGGCCGTTGGGCTCACTGCCTTCGGGCAAGGTCAGGGCGTATTTACCGTAGCCGCCCAGCGTGCGCAGTTTGGGCATCAGGTAAGTCTGGGCGGCGTTGTAAAACACCGGTTCCATGTCCTGTGGCAGGCTGTCGAGGGTTTCCTGCTGCATCAGTTGCGCCATGGCATCGGGGCCGAAATACACCGGCATCAACAGGTCTTTGGGCACCAGGTCGGCCATCGGCGGAAAACGCTTGTCGAGGGTGTCGAGGGCTTTGTCGACGAGTTTGTCGTCGAGGGAGAACAGCAGCGTCGAGCCATGGCGCGCCAGACTCACTCGCATGAACGCCTTGCCGGTGATCGCCGCCGGTTGCTCGGCCTCGCTGGCAGCATAGGGGCCGAAGTTGGAGCTGACCTGACGCTGCCACTGGCGGGTTTCACCCTGCTGTTTCTCCACCACAGGGAAAGCATGCTCATCGACCTTGCCTTCATAGGCACCGACCATCGAGCCGAACAAAGTGCCCAGGTCGCCGTCGAGTCTGGCGCTGTCATCATCGTCCAGGCTCGCCACCATCAACGGTGTGTACAGCCGCGAATCGGCGTACCAGCACAGGCCGGCAGCACCTGCCATGTGTCCGGTCAACGCCTCGGCCACCTTGTCGTCGGCGCCGAGCTTCACCAGTAAGGGTTGCTGTTGCTCGGCGGCCAGCGGCAAGGCCACACAGGCGCTGGCGCCCATGGGCATGGCCTGCCAGATCGGCTTGAAATCGAAGTCCGGCTGGTTGTCCAGTTCGTCCATGGCGAGGAAGCTGTGCCAGCCCTGGTCGTCCATGTCGAACCGCAGCCCGGCAAAGTTGGGGATGAATCGCTGGTAGCCCATGGCCAAAACACTGGAATTCACCGACAGCCGCTGTTTCACCTCCGGGGCTCGGGGTTGCAGGCCAAATGCTTCGGGGAACAGTTTTTCGCCATTGAGCAAGGCCGCGATGGCCTGGCTGGAAACGCCGCCCGGCTCTGGCGCTGCACCATCTTCGGGGTCTTGCAGGCGGACCGGATTGGACAGCACCACCAATTTGTCGCCATGAGAAGCGAATAGCAACGCCTTGGTAGCGTTATAGGTCAGCTGGTACAGCGCGACATCGTCGGCTCCGACTTTCACCTCAGCGACCTTGCTCAACTGCGTATCATCCAGCGCCACCTTGGCCAGCGGCTCCAGCACTTTGGCCAGGCCTCCACGATCCATCACCAGCAGAAAATCCTTCAGGCGACCATCTGCCCCGCGCCACAGTGCAATGTCTGCCGGCTGATCGAACAGCTGCTCGATGAGGCTGTCCTGTAATTTCAGGTCATGCTCGTAGATGATCCGCCGCAGGCTGCCGATCAAGCCCAGGCGATCGGCATGGGTCTCGTAATAGAAGACGAAATCCTCAGTCAGGGTTTCCTTGAGGAACGGCACGGCCAGCAGGTCTTTGGGCAACTGACTCAGGGAATGGGTTTCGAGCAGGCCGTCCGGCCGGCTCATCCCCAGCTTGTCGCTGGCCAGCAGCGCCATCGGCGCCTTGGGTTTGTACATGAACCAACCCATGGCGCCGGCCACGCCAGCCACTACGCACAGCCCGATCAACAGTGCCGGCCAGCGACGCGGGGGATTGGCTGACGCAGGTACAGTGTTATCGCTCATATTCACGCTCATGTTCCCGAGGCTCAGCTGTTCATCCGTGGAGCGGGATGCTTAATAGTTGAAAGTCTTGACCAGCAGCAGGTCACCAATCGCGCGCAGGGGCACGATGAAGGTTTCGCGTTTTTCGTTGACGGTGTTCTCGTTCAGCACCAGGTTGATTTGCGAGGTGATGACCTCGTTCTGGTTACTGGTCTCATCGAAGTTATAGCCGCCGCTACCGAAGTTGCCCCAATAGTTGACGTAAACCAGATAGGTGCCATGCATCGGCGCGGTCATGGTGAACATTTCCGGGCCGGGACCGTCCACCCCGTCCGGGTCCAGGCCGCCCCCGTTGGATAACGCCGGATGCGACCAGAACGCATGCTGGCCATCGGGTGTGACGATGTGCAGGTCGAGCTCGGCTTTCGGATCGTCCCAGCCCAGCACCACGCGAATCTGCGCCGGGGTGCGCAGGCTGTTGGCTTCATAGAATTGAACGCGCTTGAGGGATTTGCCTTCGGCACTGCGCACTTCTACACTATTGGAGCCGGCACCGAACGCATAGGGCCGGGCGAAGCGGCCCTGGTCGTCGGTGTACAGATTCAGGGGATTGCCGTTGACGGCCAGGGTATGCGGCCCGCGCTGGGTGCCGATGGCCTTGAGCTGGCCCTGGATCATGGTGCGATTGCGCTGCACGCCCCGGTCGATGGGTGGCGTCGGATAGGCAACCTGAGGATATTCACTGCGATCGAGCAAGCCGTTGTAGCGCCAGCCACCGACCGGTTCTGACAATTGCGCCGTCGGCTCGGCCAAGGCAGCGCAGGCCCAGCCCAGCAGCATCAGCAGTGAAAGAAAACAACGCATGTGACGCCTCCTGCCATGCATAACGAAACCTGGCACCCGATCCTCGGTGCGTTACAGATCCAAAAATTGCGTTTCGTCAGAATGACCCGCGAATATCGGGTCAAGGATGGCGCGAGGTTAGACAGTCGGGCAGTTTTTAACAATCAGGTCCGGTTGATTTGCAGTAGGAATCGCGACCAAGGGGTGGACGGTGAGCCGAATAAACGCCATATTCGGCTCATCATATGAGCCGAATAGACTCTCTAATCGGCTCACACATCTCAAAAGGACCGGATTATGGCCCTGAACTGGATCTGGCAGCAGCCGGATTGGCCTGACTTCAACTGGCAAACCGAACGCCTCGCACCTTTGCTGCGCGACTGCGTACAGGTGCAAGGACAGTTGATGGGCATGTCGAGCTCGGTGAGTCATTCGCTGAGCGCGCAGAGCGAACTGGATGCTTTGCTGCAAAACATCGTCACCTCTTCCGCCATTGAGGGTGAGCAACTGAATGTCGGGTCGGTACGGTCGTCGCTGGCGCGACGCTTGGGGCTGGAGTTGATCGACGGCAATAACGTGAGCCAGCGCAGTGAAGGCTTGGCGCAACTGATGCTTGATGCCACCCGGCATTTTGACCAGCCGCTGACATTGGCACGCCTTTTTGATTGGCACCAGTGGCTATTTCCCGAGCAGGACTCCAACCTGTCCGCCCGACCGATCCGTGTCGGCGCGTTACGCGGCGATGACCCGATGCAAGTGGTGTCAGGACGAATCGACAAGCCCACCGTGCACTTTGAAGCTCCGCCCAGGCTCGGTCTTGAACAGCATCTGCAGACTTTCCTGGCGTGGTTTGAAGCCAGCCGTAGCCAAGCGAATCTCGATCCACTACTGCGGGCGGGCATTGCGCACTTCTGGTTTGTCACTCTGCATCCCTTCGACGACGGTAACGGTCGGCTGACGCGAACGATCACCGATCTTGCGCTGGCCCAGGGTGAGGCGCAGGCCATTCGGTTTTATGCGATGTCAGCGAGCATTCTTGAAGACCGTTCGGGGTACTACCGGGTACTGGAAAACAGCCAGAAGGCGACGGTTGATATCACAGAGTGGCTGGAGTGGTTTCTGAAAACCCTGTTGCGCAGCTTGCGGCAGGCCATGGTGAGGATCGAATCGGTGCTGGGCAAGGCGCGGTTCTGGCAGGCGCACCGGGAGTCTGCACTGACGGTAGAACAAACCAAGG
Organism: Pseudomonas sp. ES3-33; assembly: GCF_000952175.1. Lineage (NCBI taxonomy): Bacteria > Pseudomonadati > Pseudomonadota > Gammaproteobacteria > Pseudomonadales > Pseudomonadaceae > Pseudomonas > Pseudomonas sp. ES3-33. The sequence continues at coordinate 77,821 of NZ_JZRI01000008.1, read as the reverse complement.
TATTGAACCGTTTGCTCGATGGTGGGGAGCACGGTTTCGAAGGCGGGATTAGCGCGGCGCAGTATCAGGCTGTGGCGAAGGTGTCCAAGGCGACTGCCACTCGTCACCTATCCGAACTGCTGGAGAGGGGTTATCTGAGGCGACTGCCCGGCGGCGGGCGTAACACTCGATATCAAATCAATTTTCCAGACCCTTCAACACAATGACCTGTTGAAACACACTCCTGTGGGAGTGTGTCAATGCCCCTGAAACAGGGCATAAAACCCCCGTTCATTTGCCCATAACCCCCATGTCTGCTAGTGTCGCGCCGGTTTAACGTCAACCGGAAATAGCCGCCATGGCCCGCAAAAAAGCTGCACTGGATTTCGAACAATCCCTCGCTGACCTGCAAACACTGGTCGAGCGACTGGAGAACGGCGAGTTGTCGCTGGAAGATTCGCTGACGGCTTTCGAGCAGGGCATCGGGCTGACTCGCGATTGCCAGGCGGCGCTGGCTCAGGCCGAGCAAAAGGTGCAGGTGCTGCTTGAGCGCGATGGCGAACTCGCCGAGGAACCCTTCGACGCGGAACAGCCGGAATGATTGCCGCCTATTCGGCCAACAGCCAGGCGCGTGTCAATGCGGCACTGGAGACCTTGTTCATCGCCCCAAGCCCCGAACTCGGGCGTTTGTACGAAGCCATGCGTTACAGCGTGATGAACGGCGGCAAACGCGTTCGCCCATTGCTGGCCTATGCCGCCTGCGAAGCACTGGGTGGCAAGGTCGAGCAGGCCAATGGTGCGGCCTGTGCGGTTGAGCTGATCCACGCCTACTCCCTGGTGCACGACGATTTGCCGGCCATGGACGACGACGATCTGCGTCGCGGCCAGCCGACTACGCACAAGAAATTCGATGAAGCGTGCGCCATTCTGGCCGGTGATGGCTTGCAGAGCCTGGCGTTCAGCGCCCTTCTCGATCCGCAGCTGAGCAGCGCCGATGCTGACATCCGCCTGCAGATGGTCAGCGCCCTGGCGTTGGCCGCAGGCCCGGCCGGCATGGTGGGTGGCCAGGCCATCGACCTCGGCTCGGTCGGCCTGAAGCTCGATCAGAAGGCGCTCGAATACATGCACCGGCACAAGACCGGCGCGTTGATCGAAGCCAGCGTCAAGCTTGGCGCCCTGGCCAGCGGTCGTGCCGAAAAGGACAAACTGAATTTCCTGCAGACTTATGCGCAGGCCATCGGCCTGGCGTTTCAGGTGCAGGACGACATTCTTGACGTCGAAAGTGATACCGCTACCCTGGGCAAACGCCAGGGCGCCGATATTGCGCGCGACAAACCGACCTATCCCGCCCTGCTCGGCCTCGACGCGGCCAAGGCTTACGCCCTGGAACTGCGCGATCAGGCCCTGCACGCCCTGCGACCGTTTGACGCGGCAGCGGAGCCGTTGCGCGACCTGGCCCGCTATATTGTCGAGCGCCGCAGCTGAAGGCGTATCCGCCAAGTTAAAACCAACGCGTGGGCAGGGGGCGATGCATCAGGTAAACTGCCGCATCTTCTATACCTATAACGATTCGCCTGATGCCCACGACGTTTCATGAGATTCCCCGCAAGCGCCCGACCACGCCCCTGCTCGACCGTGCCAACACGCCGGACGGCCTGCGCCGGTTAGGCGAAGCCGAGCTGGAAACCCTGGCCGATGAGTTGCGCCTGGAATTGCTCTATACGGTCGGACAGACCGGTGGGCATTTCGGTGCCGGCCTGGGCGTCATCGAGCTGACCATCGCGTTGCATTACGTATTCGACACCCCGGATGACCGGCTGGTGTGGGACGTGGGTCATCAGGCTTATCCGCACAAGATCCTCACCGGCCGCCGCGAGCGCATGGCCACCTTGCGCCAGAAGGACGGCGTTGCTGCGTTCCCGCGTCGCTCCGAAAGCGAGTACGACACCTTTGGCGTCGGCCACTCCAGCACCTCGATCAGTGCCGCGCTGGGCATGGCCATCGCCGCCCGCCTGCAGAACAGTGATCGCAAGGCGATCGCGGTGATCGGCGACGGCGCACTGACCGCCGGCATGGCCTTCGAAGCGCTGAACCACGCGCCGGAAGTGAACGCCGACATGCTGGTGATCCTCAACGACAACGACATGTCGATTTCGCGCAACGTCGGCGGCCTGTCGAATTACCTGGCGAAGATCCTGTCGAGCCGCACTTACGCGAGCATGCGTGAAGGCAGCAAGAAGGTCCTGTCGCGCCTGCCCGGTGCCTGGGAAATCGCTCGTCGTACTGAGGAATATGCCAAGGGCATGCTGGTCCCCGGTACGTTGTTCGAGGAATTGGGCTGGAACTACATCGGACCGATCGACGGCCACGACCTGCCGACCCTGATCGCGACCCTGCGCAACATGCGCGACCTCAAGGGCCCGCAGTTCCTGCACGTGGTCACCAAGAAAGGCAAAGGCTTCGCTCCGGCAGAAGTCGACCCGATCGGCTATCACGCAATCACCAAGCTGGAGCCGGTCGACGCACCGGCGGCGGCACCGAAGAAAGCCGGCGGCCCCAAGTATTCGGGCGTATTCGGCGAGTGGCTGTGCGACATGGCCGCCGAAGACCCGCGACTGGTCGGCATCACTCCGGCCATGAAGGAAGGCTCGGACCTGGTGGCGTTCAGCGAACGGTTCCCGGAGCGCTATTTCGACGTGGCGATTGCCGAACAGCACGCCGTGACCTTGGCGGCAGGCATGGCTTGCGAAGGTTCAAAACCAGTGGTGGCGATCTACTCGACCTTCCTGCAACGTGGCTACGACCAGCTCGTGCATGATGTGGCGGTGCAGAACCTCGACGTACTGTTTGCTATCGACCGTGCCGGCCTGGTGGGCGAAGACGGTCCGACCCACGCGGGCAGCTTCGACCTGTCGTTTCTGCGCTGCATCCCCGGCATGCTGGTGATGACACCGAGCGACGAAAACGAACTGCGCAAGATGCTCACCACCGGCCACCTGTACAACGGTCCGGCTGCAGTGCGCTACCCACGCGGCACTGGCCCGAATGCTGCGATAGAAAAAACCCTGGAGCCGATCGACATCGGCAAGGGCATCGTTCGCCGCCAGGGCAGCAAGGTCGCCCTGCTGGTGTTTGGCGTGCAACTGGCCGAAGCGTTAAAGGTCGCCGAGACGCTGGATGCAACCGTGGTCGACATGCGTTTCGTCAAGCCACTGGATGAAGCCCTGGTCCGTGAAATTGCCGGCCGTCACGACTTGCTGGTGACCGTCGAGGAAAACGCGATCATGGGCGGCGCTGGCGGCGCGGTCAGCGAATTTCTGGCTCGGGAAAATATCCTCAAGTCCATGCTGCACCTGGGCTTGCCGGACCTTTACGTCGAGCACGCGAAGCCGGCGCAGATGCTGGCTGAGTGTGGACTGGATGAGGCCGGGATCGAAGCTTCCATTCGCCAGCGCCTGCAGTTGTTCAATTTGTAACCACCCCGCGTAGGAGCTGCCGAAAGCTGAGATCCTTTGATCTTGCCCTTCGCCAGCTCCTGATCTGCCAAAACACAATCAAAAGATCGCAGCCTTCGGCAGCTCCTACAGGGCGTTGTGCCGCATCACCTCGGATCCTCCATGAAACTCTCCTCGCTCGCCCTGGCGCTGACCCTCCTGCCAGCCGGTCCGCTCCTGGCCGACACCTTTGAACGCGACCAGGCCCTGAAGCTTCCCGACGTGCTGATCAGCGCCAACCGCCAGGTCGAAGCGCGCAACGACAGCAGCGCCGCCAACACTGTGTTCACCCGCGAAGATATCGACCGCCTGCAACCGGCCAGTGTCACCGACCTGCTGCGGCGCGTGCCGGGGGTACAGGTCGGACAAACCGGCGGGCGCGGCAGCCTGCCGGGGATCTACATTCGCGGCACCCGGTCGGCGCAGAGCCTGGTGCTGGTGGATGGCCAGCGCATCGGCAACTCGACTTCCGGCGACAGCAACCTGCAGCACATCAACATCGAGCAGGTTGAGCGAGTGGAAGTGTTGCGTGGCTCCCGGTCGGTGATTTACGGCAGCGATGCCATTGGCGGGGTGATCCAGATTTTCCCCCGCCGCGGCGGCGAGCCGGGCCTGAAGGCGCGCCTGCACGCCGGCGTTGGCAGCAATCAGACCTGGGAACGCAGCCTTGGCTTGTCTGGCGGTGACGAGAAAACCCGTTTCGACCTCGGGGCCAGTCTCGATGAGACCGCCGGCATCGATCGCACCCACGAGTCATACCCCAGCGATGGCGACCATGATGAGTACCGTAACAAGTCGGTGAGCATGAGCCTCAGCCATGCGCTGACCGATGACATCGAAGTCGGCGCCAACCTGTTGGATAACCGCGGCAAAAGCGCGTTTGACAACCCGTTTGGCCGCTTCGACCTGGATACGTTTGAATCATTTCAACAGCAACCCTACAGCGACTTTGCCGTCAGCAGCTTCAGCAGCTACGTCGATGCCAGGGTCAACGACCGCTGGAAAACCCGGGTCGAACTGGGGCACAGCGAGAACCGCGAGAAGACGCTCGACAAGCTCAGCGACGAGCGCAGCGTCTTCAACACCTACCGCGACTCGGTGAACTGGCAGAACGACCTGACGCTCAATGACCGCAACAGCCTGATCCTTGGCGGCGACTGGTATGAAGACCGGATCAACAGCATCACGCCGTTCGATGAAGACAGTCGCTGGAATCGTGCTGCGTTCATTCAGCACCGCTACCAGGCGCAGAGTTTTTCCACGGAGCTGGGCTTGCGCCGGGACCAGAACCAGCAGTTTGGCGGCCAGAACAGCTGGAGTGGCACCTTTACCCTGCCGCTGAATCCGGACAATGACCTGTTGCTGAGCTACAGCGAAGGTTTCCGCGCACCGACCTTCAACGACCTGTATTACCCGGATTTCAGCAACCCGGATCTCAAGCCGGAAACCTCGAAGAGCTACGAACTGCAGTGGCGCAGCCAGTTAAGCGACACCAGTCGCCTGGAGGCGTCGCTGTATCGCACCGACCTGGAGGACGCGATCATTTTCGGCAGCAATTCACGCCCGCAGAACGTCGCATCGGCGCGAATCAACGGGTTCGAGGCTGCGTTGAAGCAGGAACTGTTCGGCTGGCAAGGCAACCTGGGCCTAGCGATCATTGATCCGCAGGATCGCGACACCGGCCATACCCTGGCCCGCCGCGCTCGACGCACCCTGAGCCTGGACCTGGATCGACAGTTTGACCGGCTGGGCGTCGGCGCCAGCTGGCAGGCCGTGAGCAGCAGTTACGACGACGAGACTAACCAGCAGCCCTTAGGTGGTTATGCGCTGCTGGGGTTGCGCAGCAGCTGGGAGTTGAATCGCGAGATCAGGCTTGAACTGAAGGTGGACAACCTGCTGGACAAGGGTTACAGCCGGGTGCTGTACAGCTATGACGGGAGTCAATACGGGTATCGCGAGGAAGGCCGGGCGTGGATGTTCGGGGTGAGCTGGACGCCGGAGCTCTGACCCAACGTTGCCTGGGCTGGCCTCATCGCGGGCAAGTCGAACCGTCGAACCGCCGCTCCCACAGGTTTCAGGTAAGGCACAAAACCTGTGGGAGCGTGGCTTGCCCGCGATGCAGGCGACTCGGTTTAGCGCTCCGGCGCAATTAGCCGACACAATGCGGCCGTCGCCTCGACCATCTGCCCGCTAGGCCGCTCCAGCCCCTTATCCACCACGCGCAACAACCGCCCGTGCGCCACGGCCGCGACCTGGGGCCAGGCCCTCCATGCCTCAAGCTGTGCCTGATCCCCGGCCAGAATGACCTCGGGATTGCGCTGCAGCACCGCCTCCACGCTCACCTGCGGCGCCGGCAGCTGCAGGTCGGCAAACACATTGCGCGCCCCACACACCTCAAGCGCATCACTGATGATCTGCCCGCCACCCACGGTATACATCGGTCGATCCCAGACCTGATAAAACACCCGCAACGGTTCATCCCTTCGGTATCGCTGGCGCAACTCAGCCAGGCGAGCTCGCAGACTTGCAGCCAGCGCCAGACCCCGCTCCGGTCGCCCGAGCTGGCGGGCTATCGCTTCGATCTGTGCCGCAAGTTGTTGCAGGTCATGCGGTTCGGCAACATAAGTGGGGATATTCAGGCGCTTGAGCTGTTCGCGCTGGGCCGGGCGGACGCTGCCGGGCCATAACAACAGCAAATCCGGCTTGAGACTGAGCAGGCGCTCCATGTCCAGCTGGCCGTAGCGGCCGACCGAAGCCAGATGATTCAGTGCAGCGGGGCGCTCGCCGGCATCCAGTACGCCCACGAGGAGATCTGCGGAATTCAACTCAACGACGATTTCAGTCAGGGATGGCGCCAGGCTGACAACCCGCTCGACCGCCGCAGCGTTGCCGCTCACGGCCAGCAGCAGTACCGCCAGCCAATTACGCCACATCAGCCAAGCTGACGCGGGATGCGGTAGAGGTAGAACAACACGGCGGTCGACAGCGCCAGCAGAAACAGCGGCACCGCTTCCAGGCCGACAAACACCGCCAGGGCGCCGATCCAGGCAGGCAAACCGGCGACCAGGAACGCCGTGCGGCGCTTGGCGGCCAGGGCGATCCAGGCGGCGGGCTCTTCAGGGGTATCGAGGGCTTTTTGCGTGGCGATCAGCGCGTGCTTGTAGGCACCGAAGAATTTCAGGCTGACAAACATCGAGGCGACGCCGGCAATGAACAAAGGCATCGCCAACACCGGCAGGATGGGCTCCATTTGGCCGAACACGCCGTTGATCACGAACAATGGCACCAGCGCCAGCGCCATGTATTGCCACCAGTTGACGGACAGTCGCCGCCGCACCTGACCTCGGGTCACGCCCGATCCGCCTCGCCCTGATGCTCGTTGCCCATCATGTGGTCGAGCTTGCTGGCCTTGGTGGCCAGGTACAGTTTGTTGTGCGGGTTATGCCCGGTGTGCAGCGGCACGCGCTCGGCGACCACGATGCCCATGTCGGTCAAGGCTTTGACCTTGCGTGGGTTGTTGGTCATCAGGCGCAGGGATTTCACTCCCAGATGTTCCAGCATCGGCAGGCACATGGCGTAGTCACGCTGGTCAGCGGCAAAGCCCAGGCGCTCGTTGGCTTCGACGGTGTCGGCGCCCCCGTCCTGCAGTTCATAGGCCCGGATCTTGTTCAGCAGGCCGATGCCGCGACCTTCCTGGCGCAGGTACAGCAATACGCCACGGCCTTCACGGGCGATGGCCTGCAAGGCTGCCTCAAGCTGCGAACCACAGTCGCAGCGCTGACTGAACAAGGCATCGCCGGTCAGGCATTCGGAGTGCAAGCGACCGAGTACCGGGGCACCGTCATCGAACTCACCCAGGCTCAGGACTACGTGCTCGCGCCCGTTCTCTTCGTCGAGGAAGCCGTGCATGGTGAATTGCGCAAAAGGCGTTGGCAGTTTGGAAGCGGCGACAAAAACGACAGGCACCGGTGTGCTCCTGATCTATAGGTACTGGAGATTCGCAGACGCGGCATTGTAACAGCAGGTTCCAGCGGACGCTTAGGCTGAATTATGGGGCATAACAATCAAAATGTTTGATCAACGGTCGTGCGATCAGCTCCTACAAGGCTGGACGTTAGAAGGGGTAGGGTTGCTTCCAGCGTTCGAAGATCGGTTTCAACTGGCCGTTCTTCACCAGCACTTCCATGCGCTGATCAAACAACGCCATCAGCCCGCGCGCCCTGGGGTTGTCGGCAAAGCACAGGTACAACGGCAACTCGGCGACATGGGTACGGCGAAACTGCGCAGGATCCTTGGCCCGGCTGACCACGTAATCCACCTCGGTGAGGGCATCGATGTAGTAGTCGGCACGGTTGTGCAGCAGCATCGACAGGATGCCGGTGCGCCGGACCACTTCGTTGTAGCGGCTGATATTGGGCAGGTAAAGTTGAAACTGGTAGCCACGCACCCAGGCCAGCCGGTAGTTGCCCAGGGTATCGGGGGTAGGCGCGGGATTACTGGCCAGCCCCAAGGCATAGATGTGATCGGTGTCGTAGCTCCACCGCGGATAAAGCAGGTCGCTGACTTCGTCACGATAGCCGCCGACACAGGCATCCACTTCACCGCGCTGGGCCAGGCCGATGGAGCGGGTATAGGGTTCGGTACGGATATCCAGCTTGACGCCCGCCGGCTCGAACACTTCGCGCAAGACTTCCCAGGCCAGGCCATGGCCATCGGCAGCGGTATAGTCTTCCCACTCTTCGCTGGCCAGATGAATCACCGAGGGTGGCGCCAGGTCACCCGCTTGCACCCACGAGCACAGCATCGCCAAAATCATTAACGCCAAACCACGCCGAGCCATTCCCTGTCCCCCTGGTCAGTCCCTCAAGCCAATAACCACACCAACCCCTGCATCGCCAGCCAGGCAAATACACCGGCCAGTACGTCATCAAGCATGATCCCGACGCCGCCATGCACGTGCCGGTCGATCCAGCGAATCGGCCACGGCTTGAGAATGTCGAAGAAGCGGAACACCAGGAAGCCCGCCAGTAACCAGTACCAGCCCTCCGGCACCAGCCACAGCGTGATCCACATTCCGACCATCTCGTCCCAGACGATACCTTCGTGGTCGTGCACGCGTAAATCGTCGGCCACCTTGCCGCACAGCCAGAAGCCGAACAGCATGGTGATGCCCAGCATCAGCCAGTAACCCCAATCGGGCAGCATCTGCCATAAGGGGATGAAAGGTAGCGCAACTAATGACCCCCAGGTGCCCGGCGCCTTTGGCAAGGTGCCCGAGCCAAAGCCGAAGGCCAGGAAATGCCATGGATTGCGCCAGACCGACGGCGGTACGAATTCCGCCGGAACCTGCTTGGGATGATCTGTCACGTTGTCTCCCGAAAATGTTGGTAGCCCCGGGTTTGCGGGGTGATGTCTCGTCCGTCGGCATCCAGCAGGGTCACGCCCTGACCACTGACTACACGTCCGACCACATGGATCGGCCAGCCGTCGGCCAACAGGCCGGGTAACTCGACGGACGGTAGGGTAAAGGCCAGCACGTAATCGTCGCCACCGCTCAAGGCCGCCTCTTGCGCGCCCGCCTGGCCGAGGAAGGCCACCAGGGGCGCAGAGACCGGCAGCTTACTCTGCTCGACCTGAATGCCTACCTTCGAGGCGAGCGCCAGGTGACCGCAGTCCGCCAGCAGGCCGTCGGAGATATCCAGCGCCGAGGTCGCCTTGCCCCGTAGCGCTCGACCCAGGGCCAGCTGAGGCTGGGGCGACCAGTAATGTGCCAGCAACGGATCGGCAATCGACGCTTCGGCCGTTCGCTGGCCGAGCACCAGCGGCAAGGCCCCGGCAGCGTTGCCCAGCTCACCGCCAACACACACCAGGTCACCCGGCTGCGCGCCGCTTCGCACCAGGGCCTGACCGCTGGGCACTCGGCCAAACACGGTCATGGTCAGGCTCAGCGGGCCGCGGGTGGTATCCCCGCCCACCAGCGCCACGCCGCAGCCCTGGGCCATGAGGTTCAAACCGCGGGCATAGCTTTGCAGCCAATCGGCAGTCACCGTCGGCAAGGTCAGGGCAAGGGTAAAGGCAACCGGCGTGGCGCCCATGGCGGCCAGATCGCTGACAGCCACCGCCAGCGAACGCTGGCCGAGCAGAAAAGGGTCGCAAGGATCTGCGAAATGCACACCTGCAACCAGGGTGTCGGTGGAAATGGCCAGCTGCTCCCCGGGGGAAACAGCCAGCAAGGCACAATCGTCGCCGATTCCCAGAGCAACGCCTTCGCCGCCTTGCGCACAAGGCGCGGCGGCGAAGAAATTGCGGATCAGCTCAAACTCGCCCATAGCGATACCAAACGCCGGTTAGCGCTTGAACGCCTTCACTTCAGCTTCACGCAGACGCGGGGCCAGCTTGTCGAGTACGCCGTTGACGAACTTGTGGCCGTCGGTGGAACCGAAGACCTTCGCCAGCTCGATACCTTCGTTGATCACAACGCGGTACGGCACGTCGACGCGCTCGAGCAGCTCCCAGGTGGACAGGCGCAGCACGGCCAGTTCAACCGGGTCCAGCTCTTCGATGGTGATGTCCAGGCAAGGCGCCAGTGCGGCATCGATGCGGTCTCTTTGTGCCGGAACGCCGTGCAGGATTTCACGGAAGTAGGCACCGTCGACATCACTGAAATCGTTATCGACCCGGAACTGCGCTTCGATCTCGTTCAGCGACTGCCTGGCCATGTGCCATTGGTACAGCGCCTGGGTCGCGAGCTGACGGGCTTCGCGACGCTTGACGCTTTTCGATGGCTTGCCGGCATCCGCAGGCTTTGGATCGCGCGGGTTGAAACGATCGCTTTCGTCGCTAATCACTTGGCCTCCAACTGCGCCAGCAGGCTGACCATTTCCAGGGCGGACAGGGCAGCTTCAGCACCTTTGTTACCGGCCTTGGTGCCGGAACGCTCGATGGCTTGTTCGATGGAATCAACGGTCAGGACGCCGAAAGCGACCGGTACGCCGAACTCCATGGACACCTGGGCCAGGCCCTTGGTGCATTCGCCAGCGACGTATTCGAAATGCGGGGTACCGCCACGAATGACTGCGCCCAGTGCGATGATTGCAGCGTACTCGCCCTTCTGGGCGACTTTCTGTGCAACCAGCGGAATTTCGAAGGCGCCAGGGGCGCGGATGATGGTGATGTCGCTTTCGCTCACGCCATGGCGAACCAGGGCATCAACTGCACCGCTGACCAGGCTTTCAACGACGAAGCTGTTGAAACGGCCGACTACCAGGGCGTAGCGGCCTTTAGGGGCGATGAAGGTACCTTCGATGGTCTTCAGGGTCATTCGTTAGATCTCTTAAAGAGCCGGGACGCGTTTTCTACGCGTCCCTCAGTGATGTGTTAACCGCGAATCAAGGACTGGAAACAACCGGTCTTTATTCGGAGGGCACGTATTCTACAACTTCCAGATCGAAACCGGATATCGCATTAAATTTCATTGGCGCACTCATCAGGCGCATTTTGCGCACGCCAAGGTCCCGAAGGATCTGCGAACCGGCACCGACGATGCTGTAGGTGGTCGGTTTTTTCACAGGCGTCTGGTCCGCCGTTTCACGGATATGCGCAAGCAAAACGTCGCCATCGAGCGGGTGACCGAGCAGCAGCACCACCCCGCTACCGGCCTCGGCAACCGCCGCCATCGCAGCGCGCAGGCTCCATCGGCCCGGTTGCTTGACCATCAGCAGGTCACGCAGCGGGTCCATGTTGTGCACGCGAACCAGCGTCGGCTCGTCGGCGCACACGGTGCCCAGGGTCAGCGCCATGTGCACGTCGCCTTCCACGGAATCACGATAGGTCACCAGGTTGAATTGGCCCAGTTCGCTGTCCAGCGGCTGCTCGGCAATCCGCTGAACGGTACGTTCGTGGATCATCCGGTAGTGGATCAGGTCGGCGATGGTACCGATCTTGATGTTGTGTTCGGCAGCGAAGGCTTCCAGCTCGGCACGACGGGACATGGTGCCGTCATCGTTCATGACTTCGCAGATCACCCCGCTCGGCTCGAAACCGGCCATGCGCGCCAGATCACACGCGGCCTCGGTGTGGCCAGCACGGGCCAGGGTGCCGCCGGCCTGGGCCATCAGCGGGAAGATGTGGCCGGGGCTGACAATGTCTTCCGCCCTGGCGTCTTTCGCTGCAGCCGCCTGCACGGTGCGGGCACGGTCTGCGGCAGAGATGCCGGTGGTGACGCCAGTGGCCGCTTCGATGGACACGGTAAACTTGGTGCCAAAACCGGAACCGTTGCGCGGGGCCATCAAGGGCAGCTTCAACAGTTCGCAGCGTTCGCGGCTCATCGGCATGCAGATGAGGCCGCGGGCGTGCTTGGCCATGAAGTTGATGTGTTCTGGCTGGCAGCACTCGGCGGCCATGATCAGGTCGCCTTCGTTCTCGCGGTCTTCGTCATCCATGAGGATGACCATCTTGCCTTGGCGGATGTCTTCAACCAGTTCTTCGATGCTATTGAGCGCCACAAGGCACCCCCCTTCTTTCGAAATTAGAGCTCAGGATTTGAGGTAGCCGTTTTGGGCCAGGAAGCTTTCAGTAATGGTGCTGCCGGCGGCTGGCTCTGCGGCCTTGTCGCCCAGCAGCAAGCGCTCCAGGTAACGGGCCAGCAAGTCCACCTCCAGGTTCACCCGGCGACCTGGCTGATACGACGCCATGATGGTTTCGCTCAGGGTGTGGGGAATGATCGTCAGCATGAACTCGGCGCCATCGACCGCGTTCACGGTCAGGCTGGTGCCGTCGACGGTGATCGAGCCTTTGTGGGCGATGTACTTGGCCAGCTCCTTCGGGGCGCGGATGCGAAACTCCACGGCACGGGCGTTTTCGGTGCGTGCAACCACTTCGCCGACGCCGTCGACGTGACCGCTGACCAGATGACCGCCAAGGCGGGTGGTCGGGGTCAGGGCTTTTTCCAGATTGACCGGGCTGCCGCTTTTGAGGTCGTTCATGGCGGTGCAGTCGAGGGTTTCGCGACTGACGTCGGCGGCAAAACCATTGCCTGGCAGCTCAACTGCGGTCAGGCACACGCCATTGACCGCGATGCTGTCACCCAGCTTGACGTCGCTCAAATCGAGCTTGCCGGTTTCTACGTGAACCCGCACATCTCCGCCTTTTGGGGTCAATGCACGAATACTGCCGATGGATTCGATGATGCCGGTAAACATGGAGTCCTCCTCGAGAACGGGCCAGCGTTGTAGCGATGGCCGGGAATTATACGCTCGCTGCTGGCACAGGAATGGCAGTGACCCGCCAGTCATCGCCAACCGCACGAATTTCGGTGATTTTGAGTGCTGGCGCGTCTTTCATCTGCGCCAGTGGCCAATCCAGCAGGGGGCGTGCCGAGGAACCAAGGAACTTGCCAGCGATGAAAATCTGGAACTCGTCCACCAGCCCCTGTTGCGCGAAAGCTCCGGCCAGACGCGGCCCCGCTTCCACCAGCACTTCGTTGACCCCGCGGGCAGCCAGCTCGACCAGCAGCTTGCGCAGGTCGACCAAGCCATCCTCGCCCGCAACGATCAAGCACTCCGGGCCATTGGCATATTGCTCTTCGATCGCCATGCACGTAGCGACCAGCGCCGGGCCGGCCTTGAAGAACGGCGCGTCCAGCGGCACTCGCAGACGGCCGTCGATCAACACGCGCAACGGCGGCCGGCTCATGGCCAGCGCGGTTTGCTCGGCATCCAGGCCCAGCTCATCGGCGCGCACGGTCAAGCGGGCATTATCGGCCAGCACCGTGTCGGCGCCCGTCAGCACCACGCTGGCCTGGGCACGCAGGCGTTGTACCGCCGAACGCGCTGCCGGGCCGGTAATCCATTGGCTTTCGCCGCTTTCCATCGCCGTGCGACCGTCGAGGCTCATCGCCAGCTTGACCCGCACGAACGGCAAGCCGTGTTCCATGCGTTTGAGAAAGCCTTCGTTGAGCTTGCGCGCCTCGCCTTCGAGCACGCCGCTTTCAGTGGCAATACCGGCTTGAGACAGACGCTGCATGCCGCGACCGGCAACCGCCGGGTTCGGGTCCTGCATGGCCGCAACGACCCTGGCCAGGCCCGCATGCACCAGCGCATCGGCGCAGGGCGGCGTACGGCCGTGGTGGCTGCACGGTTCGAGCGTGACGTAGGCGGTGGCGCCCCGGGCCTTGTCGCCAGCGGCGCGCAAGGCGTGGACTTCGGCGTGAGGCTCGCCGGTGCGCTCGTGCCAGCCTTCGCCGACAATTTGCCCGTCGCGCACGATCACACAGCCGACCCGCGGGTTGGGGTGGGTGGTGTAGTGACCTTTGCGCGCCAGTTCCAGGGCGCGGGCCATGTAGTGGGCGTCGAGGACGGTTTGCTCTGCGGATGTGCTCATTCTTTCACCGGCTCACGGGCCAGGCGATCGATCTCTTCGCGGAACTCATTGAGGTCCTGGAAGCGTCGATACACGGAGGCGAAACGAATGTAGGCGACTTCGTCGAGCTTTTGCAGCTCGGCCATCACCAGTTCACCGACCACGAGAGACTTGACCTCACGTTCGCCGGTGGCTCGCAATTTGTGTTTGATGTGCACCAGCGACGATTCGAGGCGTTCGACACTCACCGGACGCTTTTCGAGGGCACGCTGCATGCCGGCGCGGAGTTTTTCTTCGTCGAACGGCTGACGACTGCCGTCGGTTTTGATCAGGCGCGGCAACACCAGTTCAGCCGTCTCGAACGTCGTGAAACGTTCGCCGCAGGCCAGGCATTCACGCCGGCGGCGCACCTGTTCGCCCTCGGCGACCAGACGCGAGTCGATGACCTTGGTGTCGTTGGCACCGCAGAAGGGACAGTGCATGGTGGCAGGCAACAAAAAAAGGGAGGGCCATGGTAGCGCATCCCCGTGGCAAGACAAGCCATAGGGTTTGCGGTATACAGACTGGCTATATCGAACGATCCATGGATTTCACCCTGCTGGAGCCGCAAATGCCACTAAAACCGCTCGTTTTACTCAGCCTTCTCAGCCTGCTGGTGGCCTGCGGCACTGATGCGCCCAAGCCGCAACCGCCGACCCCGGGCCCCGCACCGCAACAGGCGCAGAAAAAAGCCCGGGAGTCGGCCCAGCTTGGTCCACTGCCCGCTTACCAGCGCGAACTGAGCGGCACGCTGCAAGGCGTACCGGCCGGCGCCGAAGTCGAACTGGCTTTGCTGGTAATCGACGACAAGGACCGCCCACAGCAGTTGCTCGCCAGTTCCAGCCTGATTGGTACCAATCAGGTCCTGCCGTTCCACCTGCGATTCAACCCGGAATCCTTTCCGGCGGGCCAGCGGGTTGAACTGCGTGGCCGCGCCAGCCAGTCGGGGCAGCTGATTCTGCATCTGCCGTCGCAGGTCATTACCCAACCGACGACCCAGGCCATGGGTCAGCTGCAATTTATCAAAGCACCATGATTGCACCGCTCGACCTGCAGCAGTCGCTGGGGCAATTGCTGGGTGATGCGCAGCTGGTGCCTGTGGCGTTGCCCGGAACACAGCTAAAGCTCTGGCTGATCGACGGCGACAACATGGACCGCGCCTTCAGCCCGGAGGAAACCCGGCGGATCCTGCATGAGCCGCCGTACTGGAGTTTCTGCTGGGCCAGTGGCCTGGCGGTGGCGCGCTACCTCGCCGAACACCCGCAGTGGGTCGCCGGCAAACGGGTGCTGGACTTCGGTGCCGGTTCCGGGGTGGCGGGCATTGCTGCGGTCAAGGCCGGGGCCCTGGAAGTGGTGGCCTGCGATCTCGACCCGCTGGCGATCGCAGCGTGCCGGGCGAATGCCGAGCTCAATGATGTGCAACTTGCCTACTCGACAGATTTCTTCGCCGAAGCAGATCGGTTCGACCTGATCCTGGTGGCCGACGTCCTGTACGACCGGGCGAACCTGCCATTACTCGATGAATTCCTGAGTCGTGGGCGCGAGGCGCTGGTGGCGGATTCGCGGGTGAGGGATTTTCGCCATCCGTTGTATCGGCGCATCGAGATGCTGGAAGCGATGACCTTGCCGGATCTGGCCGAACCGGAAGAGTTTCGGCATGTGAGTCTCTACCACGCGCGGCGCCCTGTCTGACGCCATCGCCAGCAGGCTGGCTCCCACAGTTGACCGCATTCCATGGTGGGAGCCAGCTTGCTGGCGAAGCGTCAGATCAGGCGATACAACTCTCCCGGTCACACCCCGCTTCCGGCCACCCCCCGCCAAGCCTTATAGTGGCCCCATTCACGCTTTTACGAGATCCCCCATGAGTCAGGAAACGCCGTACATCTTCGACGCCACCACCGCCGATTTCGACCAGTCGGTGATCGAGAACTCATTCCACAAACCCGTCCTGGTGGATTTCTGGGCCGAATGGTGCGCGCCGTGCAAAGTGCTGATGCCGATGCTGCAGACCATCGCCGAGAGCTATCAGGGCGAGCTGTTGCTGGCCAAGGTCAACTGCGATCTGGAGCAGGACATCGTCGCCCGCTTTGGCATTCGCAGCCTGCCGACCGTGGTGCTGTTCAAGGACGGCCAGCCGGTGGACGGCTTTGCCGGCGCGCAGCCGGAGTCAGCCGTACGCACCATGCTCGAGCCGCATGTGCAGATGCCACCGCCGGCCGCCGCCGATCCGCTCGAACAGGCTCAGGCGTTGTTCGACGACAGCCGCTTCGCCGATGCCGAAGCCGTGCTCAAGGAGCTGCTGGGTGAGGACAATACCAACGCCAAGGCGCTGATTCTCTACGCCCGCTGCCTGACTGAACGTGGCGAGCTGGCTGATGCGCAATCGGTACTCGACTCGGTCAAGAGCGACGAACACAAAGCCGCCCTGGCCGGTGCCAAGGCGCAGATCCAGTTCCTCGGCCAGGCCAAGGACCTGCCGGATGCCGCAGACCTGAAGGCGCGCCTGGCGAAGAACCCTCTGGACGATGAGGCCGTCTATCAACTGGCCGTCCAGCAATTGGCCCGTCAGCAATACGATGCGGCGCTGGACGGATTGCTCAAGCTGTTCATCCGCAATCGCAGCTACAACGAAGGCCTGCCGCACAAGACCTTGTTGCAAGTCTTCGAGCTGCTGGGCAACGATCACCCGCTGGTGACCACGTACCGTCGCAAGTTGTTTGCTGCTCTTTATTGAAGACGCACAAGATCGCAGCCTCGTTTCACTCGACAGCTCCTACGGGTGCACAAGATTTCTTGTAGGAGCTGTCGAGCGAAGCGAGGCGGCGATATTCAATCGACCCAGCTGTAAAGCGGCGTATCTGCGCCGCTGATCACCTTCACGTCCGCACAATGGCGCAAGCGCACCAGCAAGCGCTTGCCCGCTGCCGCGCTGCCAGTCAGCCCTTCCAGCTGCTCCAGCAAATCCGGCCCGCTCAACTGCCCGGCCTGGCGCAACAGATCCTTGGCGACCTGCCACAGCGCATCGTCCTGGGTGACCGGTTTCGCCGCAGGCGTAGCGCTGGCGTCTACCGGAGCGACCTGCAACTGCGCGCCAAGCCGCGCCCAATCCGCGTCGTCCATCTCCAAAGTCAAATCCACCGGCCAGGCGCCGATGCTTCCGCGTATACGCAACATGAGTCTGCTCCCGCATTTTTCTTCTGCGCATGCTCCCACGGGACTTGTGCAACGCCAAGCAGGCAGTCAAACTCTGCATACGTTATAAGATCACATAACATTTCATTACCTTCCGCCCGGAGAGTCCCCATGCGTCGACTGTTGCTCGCTTTGCCATTCGCCCTGTTGCCGCTGGCCGATGCTTACGCCGCTCAAGCCCATGAACATGATCACGACCATGAACATAACGAAGAGCATGGCAGCCTCGAGGCCCATGAGCATGGCGTCGGCCGCTTGAACGCGGCCCTGGACGGTCAGACGCTGGAGTTGGAACTGCAAAGCCCGGCAATGAACCTGGTGGGTTTCGAACACCAGGCCACCACCGACGCCGACAAAGCCAGGGTCGCCGCTGCCCGGGCCGGGCTGGAAAAGCCCCTGGCCCTGTTCAGCCTGCCAGCCGCTGCCGGCTGCGTGGTAACCAGTCAAGCGCTGGAAAGCCCGCTGTTCGGTGACAAACCGGACGCCGATGATGATCACGAAGCGACGTCCAAGGGCGAGCATCACCACGATCACAGCGAAATTCACGCCCATTACCACTTCACCTGTTCGACACCGGCAGCACTGAAGTCCCTGGACCTGGCGAATATATTCAATACCTTCCCGGCCACCCAGAAAATTCAGGTACAACTGATCGGCCCGAGCGGCCAGCAGGGCGTTGAAGTGACGGCCAAGGCCGCTGCCCTGAAATTCTGAATCCACCCTGAATCCGTAGGAGCTGACGAGTGCAACGAGGCTGCGATCTTTTGATCTTGCTTTGAAAAATCAAAAGATCGCAGCCTCGTTGCACTCGGCAGCTCCTACGGGGGCATTCACGCTCACGAAACCGGTGTTATGACTCAACCTCTCATCGAACTGTCCAACCTGGGCTTCAGCTGGCCCGGTCATCCGCCCTTGCTCGACATCCCGGCGTTTCGCCTGGAAGCCGGCGAGAGCTTGTTTCTCAAGGGGCCCAGTGGCAGCGGCAAGACCACTCTGCTGGGGCTGCTCGGTGGCGTGCAGAAGCCCGATCGCGGCAGCATCCGCCTGCTCGGCCAGGAGCTGACCGAGCTGTCCGCCGGTGCGCGCGACACGTTTCGCGTCGATCACACCGGCTACATTTTCCAGCAGTTCAACCTGCTGCCATTCCTCTCGGTGCGCGAGAACGTCGAGTTGCCCTGCCATTTCTCCAGGTTGCGCGCCGAACGGGCAATCCAGCGTCACGGCAGCGTCGACCAGGCTGCCGTGACGCTGCTTGCCCACTTGGGCCTGAAAGATCAGAACCTGTTGAGCCGACGCGCCGACTCCCTTTCCATCGGTCAGCAACAGCGAGTTGCCGCCGCCCGTGCGCTGATCGGCCAGCCTGAACTGGTGATCGCCGACGAGCCGACTTCGGCGCTGGACTACGACGCCCGGGAAAACTTCATCCGCCTGCTGTTTGCCGAATGCCGCGAAGCCGGATCGAGCCTGTTGTTCGTCAGCCATGACCAGAGCCTGGCGCCGCTGTTCGACCGCCATCTGTCCCTGGCCGAACTCAACCGCGCCGCCACGTCCGAAGAGGTTTGAGATGTATCTGTTTCGTCTAGCCATGGCCAGCCTGGCTAATCGTCGCTTTACTGCGATCCTGACTGCATTCGCCATCGCCTTGTCGGTCTGCCTGCTGCTGGCCGTGGAACGGGTTCGTACCGAAGCCAAGGCCAGTTTCGCCAGCACCATCAGTGGCACCGACCTCATCGTCGGCGCACGCTCCGGTTCGGTGAATCTGCTGCTGTACTCGGTGTTTCGCATCGGCAATGCCACCAACAACATCCGCTGGGACAGCTTCGAGCACTTCGCCAACAACCCGAAAGTGAAGTGGGCCATCCCGATGTCCCTCGGCGACTCCCATCGCGGTTACCGGGTGATGGGCACCACCGAGGCGTACTTCGAGCACTATCAATACGGCCGCCAGCAGCACCTGGAACTGGCCGACGGTCGCGCATTCGCCACCGATCCGTTCGAAGTGGTACTCGGCGCCGAGGTGGCCGATGCGCTGCACTACAAACTCGGCGACAAACTGGTCCTGGCCCACGGCGTCGCGGTGATCAGCCTGGTCAAGCACGACGACAAACCATTCACTGTGGTCGGCGTCCTCAAACGCACGGGTACGCCCGTGGACCGCACGCTGCACATCAGCCTGGGTGGTATGGAAGCGATTCACGTCGACTGGCACAACGGCGTGCCGGCCCGGGGTAATGGGCGCATCAGTGCCGATCAGGCGCGCAACATGGACCTGACGCCGCAGGCGATCACCGCCTTCATGCTGGGCCTGAACAGCAAGATTTCCACCTTCGCCCTGCAGCGTGAGATCAATGAATTTCGCGGTGAGCCGATGCTTGCCATCCTGCCCGGCGTCGCCCTGCAGGAATTGTGGAGCCTGATGAGCACAGCGGAAAAAGCCTTGTTCGTGGTGTCGCTGTTCGTGGTACTGACCGGGTTGATCGGCATGCTCACGGCGATTCTCACCAGCCTCAACGAACGCCGGCGGGAGATGGCGATTCTGCGTTCGGTCGGCGCTCGCCCGTGGCATATCGCCTCGCTGCTGGTGCTGGAGGCGTTTGCCCTGGCGTTGTCCGGGGTGATTGCCGGCGTGGCCCTGTTGTATGTGTGTATCGCAGGCGCCCAGGGTTACGTGCAGGCCAACTACGGGTTGTATTTACCGTTGGCGTGGCCAAGTGAATATGAATGGACGCTGCTCGGTGGCATCCTGTGCGCTGCGTTACTGATGGGGAGCGTGCCGGCCTGGCGTGCGTATCGCCAATCCCTTGCCGATGGCCTGTCGATCCGTTTATGAGGAAGTCGAAGATGCCCCGCGTCCTGCTCGCGCTGTTGATGCTGTTCGCCCTGCCGCTGTGGGCAGCCCAGCCCAAGGACCTGACCTGGTCGGAGATGATCCCCCCGGACGCAGCACCGGAAGTGCCGGACATGACGCCGCTGCATGACCTGTCGCAGATGAGCAGTGCGCTGTCGGCCGAATCGGCACCCGCGGCGAAGCAGGACATGCCCAATGCCCCCGTGGTGCAGGGACTCGACGGCCAGAACATTCGCCTGCCGGGGTACATCGTGCCACTGGAAGTGAGTGAGGAAGGGCGCACCACGGAGTTTCTGCTGGTGCCGTATTTCGGCGCCTGCATCCACGTACCGCCACCGCCGTCGAACCAGATCGTGCATGTGAAAAGCGAGTTGGGCGTGAAGCTGGAGGAGCTGTATCAGCCTTACTGGATCGAGGGTGCGATGCAGGTGAAGGCGTCGACCAGCGAACTGGCGGATGCGGGGTATCAGATGGAGGCGGACAAGATTTATGCGTATGAGCTGCCGGAGTAAACCCCGGTAATTTTAGGCTGTTTGTAAGGGCCCCATCGCTGGCAAGCCAGCTCCCACAGGTTTCGTCGGTGACACAAAAAGTGTGAACGACTCGATCACTGTGGGAGCTGGCTTGCCAGCGATGGGGCCCTCAAAGGTTCCACGAAAAACCACCCCTTCACTGTTTCATTGAGCTGAATCAAAAGACCTGATTGTTAGCCGCCTTACCATTGGACATCGAAAATTTTTAACGTCCTTTGGAGCCCTCATGCACAAGTCCGCGCTCTGCGCTTCGCTGTTTGCCCTCGCGCTCGCAGCCCCGCTCGCCCATGCCCACGACGCTGGCGATATCATCGTTCGCGCTGGCGCTATCACCGTCAACCCGACAGCCGACAGCTCCAGCGTCAAGGTCGACCAGGGCCCACTGGCCGGGGCCGACCTGGGTGGCAAGGCGACCATGAGCAGCGACACGCAGCTGGGTTTGAACTTCGCGTACATGATCGACAGCCACTGGGGTATCGAATTGCTCGCCGCCTCCCCGTTCGAGCACGACGTGAAGATCAAAGGCACCGCCCTGGGTGCGGCCAACGGCAAACTCGGTTCGCTCAAACACCTGCCGCCGACCCTGAGCGTGGTGTACTACCCGCTGGATCACAAGTCGCTATTCCAGCCGTATGTGGGTGCCGGCATCAACTACACCTGGATCTACGACGAACACGTGGGCAGTGAAGCCAGCGCCAACGGTTTCAGCAACTTCAAGGCGGAAAACTCCTGGGGCATGGCGTTCCAGGTGGGTGCCGACTACATGATCACCGACAACATCATGCTCAACGCGCAGGTGCGCTACATCGACATCGACACCACCGCCACCGTGGAAAACAACGCAGTGGCACCGGGCACCCGGGCCAAGGTCGACGTGGATGTGGATCCGTTCATCTACATGGTTGGCCTGGGTTACAAGTTCTAAACCGCTTGGGTCGGAACGCTTTCGCGAGCAAGGTCAACACCCGTTCAGAAATGATAAAGGCGCCTTCGAGGCGCCTTTATCATTGCGGCAGGACTCAGCGCCCCAACAACCGCGCCAACCCCACGCTCATCGGCGTCTGCTCCGGGTAGGTAAACCGCTCCAGCAGCCGTCGATTGTTCGCCCGTGAATGACGAATATCCCCGGAGCGCGCCGGTGCGTAGCTCACCGGCGGCAACTGACCCACCACCACTTCCAGCGCCTGCAGCATCTGCTTGAGCGTAGTCGCCTGGTTCCAGCCAACATTAATCGCGCCCACCTCGACCTGCGGCTTCTCGATGGCCTGCACCAGCAGGTCGACGAGGTCTTCAACGTAAACAAAATCCCGAGTCTGCTCGCCATCGCCAAACACGGTGATCGGCAAGCCTTTCTGCGCCCGCTCGCTGAAGATGCTGATCACCCCGGAGTACGGCGAGGACGGATCCTGGCGCGGGCCGTAGATGTTGAAGAAACGGAAGACCACCGGTTCCAGGCCATGCTGTCGCCGGTAGAAGTCAAAATAGTGCTCGCTGGCCAGTTTGTCCGAGGCATAGGGCGTCAACGGCGATTTGGGCGTTTCTTCGTCGATCGACTCGCCTTCACCGTTGTTGCCGTAGACCGCCGCGCTGGAGGCAAACAACACGCGTTTGACTCCGGCCTGGCGCATGGCTTCGCACACATTCAACGAAGCTACGAAATTGCTCTGGTGGGTTCTGACCGGATCATCCACCGAGGCCTGGACCGAAGCGACCGCCGCCAGGTGTGCCACGGCGCTGCAGCCGACCATCGTGCGCGCCACCAGCGCTGCATCGGCGACATCACCGAGAATCAGCTCAACCTTGGGATTGTCCAGCGGCAGGTTGCTGCGCTTGCCGGTGGACATGTCGTCGAGAATGCGCACCGAATGGCCCTTGGCGAGCAAGGCATCGGTCAGGTGCGAGCCGATGAAACCGGCACCGCCGGTGATGAGAATTGGGCCGTCAGCCATGGCGATAGAACCTGTCCAGTAGGCCCGGGAGTGCCGCGCGCCAGGCACGCGGCTTGATCCCGAACGTGTGCAGAATTTTCTTGCAGGCCAGCACTGCATGCTGCGGCTCGTCGGCAGCGTCAGGACGCGCGGCGTGAGCCTGGGCGGTCGGTGCTTCGATGGCCAGCGGGTGCAGGTTGCGCGCTTCGGTCAGGATAGCCTGCCCCAGTGCCAGCGGCGTAGTGGCCTCATGCCCTGCGTAATGGTAGGTGCCCCACAGCGGCGCTGCACAATCCAGTTGCTTGAGCACCGAAATAATCACCCGGGCGGCATCGTCGACCGGCGTCGGATTGCCTCGGCGATCATCAGCCATCAGCAGTTCTTCTGGCTGCTCGGCACGAGCCAGGAAACGCCCCAGGGCGCCATCGGCGCTGTCATCGAGCAGCCAGCCGAAGCGCAGCAGCACATGCTGCGGGCAAGTGGCCCGCACGCTTTGCTCGATGCGCCACAGGGCCTGACCACGCAGGCCCAACGGCACCGGCTCGTCTTTTTCGCTGTAGGCCGTCGCGCGGGAACCGTCGAACACCCGATAGCTCGACGGTTGCAGCAGGACGATATTGTGGTGCTGGCACAATTCGGCCAGGCGCTCGACTGCGCGCTCCTGCCCGGCCAGACGCTGCTCGCTGACCGCCTCGGCCTGGAACCAGTCGAAGTAGTACGCAAGGTTGATCAGCGCGTCCGGGCGGGTGTCGTCGAGCAATTGCGTCAGGCTCGCGGCATCCCAGCCGTCTTGCGGCGGGCGGGGGGCGAGGAAGCCGATGTCTTCCTCCGCACCGAGGCGAATCAGCGCCTGCCCAAGGGCATTTCCGCCGCCCAGTAACATAAGGCGCATTCGCATAGAGTCAGCAGGCCCAGTCTGATTGGAACGATGGCTGTTAGACATCACCCAGGGTGATGCCATTGATAATTGCCGGAATCGTTGCATTTTGCGGGTTTAGTACGCAACCGTCACCCGTAAAGTGTATCTGCGTGGATTGTGCTGTTGCCGATGGCCCCTTCTCGGACAAGCCCGCTCTCACAGGGTTGATCGGGGGTTACAAATTTTCTGCTCGCGATAGCGGTGTGACCCACACCGAAAATCACTGCGAACGCGGCGGATCCGGCAGCAAAACAGCCCCATGCTGTGGAGCCTGCCCATCCTCCAGAACTTCGTCACCCTGCCGCTTGGGCAACAAAACCTGCTGTGGATAAGTCTGCGCGAAATGCACCCAAGGGCTGTTATCCACAAGCTTTTTCAAGCGTTGGTTGAACGCCCGGCTCACCGCATATTGCCCACCCGATACCGTGCGGAACTGTGCGGTCAGCACCACGCCATTGAGGTCCATCTTGTCGACACCAAACACGTCAAGCGGCCCCTGCAGGTTGTACTTGAGGAACGCATCTTCGCGGATCGACTCCCCGGCCTCGCGGATCAGCTCGATGGCCTTATCAACATCGGTGTCATACGTGAACTGCACCGAGAAAAACGCATAGGCGAACTGCCGAGATTGATTGGTAACCGCCTTGATCTGGCCGAACGGCACCGAGTGCACGAAGCCTTTGCCATCGCGCAGGCGCAAGGTGCGAATGGTCAGGCCCTCGACAGTGCCGGCGTGGCCCGAGTCGAGCACCACCCAGTCGCCGATCGAGAGCGTGTCTTCGATAATAATGAACAGGCCCGTGATCACGTCTTGCACCAGCTGCTGGGAGCCGAAACCGATCGCCAGACCGACCACCCCGGCACCGGCAAGCAGTGGCGCCACGTTGATCCCCAGGTTGGCCATGGTGGTAATCGCGCAGATCACCACCAGGATGATCTTCATCGCATTGCGCAGCAGCGGCAGGATGGTTTTTACCCGGGTGCTGGGCTGACGCGCCGATGAGCGCTTGTTGACGGGCGGCTTCAGGGCCTCCTGAATGGCCGTGTCGAGCACCACCCAGAACAGCCAGGTCACCAGGAAGATCAGGCCGATGCGGCTCAGCGAGTCGCTGATCGCCCGCCCGATCGAGTTGCGTTCGGCAAATTCGAACAGCGAAACTCCCCAGATCCGGCCCAGAATCTCGATAAAAGCCACTGCCATCACAATCCGCACCAGTGCGTGTAGCAGGCTGAGAAAACGCTCCTTGTAAGCGCTGCTGCGCTGCAGCGCCTCGGCTTTTCGCGACTTGAACAGGTGCTGGAATACCGTGCTGAGAAATACCGTGGCGATCAGCAGGATGGTGGTGAACAACGCACAGCGCAGGGCTTTCTGATTATCCTCACCCACCCCGATCAAATTGATCGCTGACACCATGACCATCAGCAGGATCGGCCAGTACCAGAGTCCGGAGAAAATTCGCAGGGACTCCTGCAGCGATGGCTGCTTGAGCCGTTGCGCCAGGGGTCGGTTGCGAATCAGGTGAGCCACCGGACGACGCAGGCGGATCACCAGCAAGCCAAAGATGATCGACGCAAACAGCCCGGTGAACACCGCGATGCTGCTGGTGATATTGCCGCCCAGTTGCCGGGCGATCTGCGGGCTGGTCAGGGCATCGCTCAGCGCGGCGAGGAAGCCGATCAGGAATAGAGGCTTGGGACAGTAGTCGCGGATGATCTGCACCGCCGCACGCTTGTGCCCGGTGTTGAACATGACGATCACACACAGCAGCATCGAAGTGGAAAATATCCCGCTGCTGGTGGCGTAGGCAAAGCACAGCGCCAACGCCCGGCCTACCGAGGCTGGCAGGAAATGGCTGATGGACAGCGTCAGCGGCAGACACATAATCGCGGGCAATGTGTAGGGCAATACGTAGCTGAGCAGGTCCTGACTGCGCTGGCGGGTACCCAGCCAGCGACCCTGGTTCAGCCGCTTGGCCAGCAGGCCACCGAGCACCGTGAGCAAGGCAAAGGCGCCCAGCCAGACCCCGGACAACAACAGGAAGTCACCCACGATGCTCATGGGCGAGCGCGCCGAGGGCTGGTTGACCAGCTTGTCGACTTCGTCCGCTGCCCGATCAGCTCGCAAACGCCAGGCGTCCACCAGGTCTTCGTTGAGGTCGAGTTTGTCCTGCACGTTATCGATGCTGGAACTGATGGCACCGAGCAAACCGCCCTGCACCAGCGGCTCCGGCGTGGCCGGCTCTTCGGCAGCGGCTGGAAGGCCCGGCAACGCGGCGGCTTGTAATGCGTTGCTGGCAAAAATCAGCAACGCCCCCAGTAGTATCGCGGTCCTGAACTTGAGCAAAACGCGGAGCTCCTCGAAAACGCATCTGTGAGGAACTGATCGACAAATCCCGTGCAAGTTCGGTTTTGGCCGCGAGATAGCGGCAGCAGTGCCCCATCAATAACTGGCAAAACCCTCTCCTCGCCGCTTATCCACGGGAGATACCGTCCGTAGCCCGCTCGAAACTTTCTCTATCGCCCCGCAGTCAGCAATGGAACGGGGTAAACCGAGGACCACAAGACGGGAGGCGACATGGCGGGGATTCATATTGGTATTTCAGGCTGGCGCTACTTGCCCTGGAGGGGGGATTTCTACCCAAAGGGGTTGACCCAGAAACGCGAATTGCAGTTCGCGTCGAGGGCGGTCAACAGCATCGAAATCAATGGATCGTTCTACGCGTTGCAACGTCCGCAGCGGTATGCCGAGTGGTACGCCCAAACCCCGGCGGATTTCGTCTTCAGCGTCAAAGCCCCACGGTTCATCACCCACGTCAAACGCTTGCGCGACGTGCATAAGCCCCTGGCCAATTTCTTCGCCTCCGGGGTGCTGGAACTCAAGGAAAAGCTGGGGCCGGTCCTCTGGCAATTCCCGCCCAACTTCAAATTCAATGCCGAATTGTTCGAAAGCTTTCTCGAACAGCTCCCCCACAACACCCAGCAGGCCGCCGCCCTCGCCCGCCAGCACGATTCCCATGTACCGGGGCATGCCAGTATCAAGGCCTACAGGAAACGACCGCTGCGCCATGCCGTGGAAATCCGTAACGATAGTTTCGTCGACCAGGCGTTCGTGCGCTTGCTCAAGCGCTACAACGTGGCACTGGTGATCGCCGACACGGCGGGAAAATGGCCCTATCGCGAAGACATCACCAGCAATTTTGTCTACTTGCGCCTGCACGGGGCCGAAGAACTGTATGCCAGCGGCTACACGGCCCAGGCGCTGAAACGCTGGGGCGACCGGATCGATGCCTGGAACCATGGGCAGCAACCTGCGGATCCACAGCTGATCGCTCCGCGGCTCAAACCCCAGCCGCGCAAGTCCCGCGAAGTGTTCTGCTATTTCGATAACGACATCAAGGTTCGCGCGCCGTTTGATGCGCGTAGGCTGCTGGAGCGCTTCCATCTTGCAGACAGTCTGGCCACTACCCCCGGCGAGCCCGCAGCCGAAGGAGTGCTGTCATGAGCATGTCTGAACAGCCCGAGGCACCAGAACAATTGCAACCCCTCGCGGCCGTGCGGCGTTTCACCGTGCTGACGGTGAACACTCACAAGGGTTTCACCGCGCTCAACCGGCGTTTCATCCTGCCCGAGTTACGCGAAGCGGTGCGCGCCGTGTCCGCCGACGTGGTGTTTTTGCAGGAAGTCCACGGCACCCACGAGCAACATCCCCAGCGCTACGACAACTGGCCGACGATGCCGCAGTACGAATTCCTCGCCGACAGCCTGTGGCCACAATTTGCCTATGGCCGCAACGCGGTCTACCCCGAGGGCGATCACGGTAATGCGCTGCTGTCGAAATTCCAGATCATCCGCCATGACAATCTCGACGTGTCCATCAGCGGCCATGAAAACCGCGGAATTTTGCACTGCGTGCTACGCCTGCCGGGCGACGGTCCGGAGGTGCATGCGATCTGCGTCCACCTGGGCCTGCACGAGGCCCACCGCAACGAACAACTGGGCCTGCTGGCCCGGCGTCTGGAAGAGCTGCCCAAGGATGCGCCGGTGATAGTCGCCGGCGATTTCAATGACTGGCGCCAGCGCGCCGATGCGCTGCTCAAGCCGTGCGGTTTGCGCGAAGTGTTCGCCGAGCATCATGGCAAGCCCGCGCGCAGCTTTCCGGCTCGCCTGCCGGTCCTGCGCCTGGACCGCATTTATGTCCGCAACCTCAAGGCCAGCCGCCCGCAGGTATTGGCTGCACGGCCCTGGTCCCATCTTTCCGACCACGCACCGCTATCGGTGGAGATCGAGCTATGAGTATCCCGTCGATGGATAAAACCACGCTGGACAGCGTTTCCGTCCCCCCGGTGCGCGAGCCTGCAGCCGTTGATGTCGAGTACGGCTGGCAAGGCAATAATCGTGTGGAACTGCTGGAAAACGGTGAGGAATATTTCCCCAGGGTGTTCGAGGCGATGCGCCAGGCCAAGACGGAAATCCTCCTGGAAACGTTCATCGTCTTTGAAGACAAGGTCGGTAACGAATTGCAGGAAGTGCTGATCGACGCCGCCAGACGCGGGGTGCGCGTCACTGCCAGCCTTGATGGTTTTGGCTGCGGCGAACTCAGCACGGGCTATCTCACGGCGCTGAGCGAAGCCGGTGTGCACCTGCAGATATTCGACCCAGCCCCCAAGCGCCTTGGCGTACGCACCAACTGGTTCCGCCGGTTGCACCGCAAGATTGTGGTGGTGGACGGCACGATTGCATTTATCGGCGGCATCAACTTTTCCGGCGATCACCTGCTCGATTTCGGCCCTGAAGCCAAGCAGGATTATTCCGTGGAGATCCAGGGGCCGGCAGTGGCTGATATCCATCACTTTGCCCTGCTGCAAAGTGGTCGCCCTGGCCGCGCCAAGTATTGGTGGCAGCGTCGTCGGCAGCGGCGCTCGGAACTGGCGTTCACCGACCACGATGGCCAGGTGCGCCTGGTGTATCGCGATAACGGTGACCATCGCACCGATATTGAAGAGGTCTATCGGCAGGTGCTGCGCAGTGCCCAGCGCCGGGTGGTGATCGCCAACGCCTATTTCTTCCCGGGCTATCGCCTGCTGCGCGAGATCCGCAATGCGGCCCGCCGGGGCGTGGAAGTCAAACTGATCCTGCAAGGCCAGCCGGACATGCTGGTCGCCAAGCTGGCTGCACGCATGACGTACGACTACCTGCTCAAGTCCGGCGTGCAGATTCACGAGTACTGCCAGCGCCCGCTGCACGGCAAAGTGGCGCTGGTGGATGAGGACTGGAGCACCGTTGGTTCGAGCAACCTGGACCCGCTGAGCCTGTCGATGAATCTTGAAGCCAATGTGCTGATTCGCGATCGCACCTTCAATCGCCAACTGTTCGAGCGCCTTGAAGACCTGAGCAACAATCACTGCAAGGCCATGTCCGTAGAGAAATCTCCACGCGGGCGGATTTGGCACATGACCGTGGGCTTTCTGGTGTTCCACTTTCTGCGCCACTTCCCTGCATGGGCCGGTTGGTTACCGGCCCATAAGCCGCGCCTGAAACTGTTTACCCATTCGACCGGGAGTGATCGCCATGAGCAGCGCTGAAACACAGTCGGCGCCGCACGCCGAGAGCCCGGGAAAATCCCGCTGGAGTCGCTGGAAACGGCCACTGACGATGCTGTTTTTCCTGGCGCTGATCGTGCTGTTCACGATGCTCGCCCGCCGCATCGAATGGAATGAAGTGTTCGACACCCTGGCGGACTTCAAAGTACGCACTTTGATCATTGCTTCAGGGCTGACGCTGGTGAGCTTTCTGGTATACGCCTGTTTCGACTTGATTGGTCGCACCTACATACGCCAGGACCTGACCTGGAAACAGATCCTTCCGGTGGGCATCATCAGCTATGCGTTTAACCTCAATCTCAGCGCCTGGGTCGGCGGCATCGCCATGCGCTATCGCCTGTATTCGCGCCTGGGCGTGAGCAAGGCGAACATCGCCAAGATCCTCGGCCTCAGCCTGGCGACCAACTGGTTCGGCTATATGGTGATTGCCGGTGCGGTGTTCAGCAGTGGACTGGTGCGCATGCCGCCGGGCTGGAAGCTGAGCAGCACGGCCCTGCAGGGCGTCGGGGTGCTGCTGTTGCTGGTGAGCGCAGGGTATCTGGCGGCGTGTCAGTTTTCCAAACGTCGCGAGTGGTCGATTCGCGGAGTGGAAATCAATCTACCGTCGCTGCGCATGGCGGTCTTGCAACTGGCATTGGGCGCGCTGAACTGGTCGCTGATGGCCGCCGTGATTTTCACCTTGCTCCCGAGCAAGCTGGATTATCCACTGGTGCTGGGTGTACTGCTGATCAGCGCCATCGCCGGGGTGATTACCCACATACCTGCCGGTCTTGGGGTGCTGGAGGCGGTGTTTGTCGCGCTGCTGCAGCATGAAGCTTCGCGTGGCAGCCTGGTGGCGGGGTTGCTGGCGTATCGGGCGATCTACTTTATTTTGCCGCTGCTGATTACGCTGGTGATGTACCTGGTGGTGGAAGCCAAGGCCAAGTCGCTGCGGATAGCCAAGAAGCCGGGTTGAGCCATTTGGTGAAACAGATGACGCCATCGCGAGCCTGCTCGCGATGGTTTCAAGAACGCCACACCTCTCACTTCGATTGAATGATACTCAGCCGTTCGCCCACCACCATCTCGGTAATCCAGTCCACCAGGATCGAGGTGTACGCCTGCTGCGACACCGGCTCGCTCAAGGCATGGTCCGCACCATCGATGATCCGATGGGTCAGCGAGTGAGTCTGCTGGCACGCCGCGCGGTAACTCATGATGGTCGCATGAGGGACAAAATCATCAGTCTCCGACTCCACCAGCAAGACATCCCCGGTGAACTGTGAACACGCGTGCAGCGCGCGATTACTGTCGGCGCGGATCAGCGTGCTGCGATAGTCACGTAAATCAGTCTTGTCCAGTTCGCGCTTGGGCGTGTGCCACTGCTCATCGCGATACAGTGCCGGCACTCGCAAGGCCAACCAGCGCACTGGACGCAATGACGTCAGGATCGACGCCAGGTAACCACCGTAACTGGTGCCGACCACCGCAATCGCCGAAGTATCCAGGGCCGGATGGGCCAGCAGCCGGTCGTAGGCGGCCAGCAAGTCGCGCAAATTGTCCTCACGGGTGACCCGGGTCAGAGGAATGCCAGTGCCGCCGGTGTGCCCCCGCAAATCAAAGGTCAGGCACACGCAACCCAACCCGGCAATGCCCATGGCCCGTTCCAGGTCGCGCTCCTGGCTACCGCCCCAGCCGTGCACAAACAGCACGCCTGGCACTTTCGACTTGGGGCTCAGGAAAGTCCCGCTCATCTGTTCATCGTCGATGTCGATCTGAATGGTTTCGCTTCTAGCCGTCATAGGATTTGACCGTTACGTACTTGAGAAGAAAGTCACTGTTTTCCGCGGGTCCGCGGTACACCTCGATAGCGTCCGCCGGCAACGGCTGATCAACGTAGGTTTCCACCGACGACACCCGTATCGCGCGCATCCCCGGATCGTTGACGAAGGACTGCAGGGCCGCCACCTCAGCGCTGCTGGCGCCGCCCATGCGCCAGGACTGCTCCAGCACCCCGCTGCGCACCTGCCCTTCGCTGTCCAGGCCTTGGGCGATATCGTAATTGCGCCGCGAAGCGTAGAAACCGGGGTAGGCCTCGTCGGCGGCGCTATCAAACACCTGGGCCTGGCGAATCGCCAGCCGCACATCTTCTGCCAACGGTAACTCGAGCAGGTCTTCGTAGTAACCCCGGACGACCAGCAGGTTTGAACCGCCGTAGACCTGCTCGCCGTGAGCATCCTCGGTCAGGTACTGATCACCGCAGTAGCTGAGCACCTGGTCGCCGATGAAGCTCTGGCCGACGCTGTGGGTGATGACGTTTTGCAGATCCTGCTCCAGCACCACACCCTCGCTGAACAAAGACTGGGCATCGGGTCTGGCGAGAATGGTGTCGAATTGCTGGAGGGTTTTGACGACCTCCTGGCCACGACCGGCGCAGGCGTGCACCGGTTTTAACCGGATCGGGCCGCTTTGCAACAGATGCTCCGCTGCGGGACGGGCGTCTTCCAGGGAAAAGACGCTCAGACCGTCCAGCACCACGTTACGCACCCGCTCGGAAAACAACGGTGACCAGCCTTCAGGCGCACAGGCATCGCGACTGAATAAGCCATGGCTGATGGCCTTGGTGCAGATGAAATCGTGGTCGACATAGCCGCCCCACAAATCTTCCGGTCCCCTAACCCCCAGTTCCCGAGCGGCCGCCACGCCTACCAGCGTCTGGGTTGGCAATAGATACAGCTCGCGACCGCCGTGTACGCTCGCGTCGTAACTGCCACCAAATTTGAGCCCGAGAATCTGCGCCAGCCAACGAGCCAGCGCGCGGTTGGTCTCCACCTCATGCTGAGGTGCCTGGGCCCGCACGGAGTGCGCGACGACCAGTTTCTTGCGGTTTGTTGGGGTCATGCATCCCCCTTCAATCTGCGTTTGGTGGATGTCGCAGGTCAGGGCTTCTGATCAAGCCGGGTGCCACCTGCTGGATGCCGCCAGTGAATCTTGCGGTTAATCACTCCGACATTCCCCCTGTTCGAGCGTTCAACTCTGGCCAGCGCCGACGCCGAAGCGACTGCGGTAATCACTCGGCGCCAGGCCGGTAATTTTCCTGAACGTGGCCCGGAACGCACTCGGGTCTTGATACCCCACCGTCCAGGCAATGTGATCGATCGTGCCGTTGGTGAATTCAAGCATTTCCCGCGCCTTGCCGACTCGCAGATGCTGGCAGTACTCGGTCGGTTTGAGCCCGGTAGCGGCACGAAAACGACGCAGGAAAGTGCGTTCTTCCAGGCCCGCGCGTTGCGCCATTACGCTCAGGGATACCTCGGTCGCGCCTGTGCTTTGCAGCCAATGCTGAACCTTGAGGATCGCCGCGTCGCCATGACTGAGAATAGGTGAGAAGTTGCTGCCGCACTCGCTGGCACTGTCGCTGTGCTCGACCACCAGAAAACGTGCGGTGCCGGTAGCGATGCTCGGCCCGAGCAGGCGGTCGACGAGCCGCAGGCCCAGCTCTGACCAAGCCATCAACCCGGCCGTGGTAATCAGGTCGCCATCATCGACAATCGGCGTGTCGGCCTTGAGCTTGATCGCAGGATAGCGCTCGGCGAAACCCTTGGCCGAGGTCCAGTGTGTGGTGGCGCTGCGGCCGTCGAGCAAACCGCTCTCGGCCAGCAGAATCGAACCCACGCAAACGCCACCCAGGGTCGCACCACTGGCGTGTTGCTCACGCAACCAGTGGAACAACGACGGCGGGGCCTGGCCCTCGGTAAAACCGGCAATCGACGGCGGGATCAAAATCGCCACCAGGGATTGTTCAGGTGCGGGATGGCTGTCGTATACCCGGGTCGGGGGCAGATCGCCGGTCACTTGCCAATGACTGACCCGCAACAGCGGCAGTTGTGCAGCCTGATGTTCGGCAGCAATGCGGTTGGCCACCCCGAACAGATCCGTCAAGCCATGTACCGCTGCCATCTGTGCGCCTGGATAGATCAGCACGCCCAGCTCGGCGACGGTCCTTTGCAGACTCATTGTCAGTTTTCCCCCTTCTATTGTCGGTGCGGCCAATCCTCGGAATGCCTGCCACACCCGATACTCCATTGCACACCCAAACACTTCAAGAGGAAACAGTCATGGCCAAGCAAGCACTCATCGTAGTCGATATCCAAAACGACTACTTTCCCCAGGGCAAGTGGCCGCTGGTCGGCGCCGACGCTGCTGCCGACAACGCCGTACGACTGCTCAAGGCCTTTCGCGATGCCGGTGACTCGGTGGTGCATATTCGCCATGAGTTCACTTCCGACGAAGCGCCCTTCTTCACTCCAGGCTCCGACGGCGCGAAATTGCACCCCAAGGTTCTGAACCGCGCTGATGAACCGGTGGTGCTCAAGCACTTCGTCAACTCGTTCCGTGAAACCGAACTGCAGTCGATCCTCGACGAGCAAGGTATCAAGGAACTGGTCGTGGTCGGCAGCATGAGCCACATGTGCATCGACGGCATTACCCGCGCCGCTGCCGACTTCGGCTACACCGTTACCGTGATTCACGACGCTTGCGCCTCACGCGACCTGGAGTTCAACGGCGTCACAGTGCCAGCCGCCCAGGTTCACGCCGCGTTCATGTCGGCCTTGGGCTTTGCTTACGCCAGCGTAATCTCGACTGACGAATTCCTCGCAGCCAGCCGCTGACCTTGAAAAGGGCCAGGCCGAATCCTCCGGCCGGCCCTTGCTTTGCCGGCTAAAACAGCCCGACGGGGGAGACTTACCGTTGAAATGCCGGATAATGGCGGCCAAATCGACTAGCCCGCTATTCTGGTAACCCCCATGGAAATCAAGGTCAACTTTCTCGACAACCTTCGACTTGAAGCCAAGTTCGATGACTTCACGGTGGTGGCCGATCAACCTATCCGCTACAAGGGCGATGGCTCGGCACCGGGCCCGTTCGACTACTTCCTGGCTTCGTCGGCGCTGTGCGCGGCGTACTTCGTAAAGTTGTACTGCAGCACCCGCAATATCCCTACCGACAACATCCGGCTGTCACAGAACAACATTGTCGACCCGGAAAACCGTTACAACCAGATCTTCAAGATCCAGGTCGAACTGCCCGCCGACATTTCCGACAAAGACCGCCAGGGCATCCTGCGGTCCATCGACCGTTGCACCGTGAAAAAAGTGGTGCAGGCCGGCCCTGAGTTTGTGATCGAGGAAGTGGACAACCTCGACGCCGATGCCCAGGCGCTGCTGATGCCGGCTTCCAACGCCCAGGCAAGCACCTATATTGCCGGCAAGGACCTGCCGCTGGAGCAAACCATCGCCAACATGTCGGCCATTCTGGCGAACCTGGGCATGAAGATCGAAATCGCCTCGTGGCGCAATATCGTGCCAAATGTGTGGTCGCTGCATATCCGCGATGCGCACTCGCCAATGTGCTTTACCAACGGCAAGGGTGCGACCAAGGAAGGCGCGCTGGCGTCGGCGCTGGGCGAGTTTATCGAGCGACTCAACTGCAACTTCTTCTACAACGATCAGTTCTGGGGCGAAGACATCGCCAACGCCGCGTTTGTGCACTACCCGGACGAGCGCTGGTTCAAGCCTGGCCGAAAAGACGCGCTGCCGACTGAAATTCTCGACGAATACTGCCTGAAGATTTACAACCGCGACGGCGAGCTGCGCGGCTCCCATCTGATCGATACCAACTCGGGCAATGAAGAACGTGGCATCTGCTCGCTGCCTTACGTGCGGCGTTCGGACGGTGAAGTGGTGTACTTCCCTTCCAACCTGATTGAGAACCTGTTCCTGAGCAACGGCATGAGCGCCGGCAACACCCTGGCCGAAGCCCAGGTGCAATGCCTGTCGGAGATCTTCGAGCGCGCGGTCAAACGCGAAATCATCGAAGGCGAATTTGCCTTGCCTGATGTGCCGGCCGACGTGCTGGCGAAGTACCCGGGTATCCTGGCCGGTATTCAGGCCCTGGAGGAGCAAGGGTTCCCCGTACTGGTCAAGGATGCGTCCCTGGGAGGTGAACTCCCGGTGATGTGCGTGACCCTGATGAACCCGCGCACCGGCGGCGTGTTCGCCTCGTTCGGCGCCCACCCAAGCCTGGAAGTGGCACTGGAACGCAGCCTGACCGAATTGCTCCAGGGTCGCAGCTTCGAAGGCCTCAACGACTTGCCCCAGCCGACTTTTGAAGGGCACGCGGTCACCGAGCCGAATAACTTCGTCGAACACTTCATCGACTCGAGCGGCGTGGTGTCGTGGCGCTTCTTCAGTTCCAAATCGGATTACGAATTCGTCGAGTGGGACTTCTCCGGCCAGGGCGAAAACTCGAATGCCGAAGAAGCCGAAACCTTGTTCGGCATTCTCGACGGCATGGGCAAGCAGGTGTACATGGCGGTCTACGAGCATATCGGCGCCAAGGCGTGCCGCATCCTGGTGCCGGACTACTCGGAAATCTATCCGGCGGACGACCTGATCTGGGACAACACCAACAAGGCGCTGTTCTTCCGCGCCGACATCCTCAACCTGCATCGCCTGGACGACGAGGAACTGCAGGCACTGGTTGAGCGCCTGGTGGAAAGTGAGCTGGACGACTACACCGACATCACTTCGTTGATCGGCATCGAATTTGATGACAACACCGCTTGGGGTCAGTTGACGATCCTGGAGTTGAAGCTGCTGATTTATCTCGCCCTGCAGCAATATGAAGAGGCGAAAGAGGCCGTGGAAATGTTCCTGCAGTACAACGACAACACCGTTGAACGTGGCCTGTTCTATCAGGCAGTCAACGTCGTGCTGGAAATGAAACTCGACGAAGACCTGGAACTGGAAGACTACGAGGCTAATTTCCGCCGGATGTTTGGCGACGAGCGAACGGATGCGGCGATTGGTTCGGTGGACGGCAGCGTGCGCTTCCATGGCTTGACGCCGACCAGCATGAAGCTGGAGGGGCTGGACCGGCACCTGCGGCTGATCGACAGCTACAAGAAACTGCACTCGGCGCGGGCCAATGTGACTGCTCTGTCCCGTTAACCTTTTAACGGCGCCCACAAAAAAGCGAAGCCATATGGCTTCGCTTTTTTTGTTTTGCGGTTCTGAACAAGCTGCGGATCAGAACGGGATATCGTCATCAAAGCTGTCGAAATCCGGAGCCGGCTGCGCAGCGGCCTGCTGAGGGGCTGGACGCGACTGCTGCGGTGCAGACTGTTGCGGTGCCGATTGCGGACGTGGAGCCTGCTGGCGTGGAGCCGGGGCGGACTGCTGGTAGTTGTTGCCACCGCCTTGCTGGTCGCCCTGTTGTGGACGGCCGCCCAGCAGCTGCATGGTGCCTTGCATGTCGACCACGATTTCAGTGGTGTAACGCTTGATACCGTCTTTTTCCCACTCGCGGGTCTGCAGCTTGCCTTCGATGTACACCTGCGAACCCTTACGCAGGTATTCGCCGGCGATCTCGGCAACCTTGCCGAACATCGATACACGGTGCCATTCGGTCTTCTCGACCTTCTGACCGGTTTGCTTGTCGGTCCACTGTTCGCTGGTCGCCAGACTCAGGTTAGTCACGGCGTTACCGTTAGGCAGGTAGCGAACTTCGGGATCCTGGCCGCAAGTGCCGACCAATATGACTTTGTTAACCCCACGGGCCATAACGTTCTCCTAGGCTTCGCACGCTGTCGGGGCCGGGTTGTTCACCAGGCGCTCGAGGGTGGTGCGATCCAATAGTTCGGTGTCCAATTTGATGTAAATGGCTGCTTCATCAGCAACCACGACTGCGTCTGTTACCCCTACGACGGCCATCAGGCGCTCGACCAGACCCGCTTCGCGGATCGCCTCGGGCGACAGCGGCAAGCGCAGGCTCGTCACGTAGGGTGGTTCGCGCATGGTAACAGCAAAGGCCAACCAGAGGGCAGCCAGCCCGGCGCATCCAAGGAACACAGCCGACAAACCGCCATGCTGGAACATCCACCCGCCCATGATCCCGCCCAACGCCGAACCGAGGAACTGACTGGTGGAATAAACCCCCATGGCCGTGCCCTTGCCGCCTGCCGGTGAAACCTTGCTGATCAGCGATGGCAACGAAGCTTCCAGCAGATTGAACGCGGTGAAGAACACCACCGTGCCGATTACCAGAGCCCGCAAGCTATCGCCGAACTGCCAGAAGAATAGCTCAGTGAGCATCAGCGTCAGCACCGCGCCCAATAAAACTCGTTTCATTTTGCGTTTCTTCTCGCCGTAGATAATGAACGGGATCATGGCGAAGAAGGAAATCAGCAGCGCAGTGAGGTAAACCCACCAGTGCTGCTCCTTGGGCAGGCCGGCTTTTTCGACCAGTGCCAGGGGCAAGGCAACGAAGCTGGACATCAACATGGCGTGCAACACAAAAATGCCCAGGTCAAGGCGCAACAGGTCCGGATGCTTGAGCGTTGGCAGCAGCGCCTGGCGGGCCACACCGGATTCTCGATGCTGCAGCGGACCGGTGGCACGGGGCACCATGAACATCACGATGACGATGCCAAGCAGCGCCATGGCGCCAGTGGCCAGGAACAACCCGGACAGGCCGAAGGCGCGTGTCAGCAGAGGGCCCACGACCATTGCGACGGCGAATGACAAGCCGATGGTCATGCCGATCATGGCCATGGCTTTCGTGCGGTGCTGCTCGCGGGTCAGGTCGGACAGCAGTGCCATCACCGCAGCGGAAATCGCGCCTGCACCCTGCAGGATTCGCCCGGCAATCACACCCCAGATCGAATCGGCATTGGCGGCCAATACGCTACCCAGGGCAAAGATGATCAGACCCAGGTAGATCACCGGGCGACGGCCGATGCGATCGGAAATGAAGCCGAACGGAATCTGGAAGAGCGCCTGGGTCAGGCCGTAAGCGCCAATCGCCAGTCCGATGAGGGCCGGGGTGGCGCCAGCCAGGTCCATGCCATAGGTCGCCAACACGGGCAACACCATGAACATGCCAAGCATACGGAAGGCGAACACCAGGGCCAGACCGCTTGCTGCGCGGGTCTCACTGCCACTCATGCGTTCGCTGTGGGGATCGTGCATGGAAAAACCTCATGTGAACCGGCGGCGATTCTACCAGTCCCATCGATTGACAGGGTATATCGCGACGCTTTGCCGCGCTCACCTGTCAGACTCTTCATGTAAGAGAATAACCCGCTCGTTTGATAGTGTGCATCCATCCAGTATTTGGCCGTATACTCCTACGTTTTCGACGCCCGCCAAGCGAGGCCACTTTGGACAAGATCCTGATTCGTGGGGCCCGAACCCACAACCTGAAGAACATCGACCTGACCCTGCCACGGGACAAACTGATCGTCATCACCGGCCTGTCCGGATCCGGCAAGTCTTCCCTGGCTTTTGACACCCTGTACGCCGAGGGCCAGCGCCGCTACGTCGAATCGCTGTCGGCCTATGCGCGGCAGTTCCTGTCGATGATGGAAAAACCTGACGTCGACACCATTGAAGGCTTGTCGCCAGCGATTTCCATCGAGCAGAAGTCGACGT
This sequence comes from Pseudomonas sp. ES3-33, assembly GCF_000952175.1. Taxonomy (NCBI): domain Bacteria; kingdom Pseudomonadati; phylum Pseudomonadota; class Gammaproteobacteria; order Pseudomonadales; family Pseudomonadaceae; genus Pseudomonas; species Pseudomonas sp. ES3-33. Next base: position 39,457 of record NZ_JZRI01000008.1, on the reverse strand, counting down.
CGCACAACCCGCGCTCGACCGTCGGCACCATCACCGAAATCTACGATTACCTGCGCCTGCTGTACGCCCGCGTTGGTATCCCGCGCTGCCCGGACCACGATATCCCGCTGGAAGCGCAAACCGTCAGCCAGATGGTCGACCTGGTCCTCGCTCAACCGGAGGGCAGCAAGCTGATGCTGCTGGCCCCGGTCATTCGCGAGCGCAAAGGCGAACACCTGTCGGTCTTCGAAGAACTGCGCGCCCAGGGCTTCGTGCGCGCCCGGGTGAACGGCCGGCTGTGCGAGCTGGATGAACTGCCGAAGCTGGACAAGCAGAAAAAGCATTCGATTGATGTCGTGGTCGACCGCTTCAAGGTTCGCGCCGATCTGCAACAGCGCCTGGCCGAGTCTTTCGAGACCGCCTTGAAACTGGCCGACGGCATTGCCCTGGTAGCGCCGATGGACGACGAGCCTGGTGAAGAGATCATCTTCTCCGCGCGCTTCGCCTGCCCGATCTGCGGCCATGCGATCAGCGAGCTTGAGCCCAAGCTGTTTTCTTTCAACAACCCGGCTGGCGCTTGCCCCACCTGCGACGGCCTGGGGGTGAAACAGTTTTTCGATATCAAGCGACTGGTCAATGGCGAGCTGACACTCGCAGAGGGCGCCATACGCGGCTGGGATCGGCGCAACGTCTATTACTTCCAGATGCTCGGGTCGTTGGCCTCGCATTACAAATTCAGCCTTGAAGTGCCGTTCAACGAATTGCCCGCCGATCAGCAGAAATTCATTCTGCATGGCAGTGGCTCGCAGAACGTCGACTTCAAATACCTGAACGACCGTGGCGATATCGTCAAACGCTCGCACCCATTCGAAGGCATCGTGCCTAACCTGGAACGTCGCTATCGCGAAACAGAGTCGGCGTCGGTGCGCGAAGAACTGGCCAAGTTCCTGAGTACCCAGCCTTGCCCGGACTGCCGCGGCACCCGCCTGCGTCGCGAAGCGCGGCACGTCTGGGTGGGCGAGAAGACGCTGCCGGCAGTGACCAACCTGCCGATTGGCGACGCCTGTGAATATTTCGGTGGGCTGAAGCTCACCGGTCGTCGCGGTGAAATTGCCGACAAAATCCTCAAGGAAATCCGCGAGCGCCTGCAGTTCCTGGTTAACGTGGGTCTCGACTACCTCTCGCTGGACCGTAGTGCTGACACCTTGTCCGGCGGTGAAGCCCAGCGAATCCGCCTGGCCAGCCAGATTGGCGCCGGCCTGGTGGGCGTGCTGTACATCCTCGACGAGCCTTCAATCGGTCTGCATCAGCGTGACAACGACCGTCTGCTGGGCACCCTCAAGCACCTGCGCGACATCGGTAACACGGTGATCGTGGTCGAGCATGATGAAGATGCGATCCGCCTGGCGGATTACGTAGTGGATATCGGCCCAGGCGCCGGGGTACACGGTGGACATATTGTTGCCGAGGGCACGCCCGCCGAGGTCATGGCCCACCCGGATTCATTGACCGGCAAATATTTGTCCGGACGCGTGAAGATCGCGGTGCCCGCCAAGCGCACCCCACGCAACAAGAAGCTGTCGTTGTCTCTCAAGGGCGCTCGCGGCAATAACCTGCGCAATGTCGACCTGGAGATTCCGATCGGCCTGTTGACCTGTGTGACCGGCGTATCCGGCTCGGGCAAGTCGACGCTGATCAACAACACCCTGTTTCCCCTGAGCGCCACTGCGCTGAACGGTGCAACCACACTCGAAGCTGCCGCACACGACAGCATCAAGGGGCTGGAGCATCTGGACAAGGTTGTCGACATCGACCAGAGCCCGATCGGTCGTACGCCGCGCTCCAACCCGGCGACCTACACCGGGCTGTTCACGCCGATTCGCGAATTGTTTGCCGGCGTACCGGAGTCCCGTTCCCGTGGTTACGGCCCGGGTCGCTTCTCCTTCAACGTAAAGGGCGGCCGCTGCGAAGCGTGCCAGGGTGATGGCCTGATCAAGGTAGAGATGCACTTCCTGCCGGACATCTACGTGCCGTGCGACGTCTGCAAGAGCAAGCGCTACAACCGCGAAACCCTGGAGATCAAGTACAAGGGCAAGAACATTCACGAAACCCTCGAGATGACTATCGAGGAAGCCCGGGTATTCTTCGATGCGGTTCCGGCTCTGGCGCGCAAGCTTCAGACCCTGATGGACGTGGGCTTGTCCTACATCAAGCTCGGACAGTCGGCGACTACCTTGTCCGGCGGTGAAGCCCAGCGGGTCAAACTGTCCCGCGAGCTGTCGAAACGTGACACGGGCAAGACCCTGTACATCCTCGATGAGCCGACCACCGGCTTGCACTTCGCGGATATCCAGCAACTGCTCGATGTATTGCACCGTCTGCGCGACCACGGCAATACCGTGGTAGTGATCGAGCACAATCTGGATGTGATCAAGACAGCTGACTGGCTGGTGGATCTTGGCCCGGAGGGTGGTTCCAAGGGTGGGCAGATCATTGCAGTGGGCACACCCGAAGAAGTGTCCGAGATGAAGCAGTCTCACACCGGTTTTTATCTCAAGCCGTTGCTGGCTCGCGACCGGGACTGATCTGCGCCCATGAAAAAGCCCCTGTCACTTTGTCGGTGACAGGGGCTTTTTTGTATCTTCTATAGGCTTCGGCAGCTCCTACGTGGGAATGCGCGCACCTGTAGGCGCTGCCGAAGGCTGCGATCTTTTGGATCAGAACTGCGATTGCAGGTAATTCTCCAGGCCGATCAACTTGATCAGGCCCAACTGCTTCTCGAGCCAGTAGGTGTGATCTTCTTCGGTGTCGTTCAACTGAATACGCAGGATCTCGCGGCTGACGTAGTCCTTATGCAACTCGCAGAGCTCGATGCCCTTGCAGAGTGCGGCGCGGACTTTGTATTCCAGGCGCAGGTCGGCGGCGAGCATGTCCGGCACGGTGGTGCCCACATCCAGGTCGTCCGGACGCATGCGTGGCGTGCCTTCGAGCATGAGGATGCGACGCATCAGGGCGTCAGCGTGCTGCGCCTCTTCTTCCATCTCGTGGTTGATACGTTCGTAGAGCTCGGTGAACCCCCAGTCCTCATACATCCGCGAGTGAACAAAATACTGGTCACGCGCGGCGAGTTCGCCGGTCAGCAACGTGTTGAGGTAATCGATAACATCTGGGTGGCCTTGCATCGCCCTACATCTCCCTGCTTGAAAGTCTGTAGTTTGAACCAACATGCCCGGAACGTCACTCGCCAGACGCAATAAATGCGAAGATATTCAGAGAAAACCGGCCTAAATAACGCAAAAACCGCCCAAATGAGGGCGGTTCTGCTTCTCGTTTAGACTTCGTTAATCTGTACGTTGAGTGCCTTTGCGATTGCTTCTCCATACGCCGGATCGGCCTTGAAGAAATGTTGCAGCTGACGATCAACCACGTCGCTGGAAACACCCGACATCGCTCCAGAGATGTTGCTGACCAGCAGATGCTTTTGCTCGTCGTTCATCAGGCGAAACAGCGCACCGGCGTGACTGTAGTAGTCGGTGTCTTCGCGATGATCAAAGCGGTCAGCGGCGCCGCTCAGCTGCAGGGCTGGCTCGGCGTAACGAGGCGCCTGCTTCGGAGCGTCCACGTAGCTGTTCGGCTCATAGTTGGGTGCCGCACCACCATTGCTGCCAAATGCCATCGAGCCGTCGCGCTGGTAAGTGTTCACAGGGCTGAGAGGTGCATTCACCGGCAGATGCTGGTGATTGGTACCTATGCGGTAGCGGTGGGCATCCGCATACGCGAATACACGGCCCTGGAGCATGCGGTCCGGCGACAAGCCAACACCTGGGACCATGTTGCTTGGCCCGAATGCCGCTTGCTCGACTTCAGCGAAGTAGTTCAGCGGATTACGGTTAAGCTCAAGCTCACCCACTTCGATCAGCGGAAACTCTTTCTGCGACCAGGTCTTGGTCACGTCGAAAGGATTTTCATAATGAGCAGCCGCTTGCGCCTCAGTCATGATCTGAATGCAAACGCGCCATTTCGGGAAGTCTGCGCGCTCGATCGCTTCGAACAGGTCGCGCTGGGCGTAGTCTGGATCGGTACCCGCCAGGCGTGCAGCATCTGCCGGCGCGAGGTTCTTGATCCCTTGCCGGGTTTTGTAATGCCACTTCACCCAGTGACGCTCGCCCCTGGCATTGAGCAGGCTATAGGTGTGGCTGCCGAAGCCGTGCATGTGACGGTAGCCGTCAGGGATTCCACGGTCCGAGAACAGGATGGTGACCTGGTGCAGCGCCTCAGGCGAGTGGGACCAGAAGTCCCACATCATCTGCGCGCTTTTGAGATTGCTCTGGGGTAGACGTTTTTGCGTGTGGATGAAGTCAGGAAATTTCAGCGGATCACGGATGAAGAACACTGGCGTGTTGTTACCGACGATGTCCCAGTTACCTTCCTCGGTATAGAACTTCAGGGCAAAGCCCCGCGGGTCACGCTCGGTATCGGCCGAACCACGCTCACCACCTACGGTAGAGAATCGCAGGAAGGTTGGGGTTTGCTTGCCGACCGCTTCGAACAGCTTGGCGCTGGTGTACTCGGTAATGTCACGAGCTACCGTGAAGGTGCCATAGGCACCTGAACCCTTGGCGTGGACGCGGCGCTCAGGGATGTTTTCACGGTTGAAATGCGCGAGCTTCTCGATCAGATGGAAATCGTCGAGCAGAAGCGGGCCGCGAGGGCCTGCAGAGCGGGAATTCTGGTTATCAGCGACAGGAGCGCCACTGGCGGTGGTTAGCGTTCTGGTTTGGCTCATGCGGTGTTCATCCTATGTCAGGTCTGGATCTTGCCGGCTAATCGGCTTGAGACGAGTATTACCGTTGATCGCCTAATCTACAAATTCATTAATTTGCGACAATCAATAGAAAAATACTAACAACAGTCCCGACCGAATAATGACCGTAACCACCACAGCGATGCATTTCTTGCAGACACAAAAAACCGGGCACTAGGCCCGGTTCTTCGTTTCAGACTGACGTCTTACTCAGCGGATACAGCTTCACCGCCAACTGGACGATCAACCAACTCAACGTACGCCATAGGCGCGTTGTCACCCGTGCGGAAACCGCACTTGAGGATGCGCAGGTAGCCACCCTCACGGGTAGCGTAACGCTTGCCCAGGTCGTTGAAGAGCTTACCAACGATAGCTTTCGAACGAGTACGGTCGAAAGCCAGACGGCGGTTAGCCAGGCTGTCTGTCTTGGCCAAAGTGATCAGCGGCTCAGCAACGCGACGCAGTTCTTTAGCTTTTGGCAGTGTAGTTTTGATCAGCTCGTGCTCGAACAGCGACACCGCCATGTTTTGAAACATGGCCTTGCGGTGCGAGCTGGTGCGGCTCAGGTGACGACCACTTTTACGATGACGCATGGTTCATTCCTTACCAAACACAACGTTCGGTGATTACGACGATCAGGCAGTCGCCTTGTCGTCCTTCTTAAGACTTGCAGGCGGCCAGTTGTCGAGGCGCATGCCGAGGGACAGACCGCGGGAGGCCAGAACGTCCTTGATTTCAGTCAAGGATTTCTTGCCAAGGTTCGGAGTCTTCAACAGCTCTACTTCGGTACGCTGAATCAGGTCACCGATGTAGTAGATGTTTTCCGCCTTAAGGCAGTTAGCCGAACGTACAGTCAGTTCCAGATCGTCAACCGGGCGAAGCAGGATCGGATCGATCTCGTCTTCCTGCTCGATAACCACTGGCTCACTGTCACCTTTGAGATCGACGAACGCAGCCAACTGCTGTTGCAGGATGGTTGCAGCACGGCGGATAGCCTCTTCAGGATCCAGGGTACCGTTGGTTTCCAGATCAATAACCAGCTTGTCCAGGTTAGTACGCTGCTCGACACGGGCGTTTTCCACCACGTATGCGATACGGCGAACCGGGCTGAACGAAGAGTCAAGCTGCAAGCGACCGATGCTGCGGCTTTCGTCTTCATCGCTCTGACGCGAGTCTGCCGGTTCATAACCACGACCACGAGCTACGGTGAGCTTCATGTTCAGGGCGCCGTTAGACGCCAGGTTAGCGATTACGTGATCGGGGTTAACGATCTCGACATCATGATCCAGCTGAATATCGGCAGCGGTAACCACCCCCGAACCCTTCTTCGACAAGGTCAGCGTAACTTCGTCACGACCGTGCAGCTTGATAGCCAGACCTTTAAGGTTCAACAGGATTTCAATTACGTCTTCCTGTACGCCTTCGATGGCGCTGTACTCATGGAGTACACCGTCAATCTCGGCCTCGACTACTGCACAGCCGGGCATTGAGGACAACAGGATGCGTCGCAGCGCGTTGCCCAGGGTGTGGCCGAAACCACGCTCGAGAGGCTCGAGAGTGATCTTGGCGCGGGTTGGACTGACAACCTGCACATCAATATGGCGGGGTGTCAGGAACTCATTTACCGAAATCTGCATGGATGCACCTATTTTCTAGCCCTTACTTGGAGTAGAGCTCGACAATCAGGCTTTCGTTGATGTCGGCGGACAGATCACTGCGAGCTGGAACGTTCTTGAAAACGCCCGACTTCTTCTCAGTGTCTACTTCTACCCATTCTACGCGGCCACGTTGGGCACACAGATCGAGAGCTTGGACAATGCGAAGTTGGTTCTTTGCTTTCTCGCGAATCGCGACCACGTCACCAGCACGAACCTGGTACGACGGCACGTTTACGGTCTGACCGTTAACGCTTACGGATTTGTGCGATACCAGCTGACGGGATTCGGCACGAGTCGAACCAAAGCCCATACGGTATACAACGTTGTCCAGACGGCATTCGAGCAGTTGCAGCAGGTTTTCACCGGTTGCACCTTTCTTGCCAGCAGCTTCTTTGTAGTAGCCGCTGAATTGACGCTCGAGAACGCCGTAGATACGACGGACCTTCTGCTTTTCACGCAGTTGGGTGCCGTAATCGGACTGGCGACCGCGGCGTTGGCCGTGGATACCAGGTGCTGCTTCAATGTTGCACTTCGATTCGATCGCGCGCACGCCGCTCTTCAGGAAGAGATCGGTGCCTTCGCGACGAGCGAGTTTGCATTTTGGACCAATGTAACGAGCCATTCTTTACAATCTCCTGGATTACACGCGGCGCTTCTTCGGCGGACGGCACCCGTTGTGCGGGATTGGCGTCACGTCGGTGATGCTGGCGATCTTATAGCCACAGCCGTTCAAAGCACGGACAGCAGACTCACGACCTGGACCTGGACCCTTGACGTTAACGTCGAGGTTTTTCAGGCCGTATTCCAGCGCAGCTTGACCAGCACGTTCAGCAGCTACTTGAGCAGCAAACGGGGTGGACTTGCGGGAACCGCGGAAACCCGAACCACCGGAGGTAGCCCAAGAAAGCGCGTTACCTTGACGGTCGGTGATGGTCACGATTGTGTTGTTAAAAGAAGCATGGATGTGGGCGATGCCATCAACCACTGTCTTTTTAACTTTTTTACGAGGACGAGCAGCAGGTTTTGCCATGATAATTTTCCTGTCGATTCGCTGGGGCGATTACTTGCGGATCGGCTTACGCGGACCTTTACGGGTACGCGCGTTAGTCTTGGTACGCTGACCGCGCACTGGAAGACCACGACGATGACGCAGACCGCGATAGCAACCGAGGTCCATCAAACGCTTGATTTTCATGTTGATTTCGCGACGCAGGTCACCTTCAGTGGTGAACTTCGCCACTTCGCCACGCAGCAATTCAATCTGCTCGTCGCTCAGATCCTTGATCTTAGCGGCTGGGTTTACCCCAGCAACCACGCAAATTTTCTGCGCAGTAGTGCGACCAACACCATAGATGTAGGTCAGCGAGATAACAGTATGCTTGTTATCTGGAATGTTAACGCCTGCAATACGGGCCATTCAGTGGGACTCCAATTGACAGCTACCTACGCCCCGGAAGCCAAGAAATAGGGCGCGAGATAATATCGCTGTAATAACAAATAATCAACCCGGTAGCGCACTAGCTACCGGGCTTGAAGCACAATCACACTCAGCCTTGGCGCTGTTTGTGACGCGGTTCCGCGCTGCAAATTACTCGAACAACACCTTCGCGGCGAATAATCTTGCAGTTACGGCACAGCTTTTTCACCGATGCACGAACTTTCATCACCAACTCCTCGAACCTTATGGGTACTCAGCGCAACATTCCGCTGCCGTAACCCTTCAGGTTGGCTTTCTTCATCAGGGATTCGTACTGGTGCGAAACGAGGTGCGATTGTACTTGGGACATGAAGTCCATCACAACCACGACGACGATCAGCAACGAGGTCCCGCCAAGGTAGAACGGAACGTTTGCCGCAACCACCAGGAACTGGGGCAGCAGGCACACGGCCGTCATATATAGAGCACCGAACAGGGTCAAACGCGTCAGAACGCCATCAATGTAGCGCGCCGACTGCTCGCCTGGACGGATGCCCGGAATAAAGGCACCGGACTTCTTCAGGTTTTCCGCTACGTCTTTCGGATTGAACATCAACGCCGTATAGAAGAAGCAGAAGAAAATAATCCCTGCACTAAACAGCAGAATATTCAACGGCTGACCAGGAGCGATCGACTGCGAGATGTCCTGCAACCAGCCCATACCTTCAGACTGACCGAACCAGGTACCCAACGAAGCCGGGAACAGCAAAATGCTGCTCGCGAAAATAGCCGGAATAACACCGGCCATGTTCACCTTCAGCGGCAAGTGGCTAGTCTGCGCAGCGAAGACCTTGCGGCCCTGCTGACGCTTGGCGTAGTGAACAGCAATACGACGCTGGCCACGCTCAATGAACACCACAAAACCGATAATCGCTACTGCCAGCAAACCGATCGCAACCAGGGCGAAAATGTTGATATCACCCTGACGCGCAGACTCGAAAGACTGCCCGATCGCTCTCGGAAGACCGGCGACGATACCTGCGAAAATCAACATCGAGATACCGTTGCCAACACCACGCTCAGTAATCTGCTCACCCAGCCACATCATGAACATCGCACCAGCCACAAAAGTGGATACCGCGACGAAATGGAAGCCAAAGTCACCAGTGAACGATACGCCCTGCCCCGCCAGACCAATGGACATGCCAATTGCCTGAACGAGAGCGAGGACGACAGTGCCGTAGCGGGTGTACTGGGCAATCTTGCGACGCCCAGCTTCACCTTCCTTCTTCAACTGCTCCAGCTGCGGGCTGACGGCTGTCATCAGTTGCATGATGATCGATGCCGAAATGTACGGCATGATCCCCAGTGCAAAGATGCTCATCCGCTCCAGCGCGCCGCCGGAAAACATGTTGAACAAGCTAAGAATGGTCCCCTCATTCTGTCGAAACAGGTCCGCGAGTCGGTCCGGGTTGATACCTGGAACCGGGATGTGTGCGCCTATTCGGTAGACGATAATCGCCAGGAACAGAAAACGCAGACGAGCCCAGAGTTCAGACATACCGCCTTTGCCGAGCGCAGAGAGAGCACCTTGCTTAGCCATTTATTCCTCGAACTTGCCGCCAGCTGCTTCGATAGCCGCACGCGCACCTTTGGTGGCGCCGATTCCCTTTCCGATGGTAACAGCGCGAGTAACTTCGCCGGACAGCATGATTTTCACACGCTGAACGTTGACGTTGATCACGTTGGCATCTTTCAGGGACTGCACGGTGACGATGTCGCCTTCCACTTTAGCCAGCTCGGACAGACGCACTTCTGCGCGGTCCATGGCTTTCAGGGAAACGAAACCGAACTTCGGCAGGCGACGATGCAGCGGCTGTTGACCGCCTTCAAAGCCTGGAGCAATGGTGCCACCGGAGCGGGAGGACTGACCTTTGTGGCCACGGCCACCGGTCTTGCCCAAACCACTACCGATACCACGGCCCGGACGATGCTTTTCGCGACGGGAACCCGGCGCTGGACTCAGATCATTGAGTTTCATCGATTAACCCTCGACACGCAGCATGTAGTAAGCCTTGTTGATCATCCCGCGATTCTCGGGAGTATCAAGTACTTCTACAGTGTGACCGATGCGACGCAGACCCAGACCCTTAACGCACAGTTTGTGGTTAGGGATGCGGCCGGTCATGCTTTTGATCAGCGTTACTTTAACGGTAGCCATGATCAGAAGATCTCCTTGACGCTTTTGCCACGCTTGGCGGCAATGGATTCAGGAGACTGCATAGCTTTCAAACCTTTGAAAGTGGCGTGAACCACGTTTACCGGGTTAGTCGAGCCATAGCACTTGGCCAGAACGTTCTGAACGCCAGCAACCTCGAGGACAGCACGCATAGCGCCGCCAGCGATGATACCGGTACCTTCAGAAGCAGGCTGCATGTACACCTTCGAAGCGCCGTGAGCGGACTTCATTGCGTACTGCAGAGTGGTGCCGTTCAGGTCAACTTGGATCATGTTGCGGCGAGCAGCTTCCATTGCCTTCTGGATCGCAGCAGGCACTTCACGCGACTTGCCACGGCCGAAGCCAACGCGCCCTTTACCATCACCAACCACGGTCAACGCGGTGAAAGTGAAGATACGGCCGCCTTTAACGGTTTTGGCTACGCGGTTAACTTGAACCAGCTTCTCGATGTAGCCTTCGTCGCGCTTTTGGTCGTTATTTGACATAACTTAGAACTCCAGCCCAGCTTCACGAGCAGCATCAGCCAGCGCTTTAACGCGGCCGTGGTACTTGAAGCCAGAGCGGTCGAAAGCCACTTGCGAGACGCCAGCGGCCTTAGCACGCGTAGCGACCAGCTGGCCAACCTTAGTGGCCGCGTCGATGTTGCCAGTGGCACCATCACGCAGTTCTTTATCCAAAGTCGAGGCGGATGCCAGAACTTTGGCGCCGTCGGCCGAAATGACCTGGGCGTAAATGTGCTGCGACGAGCGGAACACGCAGAGACGCACGACTTCGAGTTCGTGCATTTTCAGGCGTGCTTTGCGAGCGCGACGCAGTCGAGTAACTTTTTTGTCGGTCATTTGCTATGCCCTACTTCTTCTTGGCTTCTTTACGACGGACGACTTCGTCCGCGTAGCGCACACCTTTGCCTTTGTACGGCTCTGGTGGACGGAAGTCGCGGATCTCGGCGGCCACTTGACCTACCAGCTGCTTGTCGATGCCCTTGATCAGGATATCGGTCTGGCTAGGAGTCTCAGCGGTGATGCCTTCCGGCAGTTCATAATCCACTGGGTGCGAGAAGCCAAGAGCCAGATTCAGCACTGTGCCTTTTGCTTGCGCTTTGTAACCAACACCGACCAGCTGGAGCTTGCGCTCGAAGCCTTGGCTTACGCCTTGGACCATGTTGTTTACCAACGCACGAGTGGTACCAGCCATTGCGCGAGTTTGTTGATCGCCATTGCGAGCAGCGAAACGCAGCTCACCAGCTTCTTCAACGATCTCAACGGACGAATGGATGTTCAGTTCGAGAGTGCCCTTGGCACCCTTCACCGAAAGCTGTTGGCCTGCGAATTTGACTTCGACACCGGCTGGCAGCTTAACGGGGTTCTTAGCGACGCGTGACATGCTTATCCCCCCTTAGAACACAGTGCAAAGAACTTCGCCGCCGACACCGGCAGCGCGCGCAGCACGATCCGTCATCACACCTTTGTTGGTGGAGACGATAGACACACCGAGACCGCCACGAACTTTTGGCAGATCATCGACGGACTTGTACTGACGCAGGCCTGGACGGCTAACGCGCTTCACTTCTTCGATGACCGGACGGCCTTCGAAATATTTCAGCTCGATAGACAGCAGTGGTTTTGTTTCGCTGCTGATCTGATAACCCGCGATGTAACCTTCGTCCTTCAGGACTTTAGCTACAGCCACCTTCAACGTGGAAGAAGGCATGCTTACGACGGACTTTTCAGCCATCTGGGCATTACGGATTCGAGTTAGCATGTCCGCTAACGGGTCCTGCATACTCATGGGCTAGACGCTCCTAATACAAAAAAATTAGCCTTGCGGCTACATATGTCGCCGAGAATCTCCGGGCCTAAAACACACGGGCTCAGGCGAGCCGCGTATTTTAGACATACTCCGGAAATGAAACAAGCCCCAAAAGGGGCTTGTTCCAGATTCTAGGTCACCGGCGGTCAGTCTCTTGCGATTCTGGCCACCTGGACTTCGAAAGTACTTACCAGCTGGCTTTAACCAGACCAGGTACGTCACCACGCATTGCAGCTTCACGCAGTTTGTTACGGCCGAGGCCGAACTTGCGGTAAACGCCGTGTGGACGACCGGTCAGGCGGCAGCGGTTACGCATGCGCGAGGCGCTTGCGTCACGTGGCTGCTTCTGCAGAGCTACTGTAGCTTCCCAACGCGCTTCTGGACTTGCGTTCAGATCAACGATGATAGCTTTCAGTGCTGCACGCTTTTTGGCGTACTTGGCAACCGTGAGCTGACGTTTCAGCTCGCGGTTTTTCATGCTCATCTTGGCCATTTTCCTACTCCAATCAGTTGCGGAACGGGAATTTGAAAGCACGCAACAGGGCGCGACCTTCATCATCGTTCTTGGCAGTGGTGGTCAGGGTAATGTCCAGACCGCGGAGAGCATCGATCTTGTCGTAGTCGATTTCCGGGAAGATGATCTGCTCTTTAACGCCCATGCTGTAGTTACCACGACCATCGAAGGACTTGGCATTCAGGCCGCGGAAGTCGCGGACCCGAGGCAGGGAGATCGACAGCAGACGATCCAGGAATTCGTACATACGCTCACGGCGCAGGGTCACTTTGACGCCGATCGGCCAACCTTCACGGACTTTAAAGCCAGCGATGGATTTCCGAGCGTAAGTCACAACGACTTTCTGACCGGTGATCTTTTCCAGGTCGGCAACAGCGTGCTCGATGACTTTTTTGTCACCGACCGCTTCGCCCAGACCCATGTTCAGGGTGATTTTTGTAACGCGTGGAACTTCCATCACGTTCGAAAGCTTAAGTTCTTCCTTAAGCTTCGGTGCGATTTCTTTCCAGTAAATCTCTTTTAGTCGTGCCATGGTCTCATCTACCTAGCAGTGTTCAAGCATCAACCGCTTTTTGGGTCGACTTGAAGACACGAATTTTCTTGCCGTCTTCTACTTTGAAACCAACGCGATCAGCCTTGTTGGTTTCGCCGTTGAAAATGGCGACGTTAGAAGCGTCCAGTGGAGCTTCTTTTTCGACGATACCGCCTTGCACGCCCGACATCGGGTTAGGCTTGGTATGACGCTTAACCAGGTTCAGACCACCAATAACCAGACGGTTGTTAGCGAGAACCTTAAGCACCTTACCGCGCTTACCTTTGTCTTTGCCGGCGATCACGATGATCTCGTCGTCACGACGAATCTTTTGCATGTCGGATCTCCTTACAGCACTTCTGGGGCGAGCGAGACGATCTTCATGAACTTCTCAGTACGAAGTTCACGGGTCACTGGCCCAAAGATACGGGTGCCGATCGGCTCTTGCTTGTTGTTCAGAAGAACAGCAGCGTTGCCATCAAAGCGGATAATGGAGCCATCAGCACGGCGTACGCCGTGACGAGTGCGGACTACAACAGCAGTCATCACTTGGCCTTTTTTCACTTTACCGCGAGGAATTGCTTCCTTCACGGTAACTTTGATGATGTCACCGATACCAGCGTAACGACGATGGGAGCCACCCAGCACCTTGATGCACATAACGCGGCGTGCGCCGCTGTTATCGGCCACATCGAGCATGGATTGAGTCTGAATCATATAATTTCTCCGACCCCTAGTCCTTAGACTTCCACAGCGCGTTCGAGAACATCAACCAGCGCCCAAGACTTGGTCTTGGCCAAAGGACGAGTTTCACGAATAGTGACTTTGTCGCCGATGTGGCACTGATTGGTTTCGTCGTGCGCGTGCAGCTTAGTCGAACGCTTAACGTATTTACCGTAGATCGGGTGCTTTACGCGACGCTCGATCAGAACGGTGATGGTCTTGTCCATTTTGTCGCTGACAACACGGCCAGTCAGCGTACGGACGGTTTTTTCGGCTTCAGCCATGATTACTTACCTGCCTGCTGTTTGAGCACAGTCTTCACGCGAGCGATGTCACGCTTAACTTGCCGGAGCAGGTGAGACTGCCCCAACTGGCCAGTTGCTTTCTGCATGCGCAGATTGAACTGGTCGCGCAGCAGGCCGAGCAGTTGCTCGTTAAGCTGCGGCGCGTCTTTTTCACGAAGTTCGTTCGCTTTCATCACATCACCGTCCGTTTAACGAAGGCGGTGGCGAGCGGCAGCTTTGCAGCAGCCAAGGCAAATGCCTCACGCGCCAGCTCTTCAGTAACACCCTCGATTTCATACAGGACTTTGCCTGGCTGAATCTGGGCAACCCAGTACTCCACAGAACCCTTACCTTTACCCATCCGAACTTCGAGGGGCTTTTTGGAGATCGGCTTGTCCGGGAATACACGGATCCAGATCTTGCCGCCACGTTTAACGTGACGGGTCAGTGCACGACGCGCTGACTCGATCTGACGAGCGGTGAGACGACCACGAGCTACAGACTTCAGCGCATATTCGCCGAAGCTGACTTTGCTACCGCGCTGAGCCAAGCCACGGTTGTGGCCAGTCATCTGCTTGCGGAACTTCGTACGCTTTGGTTGCAACATTTGGCGTACCCCTTACTTAGCAGCTTTTTTACGAGGCGCTGGTGCTTGTGGTTTCAGTTCTTCTTGGCGACCACCAATTACTTCGCCTTTGAAGATCCAAACCTTTACACCGATCACACCGTAAGTGGTGTGAGCTTCGTAGTTGGCATAGTCGATGTCGGCACGCAGGGTGTGCAGTGGCACACGACCTTCGCGATACCATTCAGTACGTGCGATTTCAGCACCGCCGAGACGACCGCTCACTTGGATTTTGATGCCTTTGGCACCAATGCGCATGGCGTTCTGTACAGCGCGCTTCATAGCGCGACGGAACATTACGCGACGCTCCAGCTGCTGAGCTACGCTCTGCGCAACCAACATACCGTCGAGCTCCGGCTTGCGGATTTCTTCGATATTGATGTGCACAGGCACACCCATTTGCTTGGTCAGGTCCTGACGCAGTTTCTCAACATCTTCACCTTTCTTCCCGATAACGATACCTGGACGAGCGGTGTGGATGGTGATACGTGCTGTTTGAGCCGGACGATGGATATCGATACGGCTTACGGACGCGCTTTTTAGTTTGTCTTGGAGATACTCACGCACCTTCAGATCAGCGAACAAATAGTCCGCATAAGTCCGACCGTCTGCGTACCAGACGGAGGTGTGCTCCTTGACGATTCCCAGGCGAATGCCAATGGGATGTACTTTCTGACCCATCTCTTCGACTCCGTTACTTGTCAGCAACCTTGACAGTGATATGGCAAGACCGCTTGACGATGCGATCAGCACGGCCTTTGGCACGTGGCATGATTCGCTTCAGCGAACGCCCTTCGTTGACGAAAACGGTGCTGACTTTAAGGTCATCAACGTCTGCGCCTTCGTTATGCTCGGCGTTGGCTACGGCCGACTCCAGCACTTTCTTCATGATCTCGGCGGCTTTCTTACTGCTGAAAGCCAACAGGTTGAGCGCTTCGCCCACCTTCTTCCCGCGGATCTGGTCGGCGACCAAGCGGGCTTTCTGGGCGGAGATTCGAGCGCCCGACAACTTAGCGGCTACTTCCATTTCCTAACCCCTTAACGCTTGGCTTTCTTGTCTGCCACGTGCCCACGGTAAGTGCGGGTACCGGCAAACTCGCCTAGTTTGTGGCCGACCATGTCTTCGTTAACGAGAACTGGGACGTGGAGACGACCGTTGTGTACAGCGATGGTCAGACCGACCATTTGTGGCAGGATCATCGAACGACGCGACCAGGTTTTAACTGGTTTGCGATCGTTCTTTTCCGCCGCCACTTCGATCTTCTTCAGTAGGTGAAGATCAATAAAAGGACCTTTTTTCAGAGAACGTGGCACTGTCGTATCCCTCTATTTACTTGCGACGACGGACGATCATTTTGTCGGTACGCTTATTACCACGAGTCTTCGCGCCCTTAGTCGGGAAGCCCCATGGCGATACCGGATGACGACCACCAGAGGTACGACCTTCACCACCACCATGTGGGTGGTCAACCGGGTTCATGGCAACACCACGAACGGTTGGGCGAACGCCACGCCAGCGTTTGGCACCAGCTTTACCCAGCGAACGCAGGCTGTGCTCGGAGTTCGAGACTTCACCCAGGGTCGCGCGGCATTCAGCCAGCACTTTACGCATCTCACCAGAACGCAGACGCAGGGTCACGTAGACACCTTCACGAGCGATCAGCTGAGCCGAAGCACCAGCGGAACGAGCGATTTGCGCGCCTTTACCTGGCTTCAATTCGATGCCGTGTACGGTACTACCAACTGGAATGCTGCGCAGTTGCAACTGGTTGCCCGGCTTGATCGGAGCCAAAGCACCCGAAATCAGCTGGTCGCCAGCGCTCACGCCTTTAGGGGCGATGATGTAACGGCGTTCGCCGTCTGCGTACAACATAAGAGCAATGTGAGCAGTACGGTTTGGATCGTATTCGATACGCTCGACAGTGGCTGGAATGCCATCTTTGTCGTTGCGACGGAAATCGACCAGACGATAATGCTGCTTATGGCCACCACCGATGTGACGAGTGGTAATACGACCATTGTTGTTACGACCACCAGTCTTCGATTTTTTCTCGAGCAGCGGTGCGTGAGGAGCGCCTTTATGCAGCTCCTGGTTGACCACCTTGACCACATGACGGCGGCCAGGGGAAGTCGGTTTGCATTTAACGATTGCCATGATGCACCCCTTCCTTACTCAGCACTGCTGCTGAAATCGAGATCTTGGCCTGGCTGAAGGGAGATAACTGCCTTCTTCCAGTCATTACGCTTGCCCAGACCGCGAGCAGTGCGCTTGCTCTTACCCAGAACATTCAGGGTAGTAACACGCTCTACTTTCACGCTGAACAGGCTTTCGACGGCCTTCTTGATTTCCAGCTTGGTTGCGTCAGTTGCAACCTTGAAAACGAACTGGCCTTTCTTGTCAGCCAGAACCGTAGCCTTCTCGGAAACGTGCGGGCCAAGCAGAACTTTAAATACGCGTTCCTGGTTCATCCCAGCAGCTCCTCGAATTTCTTCACGGCCGACACGGTGATCAACACCTTGTCGTATGCGATCAGACTAACTGGATCGGAACCTTGCACGTCACGTACATCAACGTGTGGCAGGTTGCGAGCAGCCAGGTACAGGTTCTGATCAACCACTTCAGACACGATCAAGACGTCAGTCAGGCCCATGCCGGTCAGTTTGTTCAGCAGATCTTTGGTCTTCGGTGCATCAACAGCGAAGTCCTGAACCACAACCAGACGATCAGTACGCACCAGCTCAGCAAGGATGGAACGCATTGCTGCGCGATACATCTTCTTGTTCAGCTTCTGGGTGTGATCCTGAGGACGAGCTGCGAAAGTGGTACCGCCGCCACGCCAGATTGGGCTACGGATAGTACCGGCACGCGCGCGGCCAGTACCTTTCTGACGCCATGGGCGCTTACCGCCACCACGAACGTCGGAACGGGTCTTTTGCTGCTTGCTACCTTGACGGCCGCCGGCCATGTAGGCCACGACTGCTTGGTGAACCAGCGTCTCGTTGAATTCGCCGCCAAATGTCAGTTCGGAAACTTCGATCGCTTGAGCGTCATTTACATTTAATTGCATGTCAGCTTCCCCTTAACCGCGAGCCTTGGCTGCTGGACGTACAACCAAGTTGCCGCCAGTAGCGCCAGGAACAGCGCCCTTGACCAACAACAGATTGCGTTCAGCGTCCACGCGCACTACTTCGAGGGACTGCACGGTCACGCGCTCAGCGCCCATATGACCGGACATTTTTTTGCCCTTGAATACACGACCAGGAGTCTGGCACTGGCCGATAGAGCCTGGAACGCGGTGGGACACGGAGTTACCGTGGGTATTATCTTGCCCGCGGAAGTTCCAACGCTTGATCGTACCCTGGAAGCCTTTACCTTTGGACTGACCGGTTACATCAACCAGTTGACCAGCGGCGAAGATTTCAGCGTTGATCAGATCGCCGGCCTGGTACTCGCCTTCTTCAAGGCGGAATTCCATTACGGCACGACCAGCGGCAACGTTCGCTTTAGCGAAGTGGCCAGCCTGAGCAGCTGTAACACGCGAAGCACGACGCTCGCCTACAGTGACTTGCACTGCACGATAGCCATCGGTTTCTTCAGTTTTGAACTGGGTGACGCGATTCGGCTCGATCTCAATGACCGTGACCGGAATGGAGACACCTTCTTCGGTGAAAATACGGGTCATACCGCATTTACGACCGACTACACCAATAGTCATGTTGTAAACCTCATGAGTGTACGGGGCTTTCACCCGCTATGGCCGCCCATTTCAGAGCGTTACACGACTAAGACCGAGTCTTAGCCGAGGCTGATCTGCACTTCCACACCGGCCGCAAGATCAAGCTTCATAAGAGCATCAACGGTTTTATCCGTTGGCTGGACGATGTCCAGTACGCGCTTATGAGTACGGATCTCGTACTGGTCACGCGCGTCTTTGTTGACGTGCGGGGAGACCAGAACGGTGAACCGCTCTTTACGGGTAGGCAGTGGAATTGGACCACGCACTTGAGCACCAGTACGTTTCGCGGTTTCCACGATTTCCTGGGTGGATTGGTCGATCAGGCGATGGTCAAAAGCCTTCAACCTGATACGGATTTGCTGATTTTGCATTGGATTTCAGACTCCGGCTGCTATTCCCAGCGAGCGCAATACGCCCGTTAAAAGGAGGCGCAATTCTATAGACGGGCTACCACAGTGTCAACCCAATAAAAAAGCCCCCGCTAGGCGGGGGCTTTTTCAAGTCATCACTTATTAAGCGATGATTTTGGCTACGACGCCAGCGCCGACGGTACGACCGCCTTCACGAATGGCGAAACGCAGACCATCTTCCATTGCGATGGTTTTGATCAGGGTGACAACCATTTTGATGTTGTCGCCTGGCATTACCATTTCAACGCCTTCCGGCAGTTCGCAGTTACCGGTCACGTCAGTGGTCCGGAAGTAGAACTGTGGACGGTAGCCTTTGAAGAACGGAGTGTGACGACCGCCTTCTTCTTTGCTCAACACGTACACTTCAGCTTCGAAGGTAGTGTGCGGCTTAACCGAACCTGGCTTGACCAGAACCTGGCCACGCTCAACGTCGTCACGCTTGGTGCCGCGCAGCAGCACGCCGCAGTTCTCGCCAGCACGACCTTCGTCGAGCAGCTTACGGAACATTTCAACACCGGTGCAGGTGGTGACGGTAGTGTCACGCAGACCAACGATTTCCAGTGGATCCTGAACCTTGACGATACCGCGCTCGATACGGCCAGTTACAACAGTACCGCGACCGGAGATCGAGAATACGTCTTCGATTGGCATCAGGAACGGCTTGTCGATAACACGGACTGGATCTGGGATGTAGCTGTCCAGAGTCTCAACCAGTTTACGAACGGCAGTGGTGCCCATTTCGTTGTCGTCTTGGCCGTTCAGAGCCATCAGAGCGGAACCGATGATGATCGGGGTGTCGTCGCCTGGGAAGTCGTAAGTGCTCAGCAGATCGCGCACTTCCATCTCAACCAGTTCCAGCAGCTCAGCGTCGTCTACCATGTCAGCCTTGTTCAGGAAGACAACGATGTACGGAACGCCAACCTGACGGGACAGCAGGATGTGCTCACGGGTTTGTGGCATCGGACCATCAGCGGCCGAGCAAACCAGGATAGCGCCGTCCATCTGCGCAGCACCGGTGATCATGTTCTTCACATAGTCAGCGTGACCTGGGCAGTCAACGTGAGCGTAGTGACGGATCAGCGAGTTGTATTCAACGTGCGCGGTGTTGATGGTGATACCACGAGCCTTTTCTTCCGGAGCGCTGTCGATCTTGTCGAAAGCAACAACGGCCGAACCGAAAACTTCGGAGCAGACGCGAGTCAGAGCAGCGGTCAGCGTGGTTTTACCGTGGTCGACGTGACCGATGGTGCCAACGTTGACGTGCGGGAGGGTACGGTCAAATTTTTCTTTAGCCACGACAATTAACTCCTAGCCTAAAGGGGCTGAATCAGCCTTGTTTTTTGGTAACGGTTTCGACGATGTGCGACGGAGCCGTATTGTATTTTTTGAATTCCATAGAGTAGCTTGCGCGACCTTGGGACATGGAGCGAACGTCGGTTGCGTAACCGAACATCTCACCCAACGGAACCTCGGCACGAATAACTTTGCCGGAAACCGTATCTTCCATACCCAGGATCATGCCGCGACGACGGTTAAGGTCGCCCATCACGTCACCCATATAGTCTTCAGGTGTAACAACCTCTACCGCCATGATCGGCTCAAGCAGCTCACCACCGCCCTTCTGGGCCAGTTGCTTGGTCGCCATGGATGCAGCCACCTTAAACGCCATCTCGTTGGAGTCGACGTCGTGGTAGGAACCATCAAACACAGTAGCCTTCAGGCCGATCAGCGGATAGCCGGCAACAACGCCGTTCTTCATCTGCTCTTCGATGCCCTTCTGGATAGCCGGGATGTATTCCTTAGGAACCACACCACCCACTACTTCGTTCACGAATTGCAGACCTTCCTGACCTTCGTCAGCAGGAGCAAAACGGATCCAGCAGTGGCCGAACTGACCACGACCGCCGGACTGACGAACGAACTTGCCTTCGATTTCACAGTTCTTCGTGATGCGCTCACGATAGGAAACCTGAGGCTTACCGATGTTGGCTTCGACGTTGAACTCACGGCGCATCCGGTCAACCAGGATGTCCAGGTGCAACTCGCCCATGCCGGAGATGATCGTTTGACCAGTCTCTTCATCAGTCTTGACGCGGAAAGATGGATCTTCCTGAGCAAGCTTGCCCAGAGCGATACCCATTTTTTCCTGGTCATCCTTGGTCTTAGGCTCAACGGCAACCGAAATAACCGGCTCCGGGAAGTCCATGCGAACCAGGATGATTGGCTTGTCAGCGCTGCACAAGGTTTCGCCAGTGGTGACGTCCTTCATGCCGATCAAGGCCGCGATGTCACCAGCGCGTACTTCCTTGATTTCTTCACGGGCGTTTGCGTGCATTTGCACCATACGACCCACGCGCTCTTTCTTGCCCTTAACCGAGTTGATCACGCCGTCGCCGGATGCCAACACGCCCGAGTAAACACGGACGAAAGTCAAGGTACCCACGAATGGGTCGGTAGCGATTTTGAAAGCCAGAGCCGAGAACGGCTCGCTGTCATCTGCGTGACGTTCCATCTGCTTTTCCTCGTCATCAGGGTCAGTACCCTTGATGGCAGGAATATCAGTTGGAGCAGGCAGGTAATCGATAACGGCGTCGAGAACCAGGGGAACGCCCTTGTTCTTGAAGGAAGAACCGCAAACAGCCAGGACGATTTCGCCAGCGATAGTACGCTGACGCAGAGCGGCCTTGATTTCCGCGTTGGTGAGTTCTTCACCTTCGAGGTACTTGTTCATCAGCTCTTCGCTGGCTTCGGCCGCAGCCTCAACCATGTTGCCGCGCCACTCGTCAGCCAATTCCTGCAATTCAGCAGGGATAGGCTCGCGACGTGGAGTCATGCCTTTGTCAGCGTCGTTCCAGTAAACAGCTTCCATAGCGATCAGATCGATCTGACCCTGGAAGTTGTCTTCGGAACCGATGGCCAATTGGATTGGCACCGGAGTGTGACCCAGACGCTGTTTGATCTGACCGATCACGCGCAGGAAGTTGGCACCAGCACGGTCCATCTTGTTTACGTAAACAAGACGTGGAACGCCGTACTTGTTGGCTTGACGCCATACGGTTTCCGACTGAGGCTCAACACCCGAGGTGCCGCAGAACACAACGACCGCGCCGTCGAGAACACGCAGGGAACGTTCAACTTCAATAGTGAAGTCTACGTGACCCGGGGTGTCGATGACGTTGAAGCGGTATTGGTCCTTGTGCTGCTTCTCGGAACCCTGCCAGAAGGCGGTAATGGCAGCAGAAGTAATGGTAATACCACGCTCCTGCTCCTGAACCATCCAGTCTGTGGTCGCGGCGCCGTCATGCACCTCGCCCATTTTGTGACTTTTGCCAGTGTAAAAAAGGACGCGCTCGGTGGTGGTGGTTTTACCAGCATCCACGTGAGCAACGATACCAATGTTACGGTAGCGATTAATCGGTGTTGTACGAGCCATAAAGCCCTCGCAAAATTAGTGACGCTAAAATTAGAAGCGGTAGTGCGAGAAAGCTTTGTTAGCTTCAGCCATACGGTGCACGTCTTCACGCTTCTTAACTGCAGCACCTTTACCTTCGGCAGCGTCCAACAGTTCGCCAGCCAAACGCAGAGCCATAGACTTCTCGCCGCGCTTGCGGGCGAAGTCTACCAACCAGCGCATTGCCAGGGCGTTACGACGGGACGGACGAACTTCAACCGGAACCTGGTAAGTAGCACCGCCTACACGGCGCGACTTCACTTCGACCAGCGGAGCGATGGCGTCGAGAGCTTTCTCGAAGATTTCCAGGGGGTCGCTGTTCTTGCGTTCTTTAACCTTTTCCAGCGCGCCATAAACGATACGCTCGGCAACAGCTTTCTTGCCGCTTTCCATAACGTGGTTCATGAACTTGGCCAGGATTTGGCTTCCGTATTTTGGATCGTCAAGCACTTCGCGCTTGGCTGCTACGCGTCTTCTTGGCATGGATAAGCCCTCAAACGGTCTTCAGGTTCGCTCGGAATCGGTGCCCTTTCGGGACGCCTCCGACCTTACTCTTATCGACTCAGAAAAATAGAAAATCAGTTTTACAAAAAGCCGCTACTACTTAGGCTTCTTGGTACCGTACTTCGAACGACCCTGGTTACGACCTTTAACGCCGGAAGTATCCAGAGAGCCGCGTACGGTGTGGTAACGAACACCTGGCAAGTCTTTTACACGACCGCCGCGGATCAGTACCACGCTGTGCTCTTGCAGGTTGTGGCCTTCACCGCCGATGTACGAGGAAACCTCGAAACCGTTGGTCAGGCGCACACGGCATACTTTACGCAGTGCCGAGTTAGGTTTTTTCGGCGTGGTGGTATACACACGGGTGCATACGCCACGACGTTGCGGGCAGTTCTGCAGCGCAGGCACGTCGGATTTCTCGACGATACGCTTACGCGGCTGACGTACCAGCTGGTTGATAGTTGCCATCTACTAGCTCCACTGTTGTCTTGCGACGCTATTGTCTTGCAAGAAAAGCAAAATGGCAGGAACGAATTCCCGCCAAATTTAGGGGTACAAGAGTCTAAAGAGGATCTTGTCCCCAGTCAAGGCAAGGCCCCGACCTCCCCGCTCATCCAATCTCGACAATTTGTCTCGATTCGACGAACGGAGCGACCAGGGCCTCACACTCATTTATCGCAGAACTCAGTTACCGCTAGAGTTCAGCGCTTCGGTCAGTGCAGCTTCCACTTCACTGGCGCTTACGCGCAACGGCTTGTCAGCTTCACGACGACGCTTGCGCTCGCTGTGGTAAGCCAGGCCGGTACCCGCCGGGATCAGACGACCCACGACCACGTTTTCTTTCAGGCCGCGCAGGTAATCGCGCTTGCCGGTTACCGCCGCTTCGGTCAGTACACGAGTGGTTTCCTGGAAGGAAGCCGCCGAGATGAACGATTCGGTGGACAACGACGCCTTGGTGATACCCAGCAACACACGAGTGAACTTGGAAACGAATTTCTCGTCGCCAGCCAGACGCTCGTTCTCTACCAGAACGTGAGTCAACTCCATCTGGTCGCCCTTGATGAAAGTCGAGTCGCCGGATTCAGCGATTTCAACTTTACGCAGCATCTGACGCAGGATGGTCTCGATGTGCTTATCGTTGATCTTCACGCCTTGCAGACGATAAACGTCCTGGATCTCGTTCACGATGTACTTGGCCAGCGCACTCACACCCAGCAGACGCAGGATGTCGTGTGGATCGCTCGGGCCGTCGGAGATAACTTCGCCGCGGTTTACCTGTTCGCCTTCGAAGACGTTCAGGTGACGCCACTTCGGAATCAGCTCTTCGTACGGATCGGTACCGTCGTTCGGGGTAATGACCAGACGGCGTTTGCCTTTGGTCTCTTTACCGAACGCGATGGTGCCGCTGACTTCAGCCAGGATCGAGGCTTCTTTCGGACGACGTGCTTCGAACAAGTCGGCAACACGTGGCAGACCACCGGTGATGTCACGGGTCTTCGAAGTCTCTTGCGGGATACGAGCGATAACGTCACCGATCGCAATCTTCGCACCATCCGCCACACCGACCAGGGCGTTGGCTGGCAGGAAGTACTGAGCGATAACGTCAGTGCCTGGCAGCAACAAGTCCTTGCCGTTGTCATCAACCATCTTCACAGCAGGACGGATATCTTTACCGGCAGCTGGACGGTCTTTGGCGTCGAGTACTTCAATGTTGGTCATACCGGTCAATTCGTCAGTCTGACGCTTGATCGTGATGCCTTCTTCCATGCCCACGTAGGTCACGGTACCTTTCATTTCGGTAACGATTGGGTGAGTGTGCGGATCCCACTTGGCCACGATTGCGCCAGCGTCGACCTTGTCACCTTCTTTAACCGAAATCACGGCACCGTACGGCAGCTTGTAGCGCTCGCGCTCACGACCGAAGTCATCAGCGATTGCCAGCTCACCGGAACGGGACACAGCTACCAGGCAGCCATCCACTCGCTCAACGTGCTTCAGGTTGTGCAGACGGACGGTACCGCCATTCTTCACCTGAACGCTGTCAGCAGCGGAGGTCCGGCTTGCCGCACCACCGATGTGGAACGTACGCATGGTCAGCTGGGTACCCGGCTCACCGATGGACTGGGCAGCGATAACGCCGACCGCTTCACCGATGTTCACCTGGTGACCACGAGCCAGATCACGGCCGTAGCACTTGGCGCAAATGCCATAGCGGGTTTCGCAGCTGATCGGCGAACGCACGATCACTTCGTCGATGCTGTTCAGCTCGATGAACTCGACCCACTTCTCGTCTACCAGGGTGCCGGCAGGAACGATAACTTCCTCGGTACCTGGCTTGAATACGTCACGGGCAATGACACGACCCAATACGCGTTCACCCAACGGCTCAACAACGTCACCGCCTTCAATGTGCGGAGTCATTACCAGGCCATGTTCGGTGCCGCAATCGATCTCGGTCACAACCAGATCCTGCGCCACGTCTACCAGACGACGAGTCAGGTAACCGGAGTTCGCAGTTTTCAACGCGGTATCCGCCAAACCTTTACGAGCACCGTGAGTGGAGATGAAGTACTGAAGTACGCTCAAACCTTCACGGAAGTTCGCAGTAATCGGCGTTTCAATGATGGAACCATCCGGCTTGGCCATCAGGCCACGCATACCGGCGAGCTGACGGATCTGCGCAGCAGAACCCCGTGCACCCGAGTCGGCCATCATATACATCGAGTTGAAGGACTCTTGGTCGACTTCGACGCCATGACGGTCGATGACTTTCTCTTTCGAGAGGTTGGCCATCATCGCCTTGGAAACTTCGTCGTTCGCCTTGGACCAAAGGTCGATCACTTTGTTGTACTTCTCGCCCTGGGTTACCAGGCCGGAGGCGTACTGACTTTCGATCTCTTTCACTTCATCAGTAGCAGCATTGATGATGCGGGCTTTTTCATCCGGGATAACGAAGTCGTTAACACCGATGGAAACGCCGGAAATGGTCGAATAGGCAAAACCGGTGTACATCAACTGGTCAGCGAAGATCACGGTCTCTTTCAAACCAACCACGCGGTAGCACTGGTTGATCAGCTTGGAGATCGCTTTTTTCTTCATCGGCTGGTTGACGACATCGTACGACAGGCCAGGTGGAACAACCTGGAACAACAGCGCACGGCCGACAGTGGTGTCGACGATACGGGTGTTCTTGACGCTGCCGCCATCACGGTCGTTAACGGTTTCGTGGATCCGCACTTTGACCTTGGCGTGCAGTGCGGCTTCGCCGGCACGGAACACACGGTCAACTTCCTGCAGATCCGCGAACACACGACCTTCGCCCTTGGCGTTGATCGCCTCACGAGTCATGTAGTACAGACCCAATACAACGTCCTGCGACGGAACGATGATTGGCTCACCGTTGGCTGGCGACAGAATGTTGTTGGTCGACATCATCAACGCACGCGCTTCCAACTGGGCTTCCAGCGTCAGCGGTACGTGCACGGCCATTTGGTCGCCGTCGAAGTCGGCGTTGTACGCAGCACAGACCAGAGGGTGCAGCTGGATAGCCTTACCTTCGATCAGTACCGGTTCAAACGCCTGGATACCCAGACGGTGAAGGGTCGGTGCACGGTTGAGGAGAACCGGGTGTTCACGGATCACTTCAGCGAGAACGTCCCAAACCTCAGGCAGCTCGCGCTCGACCATCTTCTTGGCAGCTTTGATGGTGGTAGCGAGACCACGCATTTCCAGCTTGCCGAAAATGAACGGCTTGAACAGCTCGAGAGCCATTTTCTTCGGCAGACCGCACTGGTGCAGACGCAGGGTCGGACCTACGGTAATTACCGAACGACCGGAGTAGTCAACACGCTTACCGAGCAAGTTCTGACGGAAACGACCCTGCTTACCCTTGATCATGTCAGCCAGGGATTTCAGAGGACGCTTGTTCGAACCGGTGATAGCGCGGCCACGACGACCGTTGTCGAGCAGTGCATCGACAGCTTCCTGCAACATACGCTTTTCGTTGCGCACGATGATGTCCGGAGCGGACAGATCAAGCAGGCGCTTCAAACGGTTGTTACGGTTGATCACTCGACGATACAGATCGTTGAGGTCGGAAGTCGCGAAGCGACCGCCATCCAGCGGGACCAGTGGACGCAGATCTGGCGGCAGAACCGGCAGAACGGTCAGCACCATCCATTCTGGAAGGTTGCCGGAACCCTGGAAGGCTTCCATCAACTTCAGACGCTTGGACAGTTTCTTGATCTTGGTTTCGGAGTTGGTTTGCGGAATTTCTTCACGCAGGCGGCCAATCTCGTGCTCCAGGTCGATA
The DNA here is from genome assembly GCF_000952175.1 of Pseudomonas sp. ES3-33. NCBI lineage: Bacteria > Pseudomonadati > Pseudomonadota > Gammaproteobacteria > Pseudomonadales > Pseudomonadaceae > Pseudomonas > Pseudomonas sp. ES3-33. The sequence goes on along the minus strand of NZ_JZRI01000008.1, from coordinate 12,459 downwards.
GCGTGCAGCAGTTCACGGACAGCTTCGGCACCCATGCGGGCATCGAAATCGTCGCCGAACTCTTCCAGCGCTTCGAAGTACTGCTCGTCGTTGAGCAGCTGACCTTTTTCAAGGGTGGTCATGCCTGGATCGATAACGACATAGCTCTCGAAGTAGAGAACGCGTTCGATATCACGCAGGGTCATGTCCATCAGCAAACCGATACGCGACGGCAGCGATTTCAGGAACCAGATGTGGGCCACCGGGGACGCAAGCTCGATGTGCGCCATGCGCTCACGACGAACCTTGGCCAGCGCGACTTCAACGCCGCACTTCTCGCAGATCACACCACGGTGCTTCAAGCGCTTGTACTTACCGCACAGGCACTCGTAATCCTTTACCGGGCCAAAGATCTTGGCGCAGAACAGGCCGTCACGTTCAGGTTTGAACGTACGGTAGTTGATGGTTTCCGGCTTTTTAACTTCACCGAACGACCACGAACGGATCATCTCAGGCGATGCCAATCCAATACGGATGGCGTCGAACTCTTCGACTTGACCCTGGTTTTTCAGCAAATTCAGTAGGTCTTTCAAGGCCTTTCCTCCTGGCGGAGCAGAGAGCGGGCAATCCTGCCCCGCTCTCGATTCGCGTCACGTGTTATTCGGTTTCCAGATCGATATCGATGCCGAGGGAACGAATTTCCTTGATCAACACGTTGAAGGACTCGGGCATGCCCGGCTCCATACGGTGATCGCCATCCACGATGTTTTTGTACATCTTGGTACGGCCGTTCACATCGTCCGACTTCACTGTGAGCATTTCTTGCAGAGTGTAAGCAGCACCGTATGCTTCCAGTGCCCAGACCTCCATCTCCCCGAAACGCTGACCACCGAACTGTGCCTTACCACCCAGCGGCTGCTGGGTAACCAGGCTGTACGAACCGGTAGAACGAGCGTGCATCTTGTCGTCTACCAAGTGGTTCAGCTTCAGCATGTACATGTAGCCAACAGTAACCGGGCGCTCGAACTTGTTGCCGGTACGGCCGTCGGTCAGCTGCATCTGGCCGCTTTCTGGCAGGTCTGCCAGTTTCAGCATGGCCTTGATTTCGCTTTCCTTGGCGCCGTCGAACACTGGAGTGGCCATTGGAACGCCGCCGCGCAGGTTCTTCGCCAGATCCAGGATTTCCTGGTCGGAGAAGCTGTCCAGGTCTTCGTTACGACCGCCGATCTGGTTGTAGATCTCGTCGAGGAAGGTGCGAAGTTCAGCAACTTTACGCTGCTCTTCGATCATCCGGTTGATCTTCTCGCCCAGACCTTTGGCCGCGAGGCCCAGATGGGTTTCGAGGATCTGACCAACGTTCATACGCGAAGGTACGCCCAACGGGTTGAGGACGACGTCGACCGGGGTGCCATTGGCATCGTGCGGCATGTCTTCAACCGGCATGATCACGGAGACCACACCTTTGTTACCGTGACGACCGGCCATCTTGTCGCCCGGCTGAATGCGGCGACGGATTGCCAGGTAAACCTTGACGATTTTCAGCACGCCTGGAGCCAGGTCATCGCCCTGCTGCAGTTTGCGCTTCTTGTCTTCGAACTTGTCGTCCAGCAGACGGCGACGATCAACGATGTAGGCCTGAGCCTTCTCGAGCTGCTCGTTCAGAGCATCTTCAGCCATGCGCAGTTTGAACCACTGACCATGCTCAAGACCGTCGAGTACTTCGTCGGTGATGTCCTGACCTTTCTTCAGACCAGCGCCGCCTTCAGCCTTGTGGCCTACCAGGGCGGAGCGCAGACGTTCGAAAGTCGCGCCTTCAACGATACGGAACTCTTCGTTCAGATCCTTGCGGATCTCGTCGAGCTGAGTCTTCTCGATGGACAGTGCACGAGCATCACGCTCAACGCCGTCACGAGTGAAGACCTGTACGTCGATGACGGTACCCTTGGTGCCGGTAGGCACACGCAGGGAGGTGTCTTTAACGTCGCTGGCTTTTTCACCGAAGATCGCACGCAGCAGTTTTTCTTCCGGGGTCAGTTGGGTCTCGCCTTTCGGAGTGACCTTACCTACCAGAATGTCGCCTGCGCCTACTTCAGCACCTACGTAAACGATACCGGCTTCGTCCAGCTTGTTCAGTGCAGCTTCACCCACGTTCGGGATGTCTGCAGTGATTTCCTCTGGCCCAAGCTTGGTGTCACGTGCCACACAGGTCAGTTCCTGAATGTGGATCGTGGTGAAGCGGTCTTCCTGAACAACACGCTCGGACAGGCAGATGGAGTCTTCGAAGTTGTAACCGTTCCAGGCCATGAACGCGATGCGCATGTTCTGACCCAGCGCCAGTTCACCCATGTCGGTGGACGGACCGTCAGCCATGATGTCGCTGCGCTGAACCCGATCACCCTTACGTACCAGCGGACGCTGGTTGATGCAGGTGTTCTGGTTGGAGCGGGTGTATTTGGTCAGGTTGTAGATGTCGACACCAGCTTCGCCGGTTTCAACTTCGTCATCAGCAACACGAACCACGATACGGCTGGCATCAACGGAGTCGATCACGCCGCCACGACGAGCCACGACGCAAACGCCGGAGTCACGGGCTACGTTACGCTCCATGCCGGTACCGACCAGCGGCTTGTCAGCGCGCAGGGTTGGTACAGCTTGACGCTGCATGTTCGAACCCATCAACGCACGGTTGGCGTCATCGTGCTCGAGGAACGGGATCAGCGACGCTGCAACCGAAACTACCTGCTTCGGCGAAACGTCCATCAAGGTGACGTCTTCCGGCGCCTTGACGGTGAACTCGTTCAAGTGACGAACAGCTACCAATTCGTCGACCAGCATTTTCTTGTCGTTCATCGTGGCCGAAGCCTGAGCGATCACGTGATCAGCTTCTTCGATGGCGGACAGGAACACGATCTCGTCAGTGACCAGAGCGTCTTTCACCACACGGTACGGGCTTTCGAGGAAGCCGTACTGGTTGGTGCGCGCATAGGCGGCCAGGGAGTTGATCAGACCGATGTTCGGACCTTCCGGCGTTTCAATCGGGCATACACGACCGTAGTGAGTCGGGTGTACGTCACGAACTTCAAAGCCGGCACGCTCACGAGTCAGACCGCCAGGGCCGAGTGCAGACACACGACGCTTGTGGGTAATCTCGGACAGCGGGTTGTTCTGGTCCATGAACTGGGACAGCTGGCTGGAACCGAAGAACTCTTTCACCGCCGCAGCCACAGGCTTGGCGTTGATCAGGTCTTGCGGCATCAGGCCTTCGCTTTCAGCCATCGACAGACGCTCTTTGACCGCACGCTCAACACGTACCAGGCCAACGCGGAACTGGTTCTCGGCCATTTCGCCAACGCAGCGAACACGACGGTTACCCAGGTGGTCGATGTCATCGACGATGCCTTTACCGTTACGGATGTCGACCAGAGTCTTCAGAACCGCGACGATATCTTCCTTGCACAACACGCCCGAACCTTCGATCTCGGTACGACCGATACGACGGTTGAACTTCATCCGGCCGACCGCAGACAGGTCATAGCGCTCAGGGCTGAAGAACAGGTTGTTGAACAGGGTCTCGGCAGCATCCTTGGTTGGCGGCTCGCCTGGACGCATCATGCGATAGATCTCGACCAGCGCTTCCAATTGGTTGCTGGTGGAGTCGATCTTCAGGGTGTCGGAGACGAACGGACCGCAGTCGATATCGTTGGTGTACAGAGTTTCGATGCGAACAACCTGGGCCTTGGCAATTTTTGCCAGGATCTCGGTGTTCAACTCGGTGTTGCACTCTGCCAGGATTTCGCCGGTTGCCGGATGCACGATGGCCTTGGCGGTAGTGCGACCCAGGACGTAGTCCAGAGGCACTTCCAGGGTCTTGAGACCGGCTTTTTCGATCTGGTTGATGTGGCGCGCAGTAATACGGCGACCCGCTTCAACGATGACCTTGCCCTTCTCGTCCTGAATATCAAGAACAGCGATTTCACCACGCAGACGCGAAGCAATCAGTTCCAGACTGAGGGTTTCGCCGCTCAGGTGGAAAACGTTGGTGGTGTAGAACGCGTCGAGCACTTCTTCAGTGGTATAGCCGAGCGCGCGCAGCAGTACCGATGCAGGCAGCTTGCGACGACGGTCGATACGCACGAATACGCAGTCTTTCGGGTCGAACTCGAAGTCCAGCCACGAACCGCGGTAAGGAATGATGCGCGCGGAGTACAGCAGTTTGCCGGAGCTATGCGTCTTGCCGCGGTCGTGGTCGAAGAACACGCCCGGGGAACGGTGCAGCTGGGAAACGATTACACGCTCGGTACCGTTGATTACGAAGGTACCGTTTTCAGTCATCAGGGGGATTTCACCCATGTAGACTTCTTGCTCTTTGATGTCCTTGATCGCTTTGTTCGACGATTCTTTGTCGAAAATGATCAGGCGCACTTTTACCCGCAAAGGTACGGCGTAAGTCACACCGCGCAATACGCATTCTTTGACATCAAATGCCGGTTCGCCCAGGCGATAACCGACGTACTCCAGCGCAGCATTGCCGGAGTAGCTGATGATCGGGAAAACGGATTTGAAGGCCGCATGCAGGCCCACGTCGCGGAACTGATCTTTAGTCGCTCCCGCCTGCAAGAATTCACGATACGAATCCAGCTGGATTGCCAGGAGATACGGCACATCCATGACGTCCGGCAACTTGCTAAAGTCCTTGCGGATACGTTTTTTCTCAGTATATGAGTAAGCCATCAGCGTTCCCCAGCTTGGTCACCTGCTTGTTTGGCCCCTCCCGACGGGAGCAGCCAGAAAATCGTGCAAACCCCATGGTTTGCGCCACCGCATCGGGTGGTTACAGCTCGTTACCAGCACCGACCCAGTCGGTTGCCAATAACGGAAAAAGGCCGGTGGCAAGAGCCACCAGCCATCAGCCTTTCGCTTAACGCTCGGGCTGGAGACGCAAGGTCGATGCTTACTTCAGCTCGACTTTAGCGCCTGCTTCTTCCAGAGTGGCTTTAGCTTTGTCAGCTGCATCTTTCGATACGGCTTCCAGAACAACGCCAGGAGCGCCGTCAACTACTGCCTTGGCTTCTTTCAGGCCCAGACCGGTCAGTTCACGTACTGCCTTGATCACGTTAACTTTCTTCTCGCCAGCTTCCAGCAGCATGACGTTGAATTCAGTTTGTTCTTCAACAACGGCAGCAACAGCAGCTGGACCAGCGGAAGCAGCGGCAGCGGAAACGCCGAACTTCTCTTCCATGGCCTTGATCAGCTCAACGATTTCCAGAACGGATTTTTCGCCGATTGCTTCGATGATTTGGTCGTTAGTCAGAGACATGACTATAAATTCCTGTATTGGGGTGACAGCCTACGCGGCCATCGAAATAAACAATAAACGCTGAAAGGAGTCGCTTAGCCTTAGGCTGCAGCTGCTTCTTTCTGGTCGCGAAGTGCCGCCAGAGTACGAGCCAATTTGCTGGTTGCGCCTTGAATCACGCTCATCAGCTGAGAAATTGCTTCGTCACGGGTCGGCAGGCTTGCCAGTACGTCGATCTGATTAGCTGCGAGGAACTTGCCCTCGAACGCAGCTGCCTTGATCTCGAACTTATCCTGACCTTTTGCGAATTCCTTGAAAATACGAGCAGCAGCGCCCGGATGATCTTTGGAGAATGCAATCAAGGTCGGGCCAGTGAACACGTCGTTGAGCACGTCATATGGAGTGCCAGCAACGGCGCGCTTGAGCAGGGTGTTACGTACAACACGTACGTAAACGCCAGCTTCACGAGCCTCTTTACGGAGTCCGGTCATAGCGCCAACTGTCACGCCGCGGGCATCAGCCACAACAGCAGACAGGGCAACTTGGGCAGCCTCGTTGACTTCAGCGACGATGGCCTTCTTGTCTTCGAGTTTAATTGCCACGGGTTTAACTCCTGCTTGTTACCGTTTCATCCAACCGAGGCCGGATGTCGTTTTGGTGTCTGATTCGGTAAGGAACCGGGAGCACCATCTGCGTAGGCTTGAGGTTTAAGACTTGCGTCGCCTACGGTCTTGGATAGCCCCCGCCAGGCAGGGACCCCAATCTTTCAATTGGCGCAATCACTTGCGCCAACCTGTGTCTTACGCGTCGAGCGACCCTTGGTCGATGACCAGACCTGGGCCCATAGTGGTGCTCAGGGTAACGCGCTTGACGTAAATGCCTTTCGAGGAAGCTGGCTTGATACGCTTCAGATCAGCGATCAGGGCTTCAACGTTTTCCTTCAGCTTGACGGCGTCGAAGCCGACTTTGCCAACGGAAGTGTGGATGATGCCGTTTTTGTCGGTGCGATAACGAACCTGACCAGCCTTGGCGTTTTTAACCGCGGTAGCTACGTCTGGTGTTACGGTGCCGACTTTAGGGTTAGGCATCAGGCCACGTGGACCGAGGATCTGACCCAACTGACCAACAACGCGCATTGCATCCGGGGATGCGATAACAACGTCATAGTTCAGGTCGCCGCCTTTCATTTCGGCAGCCAGGTCGTCCATACCTACACGGTCAGCGCCGGCAGCCAGAGCGGCCTCAGCAGCTGGACCCTGGGTGAACACAGCTACGCGAACGGTCTTGCCAGTACCGTGCGGCAGCACAGTAGCGCTACGAACGACCTGGTCGGATTTACGCGGGTCAACGCCCAGGTTCACAGCAACGTCGAACGACTCGCTGAACTTGACAGTCGACAGCTCAGCCAGCAGAGCAGCAGCGTCTACAAAGTTGTAGGACTTGCCTGCTTCGATTTTGCCGGCGATAGCCTTTTGACGCTTGGTCAACTTAGCCATTACACACCCTCCACGTTAAGGCCCATGCTACGAGCAGAACCGGCGATAGTGCGCACGGCCGCATCCATATCAGCTGCAGTCAGATCCGCGTTTTTGGTTTTCGCGATTTCTTCCAGCTGAGCACGAGTCACGGTGCCAACCTTAACGGTGTTCGGACGAGCGGAACCGCTAGTCAGACCAGCCGCCTTCTTCAGCAGAACCGAAGCAGGAGTGGATTTGGTTTCGAAAGTGAAGCTACGGTCGCTGTAGACAGTGATGATCACTGGAGTCGGCAGGCCTGGCTCAATACCCTGGGTACGGGCGTTGAAAGCTTTGCAGAATTCCATGATGTTCACGCCGTGCTGACCCAGTGCAGGACCAACAGGTGGGCTTGGGTTAGCCTGAGCGGCCTTCACTTGCAGCTTGATGTAAGCGGTAATCTTCTTGGCCATGAGGCACTCCAATTACGGGTTCAAACGCCTCGAAAGGCTCCCCGGTTACTTGCGCGTTTATCCCAGTGACGACAAAACCCCACAGCCTAAGGCTGCGGGGTTGGGATGCTTGCCCAGCTAGACCTTTTCGACCTGGCTGAACTCTAGCTCTACCGGAGTAGAGCGACCGAAAATGAGCACTGCCACTTGGATCCGGCTCTTTTCGTAGTTAACTTCTTCGACCGTGCCAGTAAAATCAGCAAACGGCCCGTCGTTGACCCGTACCGACTCGCCTGGCTCGAACAACGTCTTCGGCTTCGGCTTGTCGCTACCATCAGCAACGCGACGCAGAATCGCTTCTGCCTCTTTATCGGTGATCGGCGCAGGTTTATCAGCAGTACCGCCGATGAAACCCATCACCCGAGGAGTATCCTTGACCAAGTGCCAAGTACCCTCGTTCATGTCCATCTGGACCAGCACATAACCTGGGAAGAACTTGCGCTCGCTTTTGCGTTTCTGGCCATTACGCATTTCAACCACTTCTTCAGTGGGAACCAGAATTTCGCCGAAGCCATCTTCCATGCCAGCCAGCTTTACGCGCTCTACCAACGAGCGCATGACATGCTTCTCGTAACCGGAGTAAGCATGCACAACGTACCAACGCTTAGCCACGGGACACCCTTAGCCGACAATCAAGGAAACAAGCCAGCCGAGCAGGGAATCAAGACCCCACAACAGCAACGCCATAACCAGAACAACAGCCACTACGATCAACGTGGTCTGTGTGGTTTCTTGGCGAGTTGGCCATACGACTTTACGAATCTCAGTGCGAGCTTCCTTTACCAGTACAAAGAAAGACTTGCCCTTAGCTGTCTGCAGGCCTACAAAGGCAGCTACAGCAGCAATGGCAAGCAGTGCCAGTACGCGGTACAGGATCGGCGAAGCAGAGTAATACTGATTGCCAACAACGCCAACAACCACCAAAGCGACTACTACTAGCCACTTGAGCAGATCGAAGCGAGAGCCTTGAGCTTCAGCTTTAGGAGTCATCTATGAAGATCCTGTGAAAAGAAAGCCAAACCCACCAAGTGAATCTGGCAGGTCAGGAGGGAATCGAACCCCCAACCTACGGTTTTGGAGACCGTCGCTCTGCCAATTGAGCTACTGACCTAAAACAAAATCAGGCCGACCATTATGCCGGCCTGAAAAAGACATTACAACAACTTACTCGATGACTTTTGCCACGACACCCGCGCCGACGGTACGACCGCCCTCACGAATAGCGAAACGCAGACCATCTTCCATCGCGATGGTTTTGATCAGGGTAACGGTCATCTGAACGTTATCACCCGGCATAACCATCTCAACTCCTTCTGGCAGCTCGCAGTTACCAGTCACATCAGTCGTACGGAAGTAGAACTGTGGACGGTAGCCTTTGAAGAACGGCGTATGACGACCACCTTCTTCCTTGCTCAGAACATAAACTTCAGCTGTGAACTTGGTATGCGGCTTGACGGTGCCGGGCTTGACCAATACCTGGCCACGCTCAACATCATCACGCTTGGTACCACGCAGCAATACGCCGCAGTTCTCACCTGCACGACCTTCGTCGAGCAGCTTGCGAAACATCTCTACACCCGTGCACGTAGTCTTGACCGTGTCACGCAGACCAACGATCTCAACTTCTTCCTGGATGCGAACAATGCCACGCTCAACACGACCAGTCACAACAGTACCGCGACCGGAGATCGAGAACACGTCCTCGATCGGCATCAGGAACGGCTTATCAATAGCACGCTCAGGCTGCGGAATGTAGCTATCCAGAGTCTCGACCAGCTTCTTGACGGCAGTGGTGCCCATCTCGTTGTCGTCTTGACCATTCAACGCCATCAGCGCCGAACCAATGATGATTGGAGTGTCATCACCTGGGAAATCGTAGGTGCTCAACAGGTCTCGCACTTCCATTTCAACCAACTCAAGCAGCTCCGCGTCATCTACCATGTCAGCCTTGTTCAGGAAGACAACGATGTACGGAACGCCTACCTGGCGCGACAGGAGAATGTGCTCACGGGTTTGCGGCATCGGACCATCAGCGGCCGAGCAAACCAGAATCGCACCATCCATCTGTGCAGCACCGGTGATCATGTTTTTTACGTAGTCGGCGTGACCAGGGCAGTCAACGTGTGCGTAGTGACGCACGGCCGAATCGTACTCAACGTGAGCGGTGTTGATGGTAATACCACGAGCTTTTTCTTCTGGGGCGCTATCGATCTTGTCGAAGTCAACCTTTGCCGAACCGAACACTTCGGAGCAGACGCGGGTCAAGGCTGCAGTCAGAGTAGTTTTGCCGTGATCGACGTGACCAATGGTGCCTACGTTGACGTGCGGCTTATTACGTTCGAACTTTTCCTTAGCCATCGAAATCACCCTCAGGAGAAGAATGTTACAAGTCAAACAAGCCATTAAAACAAAGGCAGATATTTTCATATCTGCCTTGTTATATGGAGCTCTTGAGCGGATTTGAACCGCTGACCTCACCCTTACCAAGGGTGTGCTCTACCAACTGAGCTACAAGAGCGTAACACTGTGCAAGATCTGCAAACGTGGAGCGGGTAGCGGGAATCGAACCCGCATCATCAGCTTGGAAGGCTGAGGTTCTACCACTAAACTATACCCGCGAGCTTGCAACTCTCGCTAAAAATGGTGGAGGGGGAAGGATTCGAACCTTCGAAGTCGTAGACGTCAGATTTACAGTCTGATCCCTTTGGCCGCTCGGGAACCCCTCCTAAGCGAGCCGGCATTCTATATCATGCCAGCCTTCTGTCAAGCATTTTCTCATTAAAAACCTGAGGTTAGCTGCGTTGACCTCGTTCCGCTGCGTTGACCTTTAAAGGTCTTCACTGCGAAGCGGGCGCCATTCTATGCAAACTAATCCGCCTGTGCAACCCCCTCGCACGGCATTATTTTATGTTTTAACTCATTGAATTCTCTGGAAAGGTTTTGCAACTGCACATCATCCAGCCAGCGTCGGCTTTCAGGTGCGATCCGCACCCAGTAACCAGGCGCATCCGGGAGGTCGCGCGGCAAGGCCTGGAACTTGATCTCCATGCCAGTCAATCTTCGCTCGACGGCCTGAGCCACGTCCTGCCGCGAATAGCCGCCTACATACAGGCACCCGCTATCAGGCTGAACAGCCTTGGCCTTGTCCCGCGCGGCGTCGGTGGATTCGCTCAGCAGGCGAATATCCTGCTGCGAACCACGATACAGGCTCAAAGGCGTCACATCCTTGGCGCGCAAGGGGGCTTCTTGTTGATGCCAGATGTAATAGAAAACATTGAGCACTAGCAGTAGCAGGAACAACCAACGCATAAATACCTCAACTCAAAGGGCACGCCATCGCCAGGCCCACAAACACCAGATCTGGAACCACGCGGGCTTCAGGGACGACGCCCGAGACAAGACTTGCGTCCCCACCCGTGAGAAAAACCACAAAGTCTTCACCCCAGTAACTGCGCGCCATCTCCAATTGCGTAAGCACGAATCCCCTGAGCATCAACGAGCAGCCGCGCTCTACCGCTTCGACGGTGGTGCGACCAGGAGCAAGGCTTTCCAACGCGCGCTCGGCTGCGATGTCGCCATACCGTATCTTGCGCGTGTGGGTGCGCAGCTGATTGCGCATCAAGGGCATCCCCGGACAGATGAAGCCACCGAGATGCTCGCCGTCGCTGTCTATAAAGTCAGCGGTAACGGCTGTACCGAAGTCGAGCACAAGACACGAGCCCGACGCCAGATGGAATCCACCCAGCATCGCCAGCCAACGGTCGAGCCCCAAGCGCTCGTATTCTTCATAGCCGTTACGAACACCGGACATTTCGCGAGAGGGCGCAGCGCAGGCAACTGACACGCCATAAGCACTCTTGAGCAAGGCGGTCAATGCACCGGTTTCTTCGGTGGTCCTGACGCTTACCAGCCGGCAATAGGTCAATGACAGGCTCACGATGGCATTCAGGCTCTCGAGCAACGCCAGATCCGAGTCAACGACCCCCTCTCCGACCGTCATACCGCCGCCCACACCCAGCACGCGCCATTTGATAAAACTGTTTCCGCAGTCGAGCTCAAGAATCATCACGCAACCTCAGGCTGAGCTCACCACCGCTAAAGACTTTTTCCACACCACCCACCTTCAAGCGCAAAGCACCTTGTTTATCGATACCCAGCACTTCGCCATCTATCTGGTTGACCCCGGCAATCAGCGATACGGCGCGCCCCTGCCACAGATGATTCTGCTCCCACTCCGACTGGATGGCAGCAAACCCATCGGTCTGATGACGGTGCAAATAACCCTGCAGCTTCAAACCCAGGGCTGCGACGAGATGGTTGCGATCGAACACCTTGCCGGTCTCGAGACGCATCGACGTCCATTGCTGATCAACCTCATCAGTCATCTGCATGTTTACATTGATTCCAACGCCTAGCACTACGTGGCATACGTCAGCGGGATCGCCCACCAGCTCCAGAAGTATGCCGGCGATTTTTTTCTGCCCGACCAATACGTCGTTTGGCCATTTAAGACCTGCAGCCGAAACTCCGAGCTCACGCAGGGCCTGCATCACTGCCAGGCCTACAACCAGACTGAGTCCTTCCAGCTGCCGCATTCCACCGTCGATGCGCAACACAAGGCTGTAATAGACGTTTTCGGCAAAAGGGCTGACCCACTTGCGTCCGCGACGCCCTCGCCCGGCCGTCTGCCGTTCGGCAACCACCAGGAATGGTGCGGCCTGGCCACGCTCGATCGCGCGCAAGGCCTCGGCATTTGTCGAGTCTATGGAGTCAAAGACCAGGGTGGGCCATTCGCAGGAAGGAGCCGCCTCGCGGATGCTGACAGGGTCGAGCAGCGTCAATGGCGCAGCCAGTTGATAACCGCGACCGCGCACTTTGTGGATGGATAAGCCCAACTCAGCTTCCAGGAGCTGGAGCTGCTTCCAAACCGCACTACGACTGACACCCAGGGCGATGCCAAGGGCCTGGCCAGAATGGAACCGGCCATCCTTAAGAAGCTTCAACAACGTCAGCATGCAAGTCTCGCCTCACAATGAGGCCCGCATGATAGCCATGCACCGAGCGATTGCATAGAAACACGAAGGCCTGAACTTTCCTGCGGACAAAAACAAAACCCCTACCTGCATACGCAGATAGGGGTTTCGGAATTTAATCTTGACGATGACCTACTCTCACATGGGGAAACCCCACACTACCATCGGCGATGCATCGTTTCACT
>NZ_JZRI01000079.1:0-70551 GCF_000952175.1 Pseudomonas sp. ES3-33 | reverse complement strand
CCCAACTGTCTACCTGTAAAAATAACGAACACTTACAACAGAGTAAGCAAAGACTTACGCCAGCTGACTGCAAAACCGAGCCTCCCGCCGATTCAAATCCCAGCCAACAAAAAACCCCGAACCAGTCGGGGCTTTTCGCTGCCTGCCTGCATTGCGCTTATTGAAACAGCGACTCGCTCGACAAGCCGTTCTTCTCCAGGATCTCCCGAAGACGCTTGAGACCTTCAACCTGTATCTGCCTGACCCGCTCACGGGTGAGGCCAATTTCCAGGCCCACATCTTCCAGCGTGCTGCTCTCGTGACCGCGCAGGCCGAAGCGGCGAATCACCACCTCGCGTTGCTTGTCGGTCAGCTCGGACAGCCACTGATCAATGCTCTGGGAAAGGTCGTCGTCCTGCAGCAGTTCACAGGGATCGGTCGGACGGTCATCGGTAAGCGTGTCCAGCAAGGTTTTATCCGAATCCGGACCCAGCGAGACGTCGACCGAAGAAACCCGCTCGTTCAAGCCCAGCATGCGCTTGACCTCGCCCACCGGTTTTTCCAGCAGGTTGGCGATTTCTTCGGGTGAAGGTTCATGATCAAGTTTTTGCGTCAGTTCCCGGGCTGCCCGCAAGTAAACATTCAGCTCCTTGACCACATGAATCGGCAACCGGATGGTCCGGGTCTGGTTCATTATCGCGCGTTCGATGGTCTGACGAATCCACCAGGTGGCGTAGGTCGAAAAGCGGAAGCCGCGTTCAGGGTCGAACTTCTCTACCGCCCGAATGAGTCCGAGGTTGCCCTCTTCGATCAGGTCCAGCAGTGACAAGCCACGATTGACGTAGCGTCGGGCGATTTTCACCACCAGCCGCAAGTTGCTCTCAATCATGCGCTTGCGCCCAGCCGGATCCCCACTTTGCGACAATCGCGCAAAATGAACTTCTTCTTCGGGGGATAACAGAGGGGAAAAGCCGATTTCATTGAGGTACAGCTGCGTGGCATCGAGTGCACGCGTGTAGTCAATGTACTTGTGTTGCTTCAACGACGTGGAGTGTTTGGATTTTGTCCGAACGGAAGGTGTAGCTGCCCCTTCATCATTCGACATCGCATCCGCAACGACGTCGGTCTCCATCAGGAGAACCTCATCGTCGATGTCAAACTCCGGCACTTCTTTACTGAGAGCCATTGTTATAGTCCTTTGGTGAGTTCGACCTCAAGCTCAAGCGACGCCTTTATCCTTGGCAACGCTGGAGCCTGTTCCCTCTACGTGACGGAACAGGCTGGTAACAAATCAACGACGTGGCAGGAACTGCAGCGGATCTACAGGTTTACCTTGGCGGCGAATCTCAAAATGCAATTTCACCCGGTCTGTACCCGTTGACCCCATTTCGGCAATTGTCTGTCCGACCTTGACCTGCTGCCCCTCCCGAACCAACAGCCTGCGGTTATGTCCGTAGGCACTGACGTAGGTATCGCTGTGTTTGATGATGACTAATTCGCCGTAGCCCCTTAAGCCACTCCCGGCGTATACCACCGTCCCATCAGACGCAGCTAAAACAGGCTGTCCCAAATCTCCGGCGATATCAATTCCTTTATTCAAACTCCCGTTTGAAGAGAATTTTCCAATAAGAATGCCATTAGATGGCCATCCCCAGCCGGTCGGGGCTGGGCCTGCCGGAGGCAGTGGAGCGGCTGCCGGCTTGTTCGCGACGGACGGTACAACCACTGCAGTCGTTGGCCCAGAGCCATTTACCGGACGCTTGAAAACCGTCGTTTTACTCGACGATGAAGGCGTTGAATTCGAAGAACTGGAAACTGTTGAAGCCGTTGAACCGGTGCGCCCATCGAAGCGAATCGTCTGACCCGGATGGATGGTGTATGGCGCCGGAATGTTGTTGCGCGCAGCCAGGGCCTTGTAGTCCCAGCCGTAGCGGAAGGCGATGGAGAACAGGGTGTCCTTGGGTCGCACGACGTACTGGCCCGTCGTTACTGCCGGCCGTTGAGCCACGCCGTTGTTGCGATCGACGACGCGTACGTCGCTCGATTTGTTGCTGGAGCATCCGACCAGCAAGGTGCTCAAGACAAGGCCAGTCACCAGGCGCTGAAAGCTCGTGATACCGATTCGCTGCGCAATGACTTTGAGACTCACCCGCCGCTCCCTTTGTGGTGGCTGAAAATTTGAATTGCCAAGTATCGGCAGGAAATGACGCAAGTATAACGGGCCGTGCCGGCTTTACCTTAGTGAACTACCGCACACGTTTGCTCACTGACGATGAATCTGTTTAACCCGATGTTGCCGCTGTAAGACATGAGCAATCGAATAGAATTCAGCGCGTTTAAACAAATGCTCAGGCCAGCGGCCCGTTCAACAACGGCACGAACCGGACAGCACCCAGTACATGCCTGGAAAAACCCTGTTCTTCGCGGACGATCAGCATCAATTGCTGGACCTCCCCCGAGCCGACCGGGATCACCAGGCGTCCACCCGGCGCCAACTGGTCGAGCAACGCCTGGGGTACATCTGTCGCGACCGCCGTGACAATTATTCCGTTGTAGGGCGCCAGCGCCGGCCAGCCTTCCCAGCCGTCCCCCCAGCGAAACACCACGTTGCGCAGGTTCAATTCGACCAGGCGCTCCTTGGCCCGGTCCTGCAGGACCTTGATGCGTTCCACCGAGAACACTCGCTCGACCAGCTGCGCCAGCACCGCCGTCTGATAACCCGAACCCGTGCCAATCTCGAGGACCTTGTCCAGCGGCCCCGCTTCCAGCAGAAGCTCGCTCATGCGCGCGACCATGTAAGGCTGGGAGATGGTCTGGTTATGGCCGATCGGCAACGCCGTGTCTTCATAAGCGCGGTGTGCCAGTGCTTCATCGACAAACAGATGACGCGGTGTACGGCGAATCACCTCCAGCACCTTGGCGTTGGAGAGGCCCTCGTCATACAGACGCTGGATCAGGCGCTCGCGGGTACGCTGGGAAGTCATGCCGATGCCGCGCCGCAGAATGTCGTCGTGCTCACGAGCCATTAGCGCAGGCCCTCCAGCCAGCCATCAAGATTTCTGAAGGCGTCATTGAAGGTTCGGTCCAGTTGCAGTGGAGTGATCGACACATAGCCTTGCACCACTGCGTGGAAATCCGTACCCGGGCCACCGTCTTCGGCGTCCCCGGCAGCTGCAATCCAGTAACCGGACTTGCCACGCGGGTCGACCACTTTCAGCGGTGCCGCAGCCCGGGCGCGATGGCCGAGGCGGGTCAGCTGAATGCCGCGAATGTGATCCAGGGGCAAATTCGGAATGTTCACGTTCAGCACCGTGCGCGGGGGCAGGTCGAGGTCAGCGTGGGCTTCTACCAGTTTGCGCGCAAAGTAAGCCGCTGTGGCAAGGTTCTCCGTCTGCCGTGAGACCAGGGAGAACGCGAAGGAAGGACGCTCCAGGAAACGTCCTTCGAGAGCCGCAGCAACCGTTCCGGAATACAGCACGTCGTCCCCAAGATTGGCGCCCAGGTTGATCCCCGAAACCACCATGTCCGGCTGGCGCTCCAGCAGGCCGTTGAGGCCCAGGTGCACGCAATCGGTAGGCGTGCCGTTGAGGCTGATAAAACCATTGGCCAGGGTTTGCGGGTGCAACGGACGGTCGAGCGTCAGCGAGCTGCTGGCGCCGCTTTTGTCCTGGTCGGGGGCGATAACCACGCACTCGGTGTAATCGGCCAGCGCAGCATAAAGCGCGGCGAGTCCGGGCGCAGTTACCCCATCGTCGTTAGAAATCAGAATACGCATGGGCTGTCCGTCTGCCCCACCGGCACCAGATCGACAAGTTCGCGCACCAATACAGTGGCGAAGCATCCAGCCGGCAGGACGAATTCCAGTTGCAGAATGTCAGGCTCGGGATAATGCCACGTCAACCCACCAATGGGCAGTCGCAGGATGCGACGTTCGTGGCTCATTCCGGCGTTAACCAGCCAATCGCGCAAGTCTGCTTCGCGAGTGGCGATTGCCTGCTCCAGTTCATGGACAACCCCAGCGGCCGGTGAGTCACCTTCACCCCACTGCGGACCTGTGGGATGCAGGTCAAGAATCGCCAGGCGCGGGTCGCTGCATTCAGCTTCGCCAGCCGGAAAGAAGCTGCGGCTGTCAGTGAAAGCCAGCAGGTCGCCGACCTGGGCACGCTGCCAGGTGCCGTCGGCCACTCGCGCCGCCAATACCTGGTTGAACAGGAAACTGCGGGCGGTTGAGAGCAGGCGCGAGCGCACGTTGCGCTGCTCCGGCAAAGCCTTGCGCGCAGCCCAGGCACGGGCATCGACCACGTTGCCGCCGTCGAAGCCGAAACGCTGGGTACCAAAATAATTGGGGACACCTTGTTTGCCGATCAACTGCAGCCGCTGTTCGATCGCCGCCTTGTCGCCAGCGAACTGGGTCAGGCGCAAGGTGAAGCCATTGGCCGAATGAGCACCGCGTTGCAGCTTGCGTTTGTGGCGACCGGTCTTGAGGATTTTCAACGTGTCGTTTTCGGCTGCCGACAAGTCGGGATCGGCCTTGCCCGGCAATTGCACGCTGAACCATTGGCGAGTCAGCGCCTGACGGTCCTTGAGCCCCGCGTAACTGACGGTGCGTAACGAAACGCCCGCAGCCTTGGCGATTCGCCGTGCCGCTTCCTCGGTGTTCAGGCCGCGCTTCTCGACCCAGATCCATAAATGTTCACCCTCGCCACTGAGGGGGATGTCGAGCACTTCATCGACCTGAAAATCTTCGGCAGTGGCTTTGAGTACCGCAGTGCCAAGCGCCTCACCATAGGCCCGCGGGCCAAGCAGTTGCAGTTCGTTCATGCGCGCAACAACAAGGCAACGGAATGCACGGCGATACCCTCTTCGCGTCCGACAAAGCCCAGCTTTTCGGTAGTGGTGGCTTTTACGTTCACCTGGTCCGGCTCAACTTGAAGATCGGCGGCGATAAGCGCGCGCATCGATTCGATATGCGGGGCCATTTTCGGTGCCTGGGCAACGATGGTGTTGTCGACGTTGCCGACTTTCCACCCCTTGGCGTGGATCAGGCCGACGACGTGACGCAACAGCACACGGCTGTCCGCGCCCTTGAATGTAGGGTCAGTGTCGGGAAAGTGCTTGCCGATATCGCCCAGCGCAGCAGCGCCAAGCAAGGCATCGCTCAAGGCGTGCAGCAGGACGTCACCGTCGGAGTGAGCGAGCAGCCCGAAGCCGTGTGCAATACGCACGCCGCCCAGAGTAATGAAATCGCCTTCAGCGAAACGGTGCACATCATAGCCGTGGCCAATACGCATAAAAAAAACGCCCCGAATTTTGTCAGGGCGTGATTCTACCTGCTTTGCAGGATATTAGGCGTTTAGAGCACGCCCGTGATGCTGCAAGTGGTCGTCAATGAAACTGGCGATGAAGAAATAGCTGTGGTCGTAGCCCGGTTGCAAACGCAACGTCAGCGGATGACCAGCCAGTTTGGCCGCCTGCTGCAGGGCTTCAGGCTTGAGTTGGGTGGCGAGGAAGTCGTCGCGATTACCTTGGTCAACCAGCAGTGGCAGCTTTTCGTCAGCCTCGGCAATCAGTGCACAGGCATCCCACTCGCGCCACTTTGACCGATCCTCTCCCAGGTAACGGGAGAAGGCTTTTTGGCCCCATGCACAATCCATCGGATTGTTGATCGGTGAAAACGCCGACACCGATTGATAGCGGCCCGGGTTGCGCAACGCGCAAACCAGCGCACCGTGGCCGCCCATGGAGTGACCGCTGATGCCGCGTTTGTCCGACGCCGGGAAATGCGCCTCGACCAACGCCGGCAGTTCCTTCACCACATAGTCATGCATCCGGTAATGCCGTGACCAGGGTGCCTGGGTAGCATTCAGATAAAAACCCGCACCCAGGCCAAAATCCCAGGCGCCGTCCGGATCGGCCGGCACATCGGGACCGCGAGGGCTGGTGTCCGGGG
Organism: Pseudomonas sp. ES3-33; assembly: GCF_000952175.1. Classification (NCBI taxonomy): domain Bacteria; kingdom Pseudomonadati; phylum Pseudomonadota; class Gammaproteobacteria; order Pseudomonadales; family Pseudomonadaceae; genus Pseudomonas; species Pseudomonas sp. ES3-33. Next base: position 64,622 of record NZ_JZRI01000079.1, on the reverse strand, counting down.
CGACGATGATCAACCCCAGTTCCGCGGCCATGCGCATGGCACCGGCCTTTTGCATGAAGTTCTCATCGGTGCAGGTCAGGCCGGACAGCCAGTACAGCACGGGCAGCTTGCCGCCCTGCTCCGCTTGCGGCGGCAGGTACACGGCGAACACCATGTCGCATCCGAGCTCATCGGAACGATGCCGGTAGCGTTTGTGCCAGCCGCCGAAGCTTTTCTGGCAGGAGATATTTTCCAGGCTCATGAGCCACCTCAGAAATGGATGACGCTACGGATGCTCTTGCCTTCGTGCATCAGGTCGAAAGCCTTGTTGATATCTTCCAGGCCCATGGTGTGGGTGATGAAAGTATCCAGCGGGATTTCACCGGTTTCAGCCATTTCGACGTAGCTTGGCAACTCGGTACGACCACGCACCCCACCGAACGCCGACCCGCGCCAGACTCGACCGGTCACCAGCTGGAATGGACGGGTGGCGATTTCCTGGCCTGCACCGGCGACGCCGATGATCACCGACTCGCCCCAGCCCTTGTGGCAGCACTCAAGCGCGGCGCGCATCAGTTGCACGTTGCCGATGCATTCGAAGGAAAAGTCGACGCCTCCATCGGTCATGTCGACGATGACTTCCTGGATCGGACGGTCAAAGTCTTTCGGATTGACGCAGTCGGTGGCGCCCAGCTGCTTGGCGATTTCAAACTTGGCCGGGTTGATATCGATGGCAATGATCCGGCCGGCCTTGGCTTTGACCGCACCGATGATCGCAGACAGACCGATCCCGCCGAGGCCGAAGATAGCCACGGTATCACCTGGTTTTACCTTGGCGGTGTTGAGCACGGCACCAATGCCGGTGGTGACCCCGCAACCCAGCAGGCAGACTTTCTCCAGAGGTGCTTCCTTGGCGATCTTGGCGACGGAGATTTCCGGCAGCACGGTGTACTCGGAAAAAGTCGAAGTCCCCATGTAGTGGAAAATTTCCTGCCCCTTGTAGGAAAAGCGCGTGGTGCCGTCAGGCATCAGGCCTTTGCCCTGGGTGGCGCGAATGGCCTGGCACAGGTTGGTCTTGCCCGACAGGCAGAACTTGCACTGGCGGCATTCCGGGGTATACAGCGGAATCACATGATCGCCGACAGCGACCGACGTCACGCCTTCGCCGATGGCTTCAACTACTGCGCCACCTTCGTGTCCCAGGATCGATGGAAAGATGCCTTCCGGGTCTGCACCGGACAGCGTGTAGGCATCGGTATGACAAACCCCGGAGGCCACTACGCGCAGCAGGACTTCACCGGCCTTGGGCATGGCGACGTCGACTTCAACGATCTCAAGAGGTTTCCTGGCCTCGAAGGCAACGGCGGCGCGTGACTTGATCATGGGGATAGATACTCCAGTGAATAAACGAGACAAGGAGTGTAATACATCGACTTACGGTGAATAATCAGGACAAAAGCAAAACATTATTGCTGCACAGGGATAATCACACATGTCCGAAAATCGCTGGGAAGGCATTGACGAGTTTGTGGCCGTAGCGGAATGCAGTCAGTTCACAGCGGCCGCGGAACGCCTTGGCGTTTCTTCGTCGCACGTCAGCCGACAAATCGTTCGCCTCGAAGAGCGTCTGCAGACCCGCCTGCTATACCGCAGCACCCGGCGGGTAACGTTGACTGAAGCCGGGCAGACATTCCTGCAACATTGCCAGCGCCTGCAGGATGGGCGCGAAGAAGCACTGCGTGCAGTCGGCGACCTGACCAGCGAACCCAAGGGCATGCTGCGCATGACGTGCGCGGTGGCCTACGGCGAACGGTTTATCGTGCCACTGGTGACACGATTCATGGCGCTCTACCCGCAACTGCGCATTGATATCGAACTGAGCAACCGCCAACTCGATTTGGTGCATGAAGGCCTCGACCTGGCCATTCGTCTTGGCCGTCTACAGGATTCGCGGCTGGTCGCGGCACGCCTGGCGCCACGGCGCATGTACCTGTGCGCCTCCCCGTCCTACGTGGAACGCTACGGTCGCCCACACAGCCTGTCTGAATTAAGCCGGCATAATTGCCTGATCGGCAGTTCCGACCTGTGGCAACTGGAGCAGAACGGACGGGAGTTTGCTCAGCGGGTGCAGGGCAACTGGCGCTGCAACAGTGGGCAAGCGGTGCTGGACGCGGCGTTACAGGGGGTCGGGTTGTGTCAGCTGCCGGATTATTACGTGCTGGAGCATTTGAAAAACGGCGAGCTGATTTCCCTGCTGGATGCGCATCAGCCGCCGAACACGGCGGTGTGGGCGCTGTACCCGCAGCAGCGGCATCTGTCGCCGAAGGTGCGCAAGCTGGTGGACTATCTGAAGGAGGGCTTGGCCAAGCGGCCGGAGTATCGGGTTTGAGGGCTTGAAGATCAAAAGCGCCGGTGAGCCCAACGCTGACGCAACCATTCCAAATCTTCGGGGCGCGTAACCTTTAGGTTGTCGGAGCGACCTTCAATCAGACGCGGCGCTAACCCCGCCCACTCCATCGCCGACGCTTCGTCAGTGATAACCGCATCGGCCACCAGGCTGTCAGCCAGCGCACGATGCAGTGCACCCAGGCGAAACATCTGCGGCGTATACGCCTGCCAGATCACACTGCGATCTACGGTTTCAACCACACGCCCCTGCTTGTCGACCCGTTTCAACGTATCGCGCGCCGGGACCGCCAGCAGACCACCTACCGGATCATCCGCCAGTTCGCCTAGCAGCTTGTCGAGGTCGTCGCGGCTCAGGTTGGGCCGCGCAGCATCGTGGACCAGCACCCAATCTTCCTCGTTCGCACCCAGCGCATGCAAATGCAACAAGGCATTCAACACTGAGCCAGAACGTTCGGCACCGCCCTCGACTCGCTGAATGCGCGCATCGCTCGCGCATTCAAGGTTGGGCCAAAAGGGATCATCAACAGCAAGACTGACCACCAACCCCTTAAGGCCAGGATGGTCAAGGAAACAGCCAAGGCTGTGTTCAAGAATAGTGCGCCCGCCCAGTTGCAAGTATTGCTTGGGACGGTCCGCGGCCATACGGGCACCGACGCCCGCGGCAGGAATCACGGCCCAGAAGGCCGGTACCGAGGAATTCATTGAGCCAACTGGTAAAGGGTTTCACCGTCCTTGACCATGCCCAACTCATGGCGAGCCCGCTCTTCAACGGTCTCCATGCCTTTTTTCAACTCACTGACTTCTGCGTCCATGACCCGATTGCGTTCCAGCAAGCCTTCGTTCTCAGCGTGCTGATCGGCGATCTGCTGAGTCAGCTCGGCCACTTGCGCCAGGCTGCCATTACCCACCCAAAGGCGGTACTGCAGGCCAGCCAGCAACAGGAGCAAGACGAGAAACAACCAATTGGGACTGCGCATCGAATATCGGGTTTCCAGTGAAAAAGGCAGCCATGCCAAAACTTGAAGCATCTGATAGCACGAAGCCTGGAAGACCCAGGCTTGTGCTGATAAGGCATCAGATTAGTGGCAAATCCATCGCCGTTGCGATTTTTTCACCACAATCCGCTGACTTTACATCAGTAGATGATCAACCGCGGAATTCGCTGCGACCGTTGTACTTGGCCTTGCCGTTCAACTGCTCTTCGATACGCAGCAGTTGGTTGTACTTGGATACCCGATCCGAACGGCACAGGGAGCCGGTCTTGATCTGGCCCGCTGCAGTGCCCACGGCCAGGTCGGCAATGGTCGAATCTTCGGTTTCGCCGGAGCGGTGCGAGATCACGGCAGTGTAACCAGCGGCCTTGGCCATCTGGATGGCTTCCAGGGTTTCGGTCAGGGTGCCGATCTGGTTGAACTTGATCAGGATAGAGTTGGCAATCTTCTTATCGATGCCTTCTTTCAGGATCTTGGTGTTGGTCACGAACAGGTCGTCACCTACCAGCTGGGTCTTCTCGCCGATTTTGTCGGTGAGGATTTTCCAGCCAGCCCAGTCGGACTCGTCCAGGCCGTCTTCGATCGAGATGATCGGGTAACGCTCGGTCAGGCCCTTGAGGTAGTCGGCAAAACCTTCGGCGGTGAACACCTGGCCTTCGCCGGACAGGTTGTACTTGCCATCTTCGTAGAACTCGCTGGCGGCGCAGTCCAGAGCCAGGGTCACGTCGGTGCCCAACGTGTAACCGGCGTTGGCCACGGCCTCGGAGATCACTTTCAAAGCGTCTTCGTTGGAAGCCAGGTTCGGTGCGAAACCACCTTCGTCACCCACTGCAGTGCTCAGGCCACGGGCCTTCAGGACAGCTTTGAGGTGATGGAAGATCTCGGTGCCCATGCGCAGGCCTTCCGAGAAAGACTTGGCGCCGACCGGCTGAACCATGAATTCCTGGATGTCGACGTTGTTATCCGCGTGCTCGCCGCCGTTGATGATGTTCATCATCGGAACCGGCATGGAGTAAACACCCGGGGTACCGTTCAGGTTGGCGATGTGAGCGTACAGCGGCAGGTCCTGGTCCTGTGCGGCGGCCTTGGCGGCTGCCAGGGAAACAGCGAGGATCGCGTTGGCGCCCAGGGAGCCTTTGTTTTCAGTGCCATCAAGCTTGATCATCGCGTGATCCAGCGCTTTCTGGTCGCTTGGGTCTGTACCTTTCAACAGGTCGCGGATCGGACCGTTGATGTTGGCGACGGCTTTCAGAACGCCTTTGCCCAGGTAACGGCTCTTGTCGCCATCACGCAGCTCGAGCGCTTCGCGCGAGCCAGTGGAAGCACCGGACGGCGCGCACGCGCTACCGATGATGCCGTTATCGAGAAGCACATCCGCTTCCACGGTGGGATTGCCACGGGAGTCGAGAACTTCACGACCTTTGATGTCGACGATTTTTGCCATTGTTGTAAACACTCCAAAGTTGACGAAAACGACGCAGCTAGAGGAAATCTTTTACCGTCGGCAAGTGGTGTACAGCGGGCAGACTTGCGGACGATAAGGCTCAGGCCCGAGGGCCTGAGCAACAAATCGTGCGGTACTTTACCGGAGAAATGAGGATTACGCGGTTTCTACCGTCGGAAAACTCTTCACCAGTTCGTCCAAAGCTTTGAGCTGGGCCAGGAATGGCTCCAGTTTGTCCAGGCGCAAGGCGCAAGGGCCGTCGCACTTGGCGTTGTCCGGGTCCGGGTGAGCTTCGAGGAACAGACCCGCCAGCGACTGGCTCATGCCCGCCTTGGCCAAATCCAGAACCTGTGCACGGCGGCCGCCGGCGGAATCGGCACGACCACCGGGCATTTGCAACGCGTGGGTCACGTCGAAAAATACCGGGTATTCGAACTGCTTCATGATGCCGAAGCCGAGCATGTCGACCACGAGGTTGTTGTAGCCGAAGCTCGAACCACGCTCGCAGAGGATCAGTTGATCGTTACCTGCTTCCACGCACTTGTTCAGGATGTGTTTCATTTCCTGAGGCGCGAGAAACTGGGCTTTCTTGATGTTGATCACTGCATTGGTCTTGGCCATCGCGACGACCAGATCGGTCTGGCGCGACAGGAAGGCCGGCAGCTGAATGATGTCGCAGACTTCAGCGACGACAGCAGCCTGATCAGGCTCATGGACGTCGGTGATGATCGGCACGCCAAAGGCTTGCTTGATGTCCTGGAAGATGCGCATGCCCTCTTCCAGGCCCGGACCACGGTAAGAGGTCACAGAAGACCGGTTGGCCTTGTCGAAGCTGGCCTTGAACACGTAAGGGATACCGAGTTTCTCGGTGACCTTTACGTATTCTTCGCAGACCTGCATCGCCATGTCGCGGCTTTCCAGCACGTTCATGCCACCGAACAGCACCATTGGCTTGTCGTTGGCAATCTCGATATCGCCTACGCGGATGATCTTCTGCGCCATCAGGTTTACGCCTTCTTCTGGTGTTGAGCCAAAGCAGCTTTGACAAAACCGCTGAACAACGGGTGACCGTCGCGCGGCGTCGAGGTGAACTCAGGGTGGAACTGGCAGGCGACGAACCATGGATGATCCGGAGCTTCGACCACTTCGACCAACGCGCCATCACCGGAGCGACCGGAGATTTTCAGACCGGCTTCCATGATTTGCGGCAGCAGGTTGTTGTTCACTTCGTAGCGATGACGGTGACGCTCTACGATCACGTCCTTGGCATAGCAATCATGCACCAGGGAACCCGGCTCAAGCAGGCAATCCTGCGCACCAAGACGCATGGTGCCGCCCAGGTCGGAGGTTTCGGTACGGGTTTCGACGGCGCCGGTGGCATCTTCCCACTCGGTGATCAGACCCACGACCGGGTGGCCGCTGGCACGATCGAACTCGGTGGAGTTGGCATCTTTCCAGCCCAGCACGTTACGAGCGAACTCGATCACGGCCACTTGCATGCCCAGGCAGATACCCAGGTACGGAACCTTGTTTTCGCGAGCGAATTGAACGGCAGTAATCTTGCCTTCCACGCCACGCAGGCCGAAGCCGCCAGGTACGAGGATCGCATCGACGCCTTCCAGCAGCGCAGTCCCCTGGTTCTCGATGTCTTCGGAATCGATGTAGCGCAGGTTGACCTTGGTGCGGTTGCTGATGCCGGCGTGACTCATCGCTTCGATCAGCGACTTGTAGGCGTCCAGCAGTTCCATGTACTTGCCGACCATGGCGATGGTGACTTCATGCTCAGGGTTGAGCTTGGCGTCGACCACGGCTTCCCACTCGGACAGGTCGGCACCGCCACATTGCAGGCCGAAACGCTCGACGACAAAATCATCCAGGCCTTGCGAATGCAGGATGCCCGGAATCTTGTAGATGGTGTCGGCGTCTTCCAGCGCGATCACCGCACGTTCTTCAACGTTGGTGAACTGGGCGATCTTGCGACGCGACGAGATGTCGATCGGGTGATCGGAGCGGCATACCAGCACGTCTGGCTGCAGGCCGATGGAGCGCAGCTCCTTGACCGAATGCTGGGTTGGCTTGGTCTTGGTCTCGCCAGCAGTGGCGATGTACGGCACCAGCGTCAGGTGCATCAGCATCGCGCGCTTGGCGCCGACTTCGAAACGCAATTGACGGATGGCTTCGAGGAACGGTTGCGACTCGATGTCACCCACGGTGCCACCGATCTCGACCATGGCCACGTCGGCATCGCCGGCGCCCTTGATGATGCGGCGCTTGATTTCGTCGGTGATGTGCGGGATCACCTGGATGGTTGCACCCAGGTAGTCACCACGACGCTCTTTGCGCAGCACGTGCTCGTAGACACGGCCGGTGGTGAAGTTGTTGTTCTGGGTCATGGTCGTGCGGATGAACCGCTCGTAGTGGCCCAGGTCCAGGTCGGTCTCGGCGCCGTCGTGGGTGACGAACACTTCACCGTGCTGGAACGGGCTCATGGTGCCCGGGTCGACGTTGATGTACGGGTCCAGCTTCAGCATGGTGACCTTAAGTCCCCGCGCCTCCAGGATCGCCGCCAATGAAGCCGATGCAATGCCTTTCCCCAATGAAGAAACAACACCGCCCGTGACGAATATGTAGCGCGTCATGAAAAACCCTAGAAGTCTGCGTTAAAGCGGTCCGAGCCGCCGGGGAAAGCGAAGGAAGGCCGAAGCCCCCGATCACCTGCATTAATCACAGTGCACCTTTCAAAAAAACCGCCGCGTTGGGACAGACCGGTAGATGAAACACCGGTAGGTTGCTCGCTACACATTTTTTGGAATCGCCCAGCAAAGACTGCTTGGTAATCGGCAACTCCTGCGATTCAGGCGAATCCACAGAAGTTGTATCAAGAAGGGAGCGTAGTCTACCGGAAAGCCCCTTTCAGCTCAAACCTTGATCTTCGCTTAGTGGAGCCCAATGCAAATGCCAGCCGTCCCGCGCGCAGCCACTCAAGTCCCGCAAGTTGGCCACCCCAAGCAATTGCTCGCCTCGGTAGAGCAGCGGCAATCTGCCACGCACAAACCCCGGGACATGCCTTTCGTTGAGCAGGCGCTTGAGATCGCGATGACCTCGGTCGGCCACAGCCATGACCTCACCCCCCTGACGATAGCGGATTTGCAACGGACCATCGGGAATCCGACCGTTGAAATTAAGCACGCCGTTATCCGGCAGCACCAGTGGCTGGGAGGGATCATTCCAGGCCACGGCGTCGGTTGCCGGACGTAGCCAGCTGCCGGCCAACCACCAGATCCGCCCGCCCGTGCGATGTAATTCGCCCTGGGCCAGGCGCCAGATCGGCCGGGCATCGGGGGCGGCATCGCGCAGGTTCTCCCAACCCGACCAATGGTCGCTGTCGGGCAGCTGGGTGAGTGCCGCAAGCCAGCCACTCAGCGCATTGCGCTGGCGCGCGGCGGAAAGTCCCGCAAGCGCTGCCAACTCCAGCGAGGGCACGCCCAACCAGTCGAAAACACTGACCGTGCGGGCGCTGGCCAGATCCATGTGCGCCAGCTCATCAAGCAAGTCCTGCGCTTCCCGCAGGTGTGCCGCGCTGCGGGCCATGGTGGTCACTGCTTGCGGCCAGCGCTCGATCATGACCGGCAAAACCTGATGACGCAGGTAGTTGCGCGAGAACTGCCGGTCCTGGTTCGAAGGGTCATCGATCCAGCGCAACTGATGCTCCGCCGCGTAGAACTCAAGCTCGCTGCGAGTGACATCGAGCAACGGACGCAACAGATGGCCGCGCCCCAGGGTTCGCTGTGAAGGCATTCCCGCCAGGCCGCGCACCCCGGCCCCGCGGATCAACCGAAACAACAGGGTTTCGGCCTGATCGTCGCGGTGCTGGGCAGTCAGCAGTAACTCGTCGGCCCCAGTCGCCGCCACGAACGCCCCATAGCGAGCTTCCCGGGCGGCGCGCTCAAGGCTGGCGCCGGGTTCCACCTGCACCCGAACGACCTGTAGGGGCACACCCAGCTCGTTGCAGACTGACCGGCAATGCTGCGGCCACGCGTCAGCCGCAGCCTGGAGGCCGTGATGGACATGGATGGCGCTCAGCGCCGGCAGGGAGTGATTTTTTGCAAGATGGGCGAGCAGGTGCAGCAGGACGGTGGAGTCGAGGCCGCCGGAGAAGGCGATGTGCCAACGAGCGGCATTGCGCCAGGGCGTAAGGTGCAGGAGCAACCTTGCAGGCAGATCAGTCATGGGCTGACTCATATCGTTCAAATCCTGTAGGAGCTGCCGAAGGCTGCGATCTTTTGATGTTGCTTTCAAAAGATCGCAGCCTTCGGCAGCTCCTACAGGGGTATTGCGTGATTTAGAGACCGTAGCTCATCAGACGCTCGTAACGACGAGCCAGCAGCGCTTCGCTATCGAACTTCTTCAACATCGCCAGTTGCGAGCTCAGCTCTGCACGGATGGACGCGGCCGCTGTGGCCGGGTCGCGGTGAGCGCCGCCCAGAGGCTCGCCGATTACCTTGTCGACGATACCCAAGCCTTTGAGGCGCTCGGCGGTGATGCCCATGGCTTCAGCAGCATCCGGTGCCTTTTCGGCAGTTTTCCACAGGATCGACGCGCAGCCTTCCGGCGAAATCACTGCATAAGTCGAATACTGCAGCATGTTCAACTGATCGCAAACACCGATCGCCAGTGCACCACCGGAACCACCTTCACCGATCACGGTGGCGATGATTGGGGTTTTCAGGCGTGCCATGACTCGCAGGTTCCAGGCAATCGCTTCGCTCTGGTTGCGCTCTTCAGCATCGATGCCCGGGTAAGCGCCCGGCGTATCGATGAACGTCAGGATTGGCATCTTGAAGCGTTCAGCCATTTCCATCAGGCGGCACGCCTTGCGGTAGCCCTCAGGGCGCGGCATGCCGAAGTTGCGGCGAACCTTCTCGCGCACTTCACGGCCTTTCTGGTGACCGATGATCATCACCGGCTGGTCGTCCAGACGGGCAATGCCGCCCACGATGGCAGCGTCGTCGGAAAAGTGACGGTCGCCGTGCAGTTCATCGAACTCGGTGAAGATGTGCTCGATGTAATCGAGGGTGTATGGACGTTTCGGGTGACGCGCCAGACGTGCAATCTGCCAGCTGGTCAGCTTGCCGAAGATGTCCTCGGTCAAGGTGCTGCTCTTGTCCTGAAGGCGGGAGATCTCATCGCCGATATTCAGCGAATTGTCATTACCGACCAAGCGCAACTCTTCGATCTTGGCTTGAAGGTCGGCGATCGGCTGTTCGAAATCTAGAAAATTCGGGTTCATAGGCGTCCGTCTTGGGTCGACGTCCAAGTGAGCTTGGGCCGGCCGGTTGTCTATTCGCGCCCTACCATAAGGGACAGGCGCGTTCAGGTCGAGATTAAAAATTGGGTCGAGATCAGGGCTGCTCTCTTCTGCAAGAGCGGCACCTGGCCGTCAACGGTATTGGAGGAAGACGTTGTCTCGCCCGAACTGGTCACGCAAGGCTTGAATCAACGCATCCGCCGGGTCGATTCGCCAGGTCTCGCCAAACTGCAGCAAGGCCTTGGCATCGGGGCTCGTGTATTCCATGGTAATAGGACACGCGCCGCGATGGCGCTTGAACAATTCACCCAGCCAGCGTAGCTGATCGCCCTTCAAGTCCTTGGTCTGCAACTTCAGGCGCAGGCTTTCGGCCAGGTTGGTGCGCGCATCTTCCATGCTCATCACCCGCTTGACCCGCAGGCGCAGGCCGCCGGAAAAATCATCGTTGCTGACCTCGCCTTCGACCACCACCATCGCGTCGGTCTGCAACAACGATTGCGCGGAATGGAACGCCTCGGCAAACAATGAGGCTTCAATGCGGCCGGAGCGGTCGTCCAGGGTAATGAACCCCATCTTGTCGCCCTTTTTGTTCTTCATCACCCGCAGCGCGATGATCATGCCGGCCACGGTCTGGGTATCGCGTGCCGGCTTCAGGTCAATGATGCGCTGGCGGGCAAAACGGCGGATCTCGCCTTCGTATTCGTCGATCGGGTGGCCGGTGAGGTACAGGCCCAAGGTATCTTTCTCGCCCTTGAGGCGTTCCTTGAGGGTCAGTTCCTTGGCCTTGCGATGGTTGGCGTAAACATCCGCATCCTCTTCGACGAACAGGCCACCAAACAGGTCGGCGTGGCCACTGTCGTGGGTGCGCGCGGTCTGTTCCGCCGCCTTGATAGCCCCTTCCATAGCATTGAGCAACACGGCACGATTCTGGTCGATGCTCGCTTGATAGGCTTTGGGCTCGTCGTGGAAATACGGTCCCAGGCGATCCAGCGCACCGCTGCGGATCAAACCGTCCAGGGTACGTTTGTTGATGCGCTTGAGATCGACCCGGGCGCAGAAATCGAACAGGTCCTTGAACGGCCCATCCTGGCGTGCCTCGGTGATGGCTTCCACCGGCCCCTCACCCACGCCCTTGATCGCACCAAGGCCGTAAATAATCCGGCCTTCTTCGTTCACCGTGAACTTGAACTCCGAAGTATTCACATCCGGCGCGTCGAGACGCAGCTTCATGGTGCGAATTTCTTCGATCAAGGTCACGACCTTGTCGGTGTTGTGCATGTCCGCCGACAGTACCGCAGCCATGAACGGCGCCGGGTAATGTGTCTTCAGCCATGCGGTCTGGTACGACACAAGGCCATAGGCTGCGGAGTGAGACTTGTTGAAGCCGTAACCGGCGAACTTCTCCACCAGGTCGAAGATGTTACCCGCCAGGTCGGCATCGATATTGTTGGTCGCGCAACCTTCGATGAAACCGCCGCGCTGCTTGGCCATTTCCTCGGGTTTTTTCTTGCCCATGGCGCGCCGGAGCATGTCCGCCCCGCCCAAAGTGTAACCAGCCATGACCTGGGCAATCTGCATCACCTGTTCCTGATACAGGATGATGCCGTAAGTCGGTGCCAGTACCGGCTTGAGGCCCTCGTACTGGTAGTCCGAGTGCGGGTACGCCAGTTCCGCGCGACCGTGCTTGCGGTTGATAAAGTCGTCAACCATGCCTGACTGCAACGGCCCCGGACGGAACAGGGCCACCAGTGCGATCAAGTCTTCGAGGCAGTCGGGCTTGAGCTTCTTGATCAGCTCCTTCATGCCGCGCGACTCAAGCTGGAACACCGCTGTGGTTTCGGCTTTTTGCAGCAACTGGTAGGTCGGTTTGTCATCCAGCGGAATGAAGGCGATGTCCAGGGGCGCTTCATCGACCTTGGCACGGTCGCGGTTGATGGTTTTCAGCGCCCAGTCGATGACCGTCAGGGTCCGTAGCCCCAGGAAGTCGAACTTCACCAGGCCAGCGGCCTCGACGTCGTCCTTGTCGAACTGGGTTACCAGGCCATCGCCGGCTTCGTCGCAATAAATGGGCGAGAAGTCAGTGAGCTTGGTCGGGGCGATAACCACACCACCGGCGTGCTTGCCGACGTTACGCACCACGCCTTCAAGCTTGCGCGCCATCTCCCAGATTTCTGCGGCTTCTTCATCGACCTTGATGAAGTCGCGCAGGATTTCTTCCTGTTCGTAGGCTTTTTCCAGGGTCATGCCGACTTCGAACGGGATCATCTTCGACAGACGATCCGCCAGGCCGTAGGACTTGCCCTGCACCCGCGCCACGTCCCGGACCACAGCCTTGGCGGCCATGGAGCCGAAGGTGATGATCTGGCTTACCGCGTTACGTCCGTACTTCTCGGCCACGTACTCGATGACCCGGTCACGACCGTCCATGCAGAAGTCGACGTCGAAGTCGGGCATGGATACCCGTTCCGGGTTGAGGAAACGTTCGAACAGCAGGTCGTATTCCAGAGGATCAAGGTCGGTGATCTTCTGCACATAGGCCACCAGCGAGCCGGCACCCGAGCCCCGGCCAGGGCCTACCGGCACACCGTTGCTCTTGGCCCACTGGATGAAGTCCATCACGATCAGGAAGTAACCGGGGAAACCCATCTGGATGATGATATCCAGTTCGAAATTCAACCGGTCGACATACACCTGGCGCTTGGCTTCGTAGTCCTCGGTGGTATCCCTGGGCAGCAGGACGGTGAGGCGGTCTTCCAGGCCGTCAAAGGACACCTTGCGGAAATATTCGTCGATGGTCATGCCATCGGGAATCGGGAAGTTGGGCAGGAAGTGCTTGCCCAGCTTCACTTCGATGTTGCAACGCCGGGCGATCTCGACGGTGTTTTCCAGCGCTTCGGGGATGTCGCTGAACAGCTCGGCCATTTCCTCGGCACTTTTGAGGTACTGCTGGTCGCTGTAGTTTTTCGAGCGCCGGGGATCGTCGAGGGCCCGGCCCTCACCGATACAGACCCGGGTTTCGTGGGCGGCAAAATCTTCCTGCTTGATGAACCGCACATCGTTGGTCGCCACCAGCGGTGCACCGATTTTCTCGGCCAGGGCGACGGCACCGTGCAGTTGCTCTTCGTCGTTGGGACGGTTGGTGCGCTGGATTTCCAGATAGAAGCGGTCCGGGAACACCGCCATCCATTCCCGTGCCAGGGTTTCCGCTTCCGCCGGATTGCCACTGAGCATGGCCAGGCCGATTTCGCCTTCCTTGGCCGCCGACAACATGATCAGGCCTTCGCTGGCCTCGGCCACCCACTCGCGCTCGATGATGATCGAACCATTGCGCTGGCCGTCGATGAAGCCCCGGGAGATCAGTTCAGTCAGGTTGCGATAACCCACGGCGTTCATCGCCAGCAGGCTGATCCTGCTCAAGGCATTGTCCGGGTCCTTGTTGGACAGCCACAGGTCGGCGCCGCAGATCGGCTTGATGCCTGCGCCCATGGCTGCTTTATAGAATTTGACCAGAGAGCACATGTTGTTCTGGTCGGTGACCGCCACGGCAGGCATGTTCATGCCGACCAGGGTCTTGACCAGCGGTTTGATCCGCACCAGACCGTCGACCAGGGAGTATTCAGTGTGCAGGCGTAGATGAACGAATGAAGCCGGCATGGTGATCCTGTCTGTGAGCTCGAAAACAACAAGGCCCGGATTGTACCGGGCCTTGGCGAAAACATCAGCCTTGCGACTAACTCTCGATCAGGCTCTCACGAGCCTCATACGCCAGGCGTACCGGGGCGAACGAACGCCGGTGAATCGGCGTTGGTCCCAGGCGGGCCAGGGCTTCCAGATGAACGGGGGTCGGGTAGCCTTTGTGGCCGCCAATGCCGTAACCCGGGTAAATCAATTCGAAAGCAGCCATTTCACGGTCGCGGCTGACCTTGGCCAGGATCGATGCCGCTGCAATCGCAGGCACCTTGCCGTCGCCCTGCACCACCGCTTCGGCGCGCATGGACAATTTCGGGCAGCGATTGCCATCGATCATCGCCAGCTTGGGCTGGATGTGCAGGCCCTCGATGGCGCGCTGCATTGCCAGCATGGTGGCGTGAAGAATGTTCAGCTCGTCGATTTCCTCGACTTCGGCCCGGGCAATGCACCAGCTCAGAGCCTTTTCGCAGATTTCATCGTAGAGTTTTTCGCGACGGGCCTCGGTGAGCTTCTTCGAGTCGTTAAGGCCGAGGATCGGACGGTTCGGATCGAGGATTACCGCAGCCGTCACCACGGCCCCGCAGAGCGGACCGCGACCGACTTCATCGACGCCGGCAACCAGTTCTTCGACTTCTGCGACCAAGGTGAAATCCAGTCCCATCTGCATGCTTGTCTTGCTCATTGTACTTGGCCAATCAGTTTCAGCACGGCATCTGCCGCCTGGTTGGAGGCGTCCAGACGCAAGGTCCGGTGAATTTCGTCGAAGCCGCGGGTTTGCTCTTCCCCGCCTTCGATCAGGGGGGACAAGGTCTGGGCCAGGGCTTCGACCGTCGCATCATCCTGGAGCAATTCCGGCACCAGCAGGCGCTGGGCCAGCAGGTTAGGCAAAGACACATAGGGGCTTTTGACCATGCGCTTGAGAATCCAGAACGTCAGCGGTGCCAGGCGATAGGCCACCACCATGGGCCGTTTGTACAACAACGCTTCAAGCGTAGCCGTTCCGGACGCGATCAACACCGCGTTGCAGGCGGCCAGTGCAAGATGGGATTGACCATCGAGCAGCGTCAGGGGCAAATCCCGCCCGGCCAGCATCGCTTCCAGCTGGGCCCGACGCTGCGGGCTGGCGCACGGCATGACAAATCGCACACCCGGACGCATGGCGCGCAGGCGCTGGGCAGTATCGAGGAACAGCTCGCCAAGACGCCCGACTTCACCGCCACGACTGCCCGGCATCAGCGCAACCAGAGGGCCGTCCGGCAAGCCGAGCTCGGCCCGCGCGGCGGCGCGATCGGCCTCAAGCGGAATCGCATCGGCCAGGGAGTGCCCGACAAAACGCACCGGCACGCCCTTCTCTTCATAGAATTTGGCTTCGAACGGGAACAGCGTGAGCATCAGGTCACAGCCTTCGCGAATCTTTAGCACGCGCTTCTGACGCCAGGCCCAGACCGAAGGGCTGACGTAGTGCACGGTCTTGATCCCGGCCTGACGCAGCTTGAGTTCGATATTGAGGTTGAAATCCGGGGCATCGATGCCGATGAACACATCCGGTTTCTCGGCGATGAGATCGCCGACCAGCTTCTTGCGCCGGGCCAGCAGCTCACGCAGACGGCCCAGCACTTCCACCAGGCCCATGACCGACAGGCGTTCCATGGGGAAGTAGGAAACGAGACCCTCGGCCTCCATCAACGGCCCGC
The DNA here is from genome assembly GCF_000952175.1 of Pseudomonas sp. ES3-33. Lineage (NCBI taxonomy): Bacteria > Pseudomonadati > Pseudomonadota > Gammaproteobacteria > Pseudomonadales > Pseudomonadaceae > Pseudomonas > Pseudomonas sp. ES3-33. Next base: position 49,106 of record NZ_JZRI01000079.1, on the reverse strand, counting down.
CGACGCCAATGAACTCTACCGCCGGGTGCTGAACCTTGAGCGCGCGCATGAGACCCGCGCCCAGAATGTCACCGGAAGCCTCACCCGCTACCAGCGCGATACGCAAGTTAGCCATGATTAACGGGTTATGCCGCGGGTCGAAGACTGGATCGAGTCACGGAACACTGCGACTTCCGGGAACTGCGCCGAGGCCTCGCCCAGTTCGGTCAGTGCCTGCTCGACCGTCAGGCCCTGGCGGTACACGACCTTGTAGGCGCGACGCAGGGCATGAATGGCTTCTTCACTGAAACCGCGGCGGCGCATGCCTTCGAAGTTCATGCTGCGGGCTTCGGCCGGGTTGCCGAACACCGTGACGTACGCCGGGACGTCCTTGCCAATGGCGGTGCCCATGCCGGAAAAGCTGTGGGCGCCGATATGGCAATACTGATGCACCAGGGTGAAGCCGGACAGGATCGCCCAGTCCTCCACATGCACATGCCCCGCCAGCGCGGTGTTGTTGACCAGGATGCAGTGGTTGCCGATGACACTGTCGTGGCCGATATGGGCATAGGCCATGATCAGGTTGTGATCACCCAGGGTCGTTTCCGAACGGTCCTGAACAGTCCCACGGTGAATCGTCACGCCTTCGCGAATGACGTTGTGGTCGCCGATCACCAGGCGAGTTTCTTCGCCCTTGTATTTCAGGTCCGGCGTGTCTTCGCCTACTGAGGAAAACTGGTAGATGCGATTGTGTTTACCAATGCGGGTCGGGCCCTTGAGAATCACATGCGGCCCGATCACTGTCCCCTCGCCGATTTCCACACCAGCGCCGACGATCGACCAAGGGCCGACCTCGACGTCGTCGGCCAGTACGGCCGTCGGATCGATGATTGCGCGAGGGTCAATCAAACTCATAGTTTGCGTTCCGCGCAGATGATTTCAGCGGAGCACACTGGCTTGCCGTCCACCGAAGCCTGGCACTCGAACTTCCAGATCTGACGCTTGCAGCTCAGGAACTTGGCTTCAAGGATCAACTGATCGCCCGGCAGCACTGGCTGGCGGAAGCGCAGTTTGTCCGAACCGACGAAGTAGTAGAGGGTGCCGTCGGCTGGTTTCACGTCGAGCATTTTGAAACCAAGGATCCCGGCAGCCTGAGCCATTGCTTCAATGATCAGTACGCCCGGCATGATTGGGTGCGCCGGGAAGTGACCGTTGAAGAACGGTTCGTTGATGCTGACATTCTTGTAGGCGCGAATGCGCTTGCCTTCCACATCCAGATCCACGACCCGGTCCACCAGCAGGAACGGGTAACGGTGAGGCAGGTATTCGCGAATCTCGTTGATGTCCATCATTTCGGGGGGAAGCCTATGTAAAGATTGGGAGCGCGCGACTAAAAGCGCACCCCTCTAGCAAATCAAGGAGGCAGTCTAGCGGCTGTGCACACTTGATATGGAAATGGTATCAGCCATCTGATGAAGCATTACCGTCAGGGGTCACTTCCCCTGCACGCTTTTCCAGCTGACGCAAACGCCGCGCGATGTCATCGAGCTGACGGATGCGTGCCGCGCTTTTGCGCCACTCGGCTGCCGGCTGCATCGCCGTACCGGAAGAATAGGCACCCTTTTCGGTAATCGAATGGGTCACCATGGTCATCCCGGTGATGAAAACGTTGTCGCAAATTTCGATATGCCCCACCAGCCCCACGCCACCGGCGAGCATGCAATGCTTGCCGATCTTGGTGCTGCCGGAGATCCCCACGCACGCCGCCATGGCGGTGTGATCGCCAATTTGTACGTTGTGGGCGATCTGAATCTGGTTGTCGAGCTTCACGCCATTGCCAAGTACCGTATCGGCGAGCGCACCACGGTCGATCGCGGTATTGACCCCGATCTCGACGTCATCACCGACCAGCACACCGCCGATCTGGGCGATCTTCTGCCAAACGCCTTTCTCGTTGGCGAAACCAAAACCTTCGCCGCCCAGCACTGCGCCCGACTGAATCACGACCCGTTTGCCAATGCGAACGTCGTGGTACAGCGTCACTCGCGGTGCCAACCAGCCACCTTCGCCGATTTCGCTGCGCGCCCCGATGAAGCAATGTGCGCCAACCGTCACGCCGGCGGCAATACGCGCCGCACTTTCGATCACCGCGAATGCACCGATGCTCGCTGCCGGGTCAACCACAGCATCGGCAGCGATGACGGCGGTCGGATGAATGCCGGCAGGCGCCTTCGGCTTGGGATCGAACAGATGGGAAATCCGCGCGTAGGTCAGGTACGGATCCGGCACCACCAGTACGTTACCGGCAAACCCGTCCGCATCTGCGGCTTTGAGCAACAACGCTGCAGCCCGGCAATCAGCCAGGTACTTGCGATACTGAGGGTTTGCCAGAAAGCTCAACTGAGCTGGGCCAGCCTCTTGCAAAGTGGCTAGCCCAGTAATTTCTTTCTCCGGGTCGCCACGCAGGGTGGCGCCGAGGAACTCGGCCAATTGGCCGAGCTTCATAGTCGCTGTCATGGATTACTTCAGCTGATTCATGCGCTCGATAACCTGGCGAGTGATGTCGTACTGAGGTTTGACATCGATCACTGCGCCACGCTCGAAGACCAGGTCAAAAGCACCTTTCTTGATGACTTCTTCCACAGCGCTGTCCAGTTTTGGCTTGAGCTGCTTCAGCATTTCACGGTCAGCAACGGCTTTGGCTTCGTTCAGCTCCTTGGACTGGAACTGGAAATCACGGGCCTTTTGCTTGAACTCAAGCTCCAGGCGCTCACGCTCGCCTTGCTGCATCTTGTCGCCACCGGCCATCAGGCGGTCCTGAATGCCCTTGGCACTGCTTTCCAGGGTCTTGAGCTTGGACAGCTGAGGACCGAACTTCTTCTCGGCATCCACGGCGTACTTCTTGGCCGCGTCAGATTCGAGCAAGGCCATCTGATAGTTCAGGACCGCGATTTTCATGTCGGCAAAAGCCGGACCTGCGACCAGTACGGTTGCCAGGAGAACCAATTGAGTCAACTTACGCACGATGCACTCCTACAAAATCCATTGTCGTTATCTTGGGTCAGACGCTTAGAACGTCTGGCCGAGGGAGAATTGGAACACTTGAGTCTCAGCATCATCCGGTTTCTTCACTGGCATGGCCAAAGCGAAGCTCAACGGACCCAGTGCGGTGACCCAGGTCACACCGACACCGACGGAACTGGCCATGTTGCTCAGGCTGATGTCGTTGCACTTGGTGCGGGACTCCGAGCCGTCAGCATTGGTAGTGTCCTTGCACTGCGAGTCGAACACGTTACCCACGTCCCAGAAGACCGAAGTCCGCAGGGAGCGTTGATCCTTGACGAACGGCAGTGGGAACAGCAGTTCCACGCCGCCCTGGATCAGGACGTTACCACCGAACGGCAGTGGATCCTGGTCCGGATCTTCTGCGGTACCCGGGTTGGTGCCACGACTTGGCGTACTGCGAGGACCCAGGGTGCTGTCCTTGAAGCCACGAACCGAGTTGAAACCACCAGCATAGTAGTTTTCATAGAATGGCAAGCCATCGGTCGAACCGTAACCGTCGCCATAACCCAATTCAGTGTGCAGGCGCATGGTGTAGTTCTCGCTCAGCGGCTGGAACAACTGGCCACGGTAGTCGAGCTTGAAGAACGACAGGTCGCTGCCCGGCGTAGTGGTTTCCAGGGTCAGGCTCTGGGAACGACCACGGGTAGCCAGCACGCCCTTGTTCAGGGTCGACTCGGACCAGCCGGCCGACGCCTTGAAGTTCAGGTACTTGTCACCCTCCTTGTCCACGAAGTCGAAAATTTCATCAACGGTGTAGACACCGGTCTTGATCGTGTCCTGCTGTGCGGTCAGGCCGAAGGTCAGGCGCGACGTCTCGCTGATCGGGTAACCCACGCTCACGCCGGCACCCAGGCTGTCTACCGCATAGCTGGCGATATCAGTTTCGAGATTGTCATAGTCGGTCGTGCGGTAGAAAGCGTTGTAACCCAGGCTCACGCCATCAGCAGTCCAGTACGGGTCGACATAACCGAAGTTATAGCGGCTCTGGTATTCACTGCGGGTCAGGCCGATGCTGACCTTGTTACCGGTACCCAGGAAGTTGTTCTGGGTGATCGAGCCGCCGAGGATCAAACCGGCACTCTGGGCGAAACCGACACTGGCGGTGATGGAACCGGAGGCCTGCTCTTCCACGCTGTAGTTCACGTCCACCTGATCGTCGACGCCCGGTACTGCTGGCGTTTCAACGTTGACTTCCTTGAAGAAGCCCAGGCGTTCAAGACGGGTCTTGGACTGGTCGATCAGGTAGGTCGAAGCCCAGCCACCTTCCATCTGGCGCATTTCACGACGCAGCACTTCGTCTTCGGACTTGGTGTTGCCACGGAAGTTGATGCGGTTGACGTAGGCGCGCTTGCCCGGGTCCACGGCGAAGGTGATGTCGACCGTGTGGTCGTCATCGTGCGGCTGAGGCACACCGTTGACGTTGGCGAATGTGTAGCCTTCGTTACCCAGGCGGCGAGTGATCAGTTCCGACGTAGTGGTCATCAGCTTGCGCGAGAACACCTGGCCTTTCTGCACCAGCAGCAGGGATTTGACCTGGTCTTCAGGGACTTTCAGATCGCCGCTCAGCTTGACGTCACGAACGGTGTATTTCTCGCCTTCGTTGACGTTGACGGTGATGTAGACGTGCTTCTTGTCCGGGGTGATCGACACCTGGGTCGAAGCGATGTCCATGTTGATGTAGCCACGGTCCAGGTAGTAGGAACGCAGACGCTCCAGGTCACCGGACAGCTTTTCACGGGCGTACTTGTCATCGTTCTTGAAGAACGACAACCAGTTGGTGGTCTTGAGTTCGAACAGGTCGATCAGGTCTTCGTCAGGGAAGACGGTGTTACCCACCACGTTGATGTGCTGGATAGCAGCAACCGTGCCCTCGTTGATATTGACCTTCAGCGCGACGCGGTTGCGCGGCTGCGACACCACTTCGGTGTCGACGGTTGCGGAGTAGCGACCCTGAGCGACGTACTGGCGCTGCAGTTCGTTACGAACACCCTCAAGGGTGGCGCGCTGGAAGATTTCACCTTCGGCCAGACCGGACTGTTTAAGGCCCTTCATCAGGTCTTCAGTGGAAATCGCCTTGTTACCTTCGATTTCGATACTGGCGACCGACGGACGCTCGACTACCGTGATGACCAGGACGTTGCCATCGCGGCCCAGCTGGATATCTTGAAAGAAACCGGTTTTGAACAACGCACGAGTGGATTCCACCAGGCGACGATCGTCAGCCTGCTCGCCGACGTTCAACGGCAAGGCACCAAAGACACTACCCGCGGAGACCCGCTGGAGGCCATTGACGCGAATATCAGAGATAGTGAAGGACTCGGCGTGAACTTCGGCGATCATCAATACGGTGAGAACCGCAGTTAGCAGCAGACGTTTCATGAAGTCCTTTCTTATTCCAACTGGCAATAAACAAACTGCCGCAAAATGCGGCAGATTCGCAATTCAGCGAAGTGTTACAGACGGCCCAAATCATTGACCAGGGCAAGTAACATCACCCCGACCACCAAACTGATACCGATCTGTATCCCCCAACCCTGCACCCGATCCGACAAGGGGCGACCACGCACCCACTCGATCAGATAAAACAACAAATGCCCCCCATCCAGTACTGGAATGGGCAACAAATTCAGAACGCCCAGGCTAATACTCAGATAAGCAAGGAAATTCAGGAAATCAGCGACACCCGACTGGGCAGAAGCGCCCGCCACTTTAGCAATGGTTATCGGTCCACTCAAGTTTTTTACCGAGAGCTCGCCGAACAACATTTTCTTGAGCGAATCGAGGGTCAGAATGCTCATGGTCCAGGTACGTCGAGCCCCTTCCCCGATTGCCGCGACCGGACCGTAACTGATCTCGCGAATCATCTCTGGTGGCCAATCGACTGCTTTTACCCCGGCCCCCAGGTATCCGCTGGGCGCCTTGCTCTCGCCGCGAGCTGCCAGGGTCACTGGAACGTCGATTGGAGCCCCATCACGCTCGACCCGCAACACGATCTTGCTGTCAGGGCGCAGGCGAACCGTATCCACCACTTGTTGCCAGTCGTCGAGGGCCTTGCCATCGAGGGCCAGCAAACGGTCGCCCGTCTTCAGGCCGGCAGCCTGTGCCGGGCCTTTCGGGTCGAGTTCGGCCAACACCGGCGGCAGAGCCGGGCGCCACGGTCGAATGCCCAGCGAACGAATCGGATCGGGCTCATCTGCGCCTTTGAGCCACTTATCCAGCACCAGCTCGCGCGGGGTATCGCTGGTGGAACCCGGATCCCGTACAACCAGCTGCAACGCGCCGCTTTCGCCCAACCTGCGAACCAGCTGCAGGTTAACCGCGGCCCAGCCGGAAGTCGGCTCGCCATCTATTGCAACAATTTCCTGGCCCGCCGTCAGCCCGGCCTTGGCCGCGATGCTGGCGGGCTCGACACCACCGATGACCGGGCGCACCTGGTCGCTGCCCAGCATGGCGAGCACCCAGAAGAAAAACATCGCCAGCAGGAAGTTGGCGATCGGGCCCGCGGACACGATGGCGATACGCTGGCGTACGGACTTGCGATTGAAAGACTGATCCAGCTGATCGACCGGCACTTCGCCTTCGCGCTCGTCCAGCATCTTCACGTAGCCGCCCAACGGAATGGCGGCGACCACGAACTCGGTACCCTGCCTGTCGTGCCAACGCAGCAACGGCATGCCGAAGCCTACGGAGAAACGCAGCACTTTAACCCCACAGCGACGCGCGACCCAGAAATGGCCGAACTCGTGGAAGGTGACCAGCACGCCCAACGCAATCAGGGTGCCGACAATCATGTAAAGCGCGCTCATCTATTCTCTCCGCAATCCTATCCAGTGCTGCATGGGCTTGCGCATTGCAACACGTGTCAGCGCCCGTGGCGACTCAGCCATTGCCCGGCCAGTTCACGAGCCTTGGCGTCTGCCGTAAATACGGCATCGAGATCCTCCACCGCAACCACCGGCTCAAGATTCAACACTTGTTCGATAATACTCGCGATTTCCAGATAACGAATCCTTCCGTCGAGAAACGCGGCTACCGCCACCTCATTTGCTGCATTGAGCATGGCCGGTGCACTGTTGCCGGCCTCGGCCGCCTGACGCGCCAGGCGCAGGCAGGGGAAACGCTCCTCATCAGGCGCCTGGAAGTCCAGGCGAGCGATCGCGAACAGGTCCAGCGGCGCCACACCCGAGTCAATGCGCTCCGGCCAGGCCAGGGCGTTGGCGATCGGCGTACGCATATCGGGATTGCCCAACTGCGCCAACACCGAACCGTCTATGTAATCGACCAGGGAATGTATGACACTTTGCGAGTGGATCACCACCTCGACCTGGGACGGCTTGGCGTCGAACAGCCAGCAGGCTTCGATCAGCTCAAGCCCCTTGTTCATCATGCTGGCCGAATCGACCGAAATCTTGCGCCCCATGGACCAGTTAGGATGAGCGCAGGCCTGCTCTGGCGTCACGTGTTGAAGCTCAGCCAGCGGCGTCTGGCGGAACGGACCACCGGAGGCCGTGAGCAAAATACGACGAACCCCGACCGAACCCAGGCCCTGGGCGAAATCCCGCGGCATGCATTGGAAGATCGCATTGTGCTCACTGTCGATTGGCAACAGTACCGAGCCGCTCTTGCGCACCGCCTGCATGAACAAGGCGCCGGACATTACCAGCGCTTCCTTGTTAGCCAGCAGGATCTTTTTGCCGGCCTCGACCGCCGCCAGGGTCGGGCGCAAGCCTGCCGCTCCGACGATGGCAGCCATCACCGCATCCACTTGCGGATCGGCTGCGACCTGGCACAAGCCCTCTTCGCCGACCAATACCTGCGTCGACAGGCCGGCCGCGCGCAACTCTTCCTGCAGGCGTCGACCGGCGTTGACTTCAGGCACCACGGCAAACCTTGGCGCATGGCGCACACACAAGGCCAGCAGCTCGCTCAGACGAGTGAACCCGCTGAGGGCAAACACCTGGAAGCGATCCGGGTGCCGGGCAATGACGTCAAGGGTGCTCAGGCCAATCGAGCCCGTAGCCCCCAGCACGGTAATCTGCTGTGGGCGACTCACGGTGCCGCCATCCACAACAGCACCGCAAACACCGGGATGGCCGCGGTCAGGCTGTCGATCCGATCCAGCACCCCACCGTGACCTGGCAGCAGGTTACTGCTGTCCTTGATCCCGGACTGGCGCTTGAACATGCTCTCAGTGAGGTCGCCCACCACCGAGATGAATACGATCACCGCCGCACCGATCAAGCCCTTGAGCAGTTCTGCAACCGTCCAGTCGCGAACCAGCCCGACGAAAAACGTAATGACCAGCGCCAGCGCCAGGCCGCCGTAGACCCCTTCCCAGCTCTTGCCAGGACTGACCTGCGGCGCCAACTTGCGCTTGCCAAAGGCTCGACCGGAGAAATAAGCCCCGATATCCGCGCCCCACACCAGCACCATCACCGCCATGATCAGCCAGTTGCCCAGAGGCTCCTGCTTGATCAGGATCAGGCCTTGCCAGGCCGGAAGGAGAACCAGCAGGCCGATCACCAGCTTGCAGGCGGCGCTCGACCAATGACCGCTCGAACGCGGGTACGTCAGCACCAAATAGGTTGCAACGCCCCACCACAGCACCGCAGCGCCCAGGACCCAAGGCGCGAGCCCGGGCAATATATGCATGAAAAACAGCATAACCGCGACGGCCAGCGCGTAGCCGACACGAACTGGCTGGGCGGTAAAGCCCGCCAGGCGAGCCCACTCCCATGCGCCCAGGGTTACGACCAGGCCAATGAACAGCGCAAAGCCGGAGCCTTCCAGCAGGAAAAAGCCGCAAAGGGCGATCGGCAGCAGGATCAGTGCAGTGATGATTCGTTGTTTAAGCATTAAGCCCGGGCTCCAGCTTCGACCTGCTCGCTCGTTTTACCGAAGCGGCGCTGGCGCGAAGCGAAATCGGCCAGCGCTTTGCGCATGGCGTCGTGTTTGAAGTCCGGCCAGAACAGGTCGGAGAAGTACAATTCGGCGTAAGCCAGCTGCCACAGCAGGAAGTTGCTGATGCGGTGCTCGCCACCGGTGCGGATGCACAGGTCCGGCAGCGGCAGGTCACCCGTCGACAGACAGGTCTGCAGCAGCTCCGGCGTGATGTCCTCCGGACGCAGATGCCCGGCCTGGACTTCACGAGCCAGGCGTTGCGCGGCTTGAGCGATGTCCCACTGACCACCGTAATTGGCGGCGATCTGCAAGACCAGGCGATTGGCGCCCACCGTCATGGCTTCAGCCTCGCGCATGGCGGCCTGGAGTTCGGGATGGAAGCGCGAACGGTCGCCAATGATGCGCAAACTGATGTTGTTGTCGTTCAGGCGCTTGGCCTCGCGACGCAGCGCCTTGAAGAACAACTCCATCAAGGCACTGACCTCATCGGCCGGGCGCTGCCAGTTTTCGCTGGAGAACGCGAACAGGGTCAATACCTCGACCCCGGCCTCGGCACACACCTCGATCACGGCACGCACCGCATCGACGCCGGCCTTATGACCGGCGACACCGGGCAAAAAGCGCTTTTTCGCCCAGCGGTTGTTACCATCCATGATAATCGCGACATGGCGCGGCACCGCGAAGGGCGCAGTCTGCTTAGTCTTTTCCATGAAAACGCGACCCTTATACGGCCATCAGGTCCGCTTCTTTCTGCTTGGTCGCAGCGTCGATATCCGCCTCAGCCTTGTCGGTGAGCTTCTGGATATCGGCAGCGGCACGACGTTCTTCGTCTTCGCTGATTTCCTTGTCCTTCACCAGCTTCTTCAGGTCGCCAAGCGCATCGCGACGAATGTTGCGCACGGCAACACGAGCGTCTTCCGCAGCACTGCGAGCCTGCTTGGTGAAGCCCTTGCGGGTTTCCTCGGTCAGTGCCGGCATGGAGATCAGCAGCAGCTCGCCCAGGTTGGTCGGATTGAGGTTCAAACCGGCGCTCTGGATGGCCTTGTCGACTGCGGCGAGCATGTTGCGCTCGAACGCCACGACCTGCAGGGTACGGGAGTCTTTGACGGTCACGTTGGCGACGCCGCTCAACGGGGTGTCGGTACCGTAGTAAGGCACCATCACGCTGCCCAGAATGCTCGGGTGAGCCTTGCCGGTACGAATCTGTCCAAACGCGTGGGACAGAGACTCCAGGGATTTCTGCATGCGCGCTTGAGCGTCTTTCTTGATTTCGTTGATCATTGTTGGCCTTCCTCGATCAGGGTCCCTTCAGCGCCGCCATGCACGATATTCAGCAGGGCGCCGGGCTTGTTCATGTTAAAGACGCGCAATGGCATCTTGTGGTCGCGGCACAGGCAAATGGCTGTCAGATCCATTACACCCAGCTTGCGATCCAGCACTTCATCGTAAGTCAGATGATCGAACTTCTCGGCATGCGGGTCTTTGAATGGGTCGGCAGTGTAGACGCCATCGACCTTGGTCGCCTTGAGCACGACATCGGCATCGATTTCGATAGCACGCAAGCATGCCGCCGAATCCGTGGTAAAGAACGGATTGCCGGTACCGGCCGCGAAAATAACCACTTCCTTGGCGTTCAGGTGGCGCATGGCCTTGCGACGATCATAATGATCAGTCACACCTACCATGGAAATAGCCGACATCACGATGGCCGAGATATTGGCACGTTCCAGCGCGTCGCGCATGGCCAAGGCGTTCATCACAGTGGCCAGCATGCCCATGTGGTCGCCAGTTACCCGATCCATGCCGGCTGCGCTCAGCGCTGCACCGCGGAACAGGTTGCCACCGCCGATCACCAGACCGACCTGCACACCGATGCCAACCAGCTGGCCGACTTCCAGTGCCATGCGATCCAGAACTTTCGGATCGATCCCGAACTCTTCCGAGCCCATCAGGGCCTCGCCGCTAAGCTTGAGTAGAATGCGTTTATAGCGAGCCTGATAACCACTGCCCTGCTGAGCCATTGCGAATCTCTCCTGCGGCGTATTTTAAAAATTCTTTGCGAGCTGTTTACAGCTGGCGTTCACTCTAGCTTGGCGCTGCTTCAGCGCCATCGGAACATGGCTTTGTAAGCCAGTTCCAAAGGGAAACCAATTAAAAATTTGGCCCCCCATCTGAAAAGAGGCTGCGCGCGTGAGCGGGCAGCCTCTTCAGGGCGACAGTTGAAAACTGTCTTATTGCTTGGCGGCGGCCAGCTGGGCAGCAACTTCTTCAGCGAAGTTGTCGACCGGCTTCTCGATGCCTTCGCCTACCTTGAAGTAGGTGAAGGAAACGATTTCAGCACCGGCTTTCTTGGCCAGTTCGCCAACCTTGATTTCAGGGTTCTTGACGAACGCCTGCTCAACCAGGCTCGCTTCAGCCAGGAACTTGCTGATACGGCCTTTGACCATGTTTTCAACAATGTTCTCCGGCTTGCCGGCGATCTTGTCAGCGTTCAGGGTCAGGAACACGCCCTTCTCACGCTCTACCGCTTCAGCCGAAACTTCCGATGGCAGCAGGAATTCAGGGTTGGTCGCAGCTACGTGCATCGCGATGTCTTTAGCCAGCTCAACGTCGCCGCCTTTCAGAACAACCGCAACACCGATTTTGTTGCCGTGCAGGTAGCCACCAACAACATCACCTTCAACGCGAGCCAGGCGACGGATGTTGACGTTTTCGCCAACCTTGCCGACCAGTACCAGGCGATCAGCTTCTTGAGCTTCGATCAGCGGAGCAACGTCAGTCAGTTTGTCAGCGAACGCTTTTTCAACGCTGGATGCGACAAATGCCTTGAAGTCGTCCTGCAAAGCCAGGAAGTCGGTCTGCGAGTTCACTTCCAGCAGAACGGCGGACTTACCGTCTTCTTTCAGAGCGATAGCGCCTTCAGCAGCTACGTTGCCTGCTTTCTTGGCAGCCTTGATGGCGCCCGAAGCACGCATGTCATCAATGGCTTTTTCGATGTCGCCGCCGGCCTTGGTCAAGGCCTTTTTGCAATCCATCATGCCTTCGCCGGTGCGCTCGCGCAGTTCTTTGACCAACGCTGCAGTAATCTCTGCCATTTCAAAATCCTCTTGGATAGGTTTTCAACCATTCCACCCGAGCAAACGGGCGTTCAATTCTTCCCGAAGCCTTATTTGATAGCGGCTGCACATTACAAGGCTGCAACTGCGCTGCACACAAATGGTTTTCGAGGTGGCAAAAAGGGGGCCAAGCCCCCTTTTTGCTTACTGAGTCAACGCCAAGGCGTCAATTACTCAGCTGCAGCTACCGGAGCTTCTTCAACGAACTGCTCGGTACCACCAGCAACGTGGTTGCGGCCACGGATTACAGCGTCAGCCATCGAACCCATGTACAGCTGGATAGCGCGGATTGCGTCATCGTTGCCTGGGATGATGTAGTCAACGCCTTCCGGGCTGCTGTTGGTATCGACTACGCCGATAACCGGGATACCCAGCTTGTTGGCTTCGGTGATCGCGATGCGCTCGTGATCAACGTCGATAACGAACAGAGCGTCTGGCAGACCGCCCATGTCCTTGATACCACCCAGGGAACGATCGAGCTTCTCAAGATCGCGAGTGCGCATCAGCGCTTCTTTCTTGGTCAGCTTGGCGAAAGTACCGTCTTCGGCTTGCACTTCAAGGTCACGCAGACGCTTGATGGAAGCACGGATGGTTTTGAAGTTGGTCAGCATGCCGCCCAACCAGCGGTGATCGACGTACGGCGAACCGCAACGTGCTGCTTCTTCAGCAACGATCTTGCCAGCGGAACGCTTGGTGCCGACGAACAGAATCTTGTTTTTGCCCTGGGCCAGGCGCTCTACGAAAGTCAGAGCTTCGTTGAACATTGGCAGGGTTTTTTCAAGGTTGATAATGTGAATCTTGTTACGCGCGCCGAAAATGTACTTACCCATTTTCGGGTTCCAGTAACGGGTCTGGTGACCGAAGTGCACACCGGCCTTCAGCATATCGCGCATGTTGACTTGGGACATGATAGTTCCTTAATAAGTCGGGTTTGGCCTCCACGTATCCCAATGACCAACCAGCAGCATCAGCTGAAGGCACCCAGGTCATCGTGTCGACACGTGTGTGGATTTAAGCCTTTCGGGGTATCCCCGGAAAGCGGCGCATTTTATACCATAAGACTCGCAAAAACGGAACCCGGATTCTCAATTCCTGACGCACGCCTTTATCCGCGCCCTTGGAATCCCCCTGGAATGCGCCCATCTATATGAGGAAGCAATGCACAGAGCCTCAGATTTGCACTGATCGTCTGGTAGAATCGCGTTTTTCAGGGCGGCGAAGATCGTTTGCGCACCGCCCATCTTGACTTAGTGAAGCGCCATCGAGCGCAGAGAGAGCCTGTATGACCGTCAACCTCAAGACACCAGAGGACATCGCAAAAATGCGTGTCGCCGGCAAACTGGCCGCCGATGTGCTGGAAATGATCGCCGAACATGTCAAACCGGGTGTCACCACCGAAGAACTGGACCGCATTTGCCATGACTACATCGTCAATGTGCAACAGGCCATTCCTGCGCCGCTGAATTATAAAGGCTACCCGAAGTCAATCTGCACCTCGATCAACCATGTGGTCTGCCATGGCATTCCCAACGAGAAACCATTGAAGAATGGCGACACGTTGAACATCGACGTGACCGTGATCAAGGACGGCTATCACGGCGACACCAGCCGCATGTTCCACGTCGGCACCGTACCGGTCTGGGCCGAGCGTTTGTCCCAGGTCACCCAGGAATGCATGTACAAGGCTATCGAAATCGTCAAACCGGGCTGCCGCCTGGGCGACATTGGCGAAGTGATCCAGAAGCACGCTGAAAAGAACGGTTTTTCGGTGGTTCGCGAGTTCTGCGGCCACGGCATCGGCAAAGTGTTTCACGAAGAGCCGCAGATCCTGCACTACGGTCGTGCCGGCACCGGCATGGAGCTCAAGGCGGGCATGACCTTCACCATTGAGCCTATGATCAACCAGGGCAAGGCCGACACCAAGGTGCTGGGCGACGGCTGGACTGCCATTACCAAGGACCGCAAGCTCTCCGCGCAATGGGAACACACCCTGGTCGTGACCGAGACTGGCTACGAGATTTTCACCCTGCGCGCCGATGACACCATCCCTCGCGTTTCGGCCTGATTCAACCCGCGCAGCTCCCCGTCCATAGAAAGGAAAGCCAATCGATGCCGCAGGTGGATCCAGAACTCTTCGACCGCGGCCAGTTCCAGGCTGAACTGGCCCTGAAGGCGAGCCCCATTGCCGCCTTCAAGAAGGCCATTCGCCAGGCCCGCGAAGTGCTCGACGGGCGCTTTCGCAGCGGCCGCGACATTCGGCGCCTGATCGAGGATCGCGCCTGGTTCGTCGATAACATCCTGCAAAAGGCCTGGGAACAATTCGACTGGAGCGAAGACGCCGACATCGCACTGGTGGCGGTCGGCGGCTACGGTCGCGGCGAGCTGCACCCTTATTCCGACATCGACCTGCTGGTCCTGCTGGACAGCGCCGATCACGAAGTTTTCCGCGATTCCATCGAGCGCTTTCTTACGCTGCTGTGGGACATTGGCCTGGAAGTCGGCCAAAGCGTTCGCTCGGTGGACGAATGCGCCATTGAAGCCCGCGCCGATCTGACGGTTGTCACCAACCTGATGGAAAGCCGCACCATCAGTGGCCCCGAGCGTCTTCGCCAGCGCATGCTCGACGTCACCAGCACCGCGCACATGTGGCCCAGCAAAGACTTCTTCCTGGCCAAGCGCGCTGAACAGAAGGCCCGCCACCACAAGTACAACGACACCGAATACAACCTGGAACCCAACGTCAAAGGCTCGCCCGGCGGCCTGCGGGACATCCAGACGATTCTGTGGGTGGCCCGGCGCGAGTACGGCACCTTGAACCTGCGGGCGCTGGCAGGCGAAGGCTTCCTGGTTGAAAGCGAAAATGCCCTGCTGGCCTCGTCCCAGGAGTTCCTGTGGAAGGTGCGCTACGCCCTGCACATGCTCGCCGGTCGCTCCGAAGACCGCCTGCTGTTCGATCACCAGCGCACGATTGCCGGGCTGCTGGGTTTTGAAGGCGATGATGCCAAGCAAGCCATCGAAAACTTCATGCAGCAGTACTACCGGGTGGTCATGAGCATCGCCCAGCTCAGCGACCTGATCATCCAGCATTTCGAGGAAGTCATCCTCGCCCCGGATGACGAAGCGCCGCCACAGCCGATCAACTCGCGGTTCCAGTTGCACGACGGCTACATCGAGGCGCGCAACGATAACGTGTTCCGCCGCACCCCGTTCGCCATGCTGGAAATCTTTGTTTTGATGGCCCAGCAGCCGGAAATCAAGGGCGTGCGCGCCGATACCATTCGCCTGCTGCGCGAGCACCGTCACCTGATCGACGATGAGTTTCGCAACGACATTCGCAACACCAGCCTGTTCATCGAGCTGTTCAAGTGCAAGATCGGCATTCATCGCAACCTGCGCCGAATGAACCGCTACGGCATCCTCGGGCGCTACCTGCCTGAGTTCGGCTTTATCGTCGGGCAAATGCAGCACGACCTGTTCCACATCTATACGGTCGACGCCCACACCCTGAATCTGATCAAGCACTTGCGTAAGCTGCAGTACACCCAGGTGTCAGAGAAATTCCCGCTGGCCAGCAAGCTCATGGCCAAGCTGCCCAAACCTGAATTGATCTACCTGGCCGGCCTGTATCACGATATCGGCAAAGGCCGGCACGGCGACCACTCGGAAATCGGCGCAGTCGATGCCGAGGCGTTCTGCCAGCGCCACCAGTTGCCGGTGTGGGACAGCCGCCTGATCGTCTGGCTGGTGCAGAATCACCTGGTGATGTCGACCACTGCCCAGCGCAAGGACCTGTCGGACCCGCAAGTGATCCATGACTTCGCGCAGATCATCGGAGACGAAACCCATCTCGACTATCTATACGTGCTGACCGTGGCGGACATCAACGCCACCAACCCGACGCTGTGGAACTCCTGGCGCGCCAGCCTGCTGCGCCAGCTCTACACCGAGACCAAGCGGGCCCTGCGCCGCGGCCTGGAAAACCCGGTGGACCGCGAGGAGCAGATTCGCCAGACCCAAAGTGCTGCCCTGGACATCCTGGTACGCGGCGGGACCGATCCGGACGACGTCGAGCAGCTATGGGCGCAACTGGGGGATGACTACTTCCTGCGCCACACCGCTGGCGACGTGGCCTGGCACAGCGACGCGATCCTCCAGCAGCCGGCTGACGGCGGGCCACTGGTGCTGATCAAGGAAACCACACAGCGCGAATTCGAGGGCGGTACCCAGATCTTCATCTATGCCCCCGACCAGCACGACTTTTTTGCCGTGACCGTGGCGGCAATGGACCAGCTCAACCTGAACATCCACGACGCAAGGGTCATCACCTCGAGCAGCCAGTTCACCCTCGACACCTACATCGTGCTCGATACAGATGGCGACTCGATTGGCGACAACCCGACCCGGGTCAAGCAGATCCGCGAAGGCCTGACCGAGGCGCTGCGCAACCCGGACGACTACCCGACCATCATTCAGCGCCGGGTACCGCGCCAGCTCAAGCATTTCGCGTTCGCGCCCCAGGTGACGATCCACAACGACGCCCAGCGCCCGGTGACTGTGCTGGAACTCAGCGCCCCGGACCGCCCGGGCCTGCTGGCACGCATCGGGACCATCTTCCTTGAGTTCGACCTGTCATTGCAGAACGCGAAAATCGCCACCCTGGGCGAGCGCGTGGAAGACGTGTTCTTCATCACCGATGCGAACAATCAGCCTTTGTCCGACCCGTTGCTGTGCAGCCGCTTGCAGGATGCGATCGTCGAGCAATTGACCGTCAACCAGGAATCCGAAATAAAGCTGTCGCGACTCACTATCTGAATTATCCCCCCCTGTGGGAGCGAGCCTGCTCGCGATGGCGTCCGTCCATTCAACATCGCCAATGACTGACACAACGCTATCGCGAGCAGGCTCACTCCTACATTGAATGAGGCCCCCATGAACAACGCCCTGACCCAGTTGCAGCCCTACCCGTTCGAGAAGCTCCGCGCCCTGCTCGGCAGCGTCACGCCAAACCCGGACAAGCGCGCTATCGCCCTGTCCATCGGCGAGCCCAAGCACCGCTCGCCCGCCTTTGTTGCTGAAGCACTGGCAAGCAATCTGGATCAGATGGCCGTGTACCCGACCACCCTCGGCATTGCCGCATTGCGCGAAGCCATCGCTGCCTGGTGCGAACGACGCTTCAGCGTTCCTAACGGCTGGCTCGACCCGGCGCGCAACGTGCTGCCGGTCAACGGCACTCGAGAAGCGCTGTTCGCTTTCACCCAGACGGTGGTCAATCGTGCCAATGACGCGCTGGTGGTCAGCCCTAACCCGTTCTACCAGATCTACGAAGGTGCGGCGTTCCTGGCAGGCGCCAAGCCGCACTATCTGCCGTGCCTTGATGCCAATGGCTTCAATCCGGACTTCGACGCAGTTTCGCCGGATATCTGGAAACGCTGCCAGATCCTGTTCCTGTGCTCGCCGGGCAACCCCACTGGCGCACTGATTCCAGTCGAAACCCTGAAAAAGCTGATCGCCCTGGCCGACGAATACGACTTCGTTATCGCCGCCGACGAGTGCTACAGCGAGTTGTACTTCGACGAACAGACCCCACCCGCCGGCCTGCTCAGCGCCTGCGTGGAACTGGGTCGCCAGGACTTCAAGCGCTGCGTGGTGTTTCACAGCCTGTCCAAGCGTTCCAACCTGCCGGGCCTGCGCTCGGGCTTCGTGGCCGGTGACGCCGACATCCTCAAGGGCTTTTTGCTGTATCGCACCTACCACGGCTGTGCGATGCCTGTGCAGACTCAGCTGGCCAGCGTAGCCGCATGGAATGACGAAGTGCACGTGCGCGCCAACCGCGACCTGTACCGCGAGAAATACGACGCCGTGCTGGCAATCCTCAGCCCGGTGCTGGACGTGCAGCGTCCGGACGGCGGTTTCTACCTGTGGCCGAACGTTGAAGGTGATGACGAGGCGTTTTGCCGCGACCTGTACGCGGAAGAACATGTGACGGTGGTGCCGGGCTCCTACCTGTCCCGCGAAGTCGACGGGTTCAACCCCGGGGCTGGGCGCGTGCGCCTGGCACTGGTTGCGCCGCTGGCCGAGTGCGTCGAGGCCGCTGAACGTATCCGCGCGTTCATCCAACGCCGCAGCTAAGCGCCGCCCCCCCGGTAGGAGCTGCCGAAGGCTGCGATCTTTTGGCGTCTTCAAGGACGCTGAAAGTCAAAAGATCGCAGCCTTCGGCAGCTCCTACCGGGCGGGTCACCATTACTTCACCTGCCCCAAATTGGCCTCGCTCAAATCCAGCTCCGCCAACACCTCACGCAGTACGTCATCGCCAATCTGGTGATGACGGCTGAGGCTATACAGTTCCAGTCGCTGCGCCCGCAATGCTTTCAAGCGCATGCGCCGCTCCAGCAGGTCCATCTGAAACGCCAGTGCCTGGGCTTCCGCCGAATCGTTGAACACCTCCAGCTGATGCCGGTATTCGGACATGATCCGCGCCTTGAGCTCGGCGGCGAGTGCTGCCTGCGCCGCGTCCTGCGGCTTGGCTTCTTCGGCTTCGAGCGCATGAATTGCCGCCTCGGCGGTCTTGCGCCAGGCCTCACGCACTTCATTGCGCCGCTTGTCGTCGGGGCTTTTTTCGATGCCACGCAGGAGCAACGGCAGCGCAATACACGCCGCAATCAGTGACAGCAGGATCACCCCGGCCGCGATGAATATCAGCAAGTCACGCTCGGGGAATGCCACGCCACCCATCAACATCGGCACCGACAACACACCCGCCAGCGTCACCGCCCCGCGTACGCCGCCAACGGTCAGTAACCAGCACGAGCGCGCAGTCGGAACCTGCGTCATTTCAACCTTGCCGCGCCAGCGGCGCAGCAGGCCTGACAAGCGCCAGATGCTTTGCACCCACACGAACCGCAACACCAACAGCACCAGAAAGATTGCCAGCACATCCAGGCAGCGGTAGAGCAAGGTCGGCCACAACGAGGTTTCATGACTGGCAACTGCCTTGATGATGTCCGGCAGCTGCAAGCCCAGCAGCAGGAAAATCAAACCGTTGAAAGCGAACTCCAGCAGCGACCAGACGCTGCGATTGAGCAGTCGGGTACTGGTCTGGCGCGGCAGCAGGTCGAGCCAACTCTGCATCATCCCTGCCGCCACCGCCGACAGGATGCCCGATGCTCCCAGGCGCTCGGCCAGTACGTAGGCGGCGAAGGGCAGCAACAGCATAAACACCACGTGGGTCGCGGGGTCATCCCAGCCGCGCGCGATCATCCAGGAGCGCAGGCGCCCGACCAGCCAGCTCAGCGCAACCCCGACCGCCAGCCCGCCGACCGCTACCAGGACGAATGTCAGGCTCGCATTGGCCAGGGAGAACACGCCGGTGACAGCGGCAGCCAAGGCAAATTTGAACGTCACCAGGCCTGAGGCGTCGTTCATCAGTGCCTCGCCCTGCAACATGTGCATCAATGGCGTCGGCAGCCTGTTCTGCGAAATCGCCGACACCGCCACGGCATCCGTAGGCGACAAGACTGCCGCCAGCGCGAACGCCACCGGCAAGGGAATGCTTGGCAATAACCAATGAATGAAATAACCGGCGCCCACCACAGTGAACAACACCAGGCCCACTGCCAGCGTCAGGATCGGCCCCCGCAGGCGCCATAGCTCGCGCTTGGGCATCCGCCAGCCATCGGAAAACAACAAAGGCGGCAAAAACAGAAATAGAAACAATTCAGGGTCCAGTGCCACATGCAACCCCAGCGTCGGCCAGGCCAGCAGGGCTCCGGCGCAAATCTGCACCAGCGGCAAGGGCAGCGGGATAACCCGCCCTACCAGACGGGATACACTGACCAGCATCAGCAGGATCAGGACGGTGTAGGCGGTTTGCATAAAGCGTTTTCCCAGGCAATCGACAGCATTGAAGTGCCATATTAGCGGTTTAGACTGCGGGCTGGCCGTTACACCTATGTCGCATCGCGGGTATCAAACTGCCTCACTCCCACAGGTTTACGCGCTAACCGCAAGGTCATGGCATAATCCTTCACCTTTTTTTCCAGCACCTGTAAAGGGGGCAATTCCTTGACCGTTTCAAGTAAAACCTTGCACCTTTTCGGCATCAAAGCTTGCGACACCATGAAAAAGGCGCGCACCTGGCTTGATGAACACGCTGTCAGCTACGACTTCCACGATTACAAAACGGCCGGAATTGACCGTGAACACCTGACCCAGTGGTGTAACGAGCACGGCTGGCAAGTGGTGTTGAACCGCGCAGGCACGACCTTTCGCAAACTCGAAGACGAACGCAAAGCCGATCTCGACCAATCGAAAGCCATCGAATTGATGCTCGCGCAACCCTCGATGATCAAGCGCCCTGTGCTCGATCTCGGTGACCGAACCCTGATTGGCTTCAAGCCAGATATTTACGCGGCAGCGCTCAAGTAAGCCAGCCCGTTCAATTTTGTTAGAGGTATTTACATGTCCAATTCCCTGTTCAGCATCGCTTTCGGCGTCGGCACCCAGAATCGTCAAGGCGCATGGCTGGAAGTGTTTTACCCTCAGCCGCTGTTGAATCCGTCGGCCGAACTGGTGGCTGCCGTCGCGCCAATTCTCGCTTACAGCGAAGGCAACCAGGCCATCACCTTCACCACCGCGCAGGCTGCGCAACTGGCTGAAGCCGTGAAGGGCATCGACGCGGTACAAGGCAAGTTGCTGACCCGACTGGCCGAAAGCCACAAGCCGCTGGTCGCCACCCTGCTGGCCGAAGACGCGCAACTGACTTCTACCCCAGAGGCGTACCTCAAGCTGCACCTGTTGTCCCATCGTTTGGTCAAGCCCCATGGCCTGAACCTGGCCGGGATCTTCCCGCTGCTGCCGAACGTAGCCTGGACCAGCCAGGGCGCAATCGACCTGAGTGAACTGGCCGAACTGCAACTCGAAGCCCGTCTGCGCGGCGAGCTGCTGGAAGTGTTCTCGGTAGACAAATTCCCGAAGATGACCGACTACGTCGTACCGGCTGGCGTGCGTATCGCCGATGCGGCCCGCCTGCGCCTGGGCGCTTATGTCGGTGAAGGCACCACTGTGATGCACGAAGGTTTTGTCAACTTCAACGCCGGCACCGAAGGCCCGGGCATGATCGAAGGTCGTGTCTCGGCAGGCGTATTCGTTGGTAAGGGCTCGGACCTGGGCGGCGGTTGCTCCACCATGGGCACCCTGTCGGGCGGCGGCAACATCGTGATCAAGGTAGGCGAAGGCTGCCTGATCGGCGCCAATGCCGGTATCGGCATTCCACTGGGCGATCGCAACACCGTTGAGTCTGGCCTGTACGTGACCGCTGGCACCAAGGTTGCGCTGCTGGACGAGAAAAACCAGCTGGTGAAAGTGGTCAAGGCCCGTGAACTGGCCGGTCAATCCGACCTGCTGTTCCGTCGCAACTCGGAAACCGGTGCCGTGGAATGCAAGACCCACAAATCGGCCATCGAACTGAACGAAGCGCTGCACGCTCACAACTAAACTGCGCCATTAACCTGTAGGAGCGAGCTCGCTCGCGAAAATCGCTACGACAATGCGGCTATTCAGGTAGCCAGAGTTATCGTTGACGTCCATCGCGAGCAAGCTCGCTCCTACAGGTGCACAGTCAATTCTGTAGGAGCGAGCTCGCTCGCGAAAAACGCTAGGGCAACGCGGTTATTAAAGTAGCCCGAGTTATCGTTGACGTCCCATCGCGAGCAAGCTCGCTCCTACAACGGGTTTGGCATTTTCCCGCCCATGTTTTGCAGGGCCCATTTGCATGATGATCCCCTCCCCGTGGCGCGCCGACTTCCCGGCCATCGCCGCACTGCAACGGCAAGACCAGACTTATCTGGACAACGCCGCCACCACGCAAAAACCCCAAGCCCTGCTGGATGCTCTGGCGCACTACTACGCCAACGGCGCCGCCAACGTGCATCGGGCACAACACCTGCCCGGCGCCCACGCGACCCAGGCATTCGAGGACAGCCGCCGCAAAGCCGGACAATGGCTGAATGCCGGCGATAGCGGGCAGATCATCTTCACCCACGGCGCCACCTCCGCGTTGAATCTCCTGGCCTATGGCCTGGAACACTCATTCCAGCCGGGCGACGAGATCGTTATCAGCGCCCTGGAGCATCACGCCAACCTGCTGCCATGGCAGCAATTGGCCCATCGCCACAAGCTGAAGCTGGTGATCCTGCCACTGGACACCGACGGCCTCATCGACCTGGACGCCGCCGCCCTGCTCATCGGCCCGAGCACTCGCCTGCTGGCTGTCAGCCAGCTCTCCAACGTGCTGGGAGCCTGGCAACCGTTACCCGCCCTGTTGGCCCTGGCACGGAGCCACGGCGCCATCACCGTAGTCGATGGCGCCCAAGGGATCGTTCACGGTCGCCACGACGTGCAGGCCCTGGGTTGCGACTTCTATGTGTTTTCCAGCCACAAGCTGTACGGACCGGATGGCCTCGGTGTGCTGTTTGGCCGGCATGAAGCACTGGCACACCTGCGCCACTGGCAATACGGCGGCGAGATGGTGCTCGATGCCAATTATCACGACGCTCGTTTTCGTCCCGCGCCCCTGGGTTTCGAAGCCGGAACACCGCCGATCGCCAGCGTCATCGGGCTCGGCGCCACCCTGGATTATCTGGCAGGTCTGGATCAGGAAGCCGTGTCGGCCCATGAAGCCGCCCTGCACGACTATTTGCTCAAGGGCCTGCAAGCCCGCAACGGCATTCGCCTGCTGGGCAAACCGCAACTGGCCCTGGCCAGCTTTGTGGTCGAGGGTGTGCATAACTCGGATCTGGCGCACCTGCTGACCGAACAGGGGATTGCCGTGCGCGCTGGTCATCACTGCGCCATGCCGTTGCTGAAGAGTCTTGAACTGGCCGGCGCGATCCGGGTGTCGTTGGCGCTGTACAACGACTCCGATGATCTTGAGCGGTTCTTTGAAGCCCTGGACCAGGCCCTGGAGTTGCTGCGATGAGCCTGCCAGCGGACGCCGTCACGGCGCTGGCCACCTTCCAGGAAGCCGCAGGCTGGGAACAACGCGCGCGCCTGTTGATGCAGTGGGGCGACCGCCTGCCTGCACTCGGCGATGAGGACAAAGTCGACGCCAACCGCGTGCATGGCTGTGAAAGCCAGGTGTGGTTGGTGGGCTCGCTGCAGGACGGCCACTGGCAGTTTGCCGCGAGCAGTGATGCGCGGTTGATTCGCGGGTTGGTGGCGTTGCTGCTGGCGCGGGTCAATGGCCTGCCGGCGAGCGAATTGAAGCAGGTCGATTTGCCGCAATGGTTCAATCAACTGGGACTGGGCCGGCAGCTCTCCCCCTCGCGCAGCAATGGCCTCAATGCAGTACTGCAGCGCATGCAAGAACTCGCCCCGTAGGGGCCGACTTGCTGGCAATGCGGTCGACGCGCTCTGTTGTACCCGTAGGAGCTGCCGAAGGCTGCGATCTTTTGATCTTCGGCGCCCACTTCGACGCTAAAGATCAAAAGATCAAAAGATCGCAGCCTTCGGCAGCTCCTTCAAGTGCCTATGCCTCGGGTTTGATGCGATCCGCCGGGCGCCGCACTCCCGCCACGATCTTGTCCACAGCCTTGGTCGCCGCGACCATGCCGAACGTCGCCGTCACCATCATCACCGCGCCAAACCCGCCGGCGCAGTCCAGCTTCACCCCATCGCCCACGAAACTCTTCTGCAGGCAAATGCTGCCATCGGGTTTCGGGTAGCGCAGTTGTTCGGTGGAAAACACGCAAGGCACGCTGTAATGCCGGGTCACGGTGCGCGAGAAGTTGTAATCGCGGCGTAGCGTGGAACGCACTTTCGAAGCCAGCGGGTCGTTGAACGTACGGTTCAGGTCACAGACCTGAATCAGCGTCGGATCAATCTGCCCGCCCGCGCCCCCGGTGGTGATGATCTGGATCTTGCGGCGCTTGCACCAGGCAATCAGTGCCGCCTTCGCGTTGACGCTGTCGATGCAATCGATCACGCAGTCGATATTCGGCGTGATGTATTCGGCCATGGTCTCGCGGGTAACGAAATCCGCCACCGCGTGCACGGTGCAAGCCGGGTTGATCCCACGCAAGCGCTCGGCCATCACCTCGACCTTGGGCTTGCCCACGGTGCTGTCCAGCGCATGCAACTGGCGGTTGGCGTTGCTGACGCAGACGTCATCCAGGTCGAACAGCGAAATCTCTCCCACACCGCAGCGCGCGATCGCTTCCGCTGCCCAGGAACCGACGCCACCGACGCCGACGATTGCCACATGCGCCGCGCGCAGGCGCTCAAGGCCCTCGATGCCATACAAGCGGGCGATGCCGGCAAACCGTGGATCTTCTGTACTCATGACCATTACCCCAAAAACCGGCGCGCAGTA
The DNA here is from genome assembly GCF_000952175.1 of Pseudomonas sp. ES3-33. Lineage (NCBI taxonomy): Bacteria > Pseudomonadati > Pseudomonadota > Gammaproteobacteria > Pseudomonadales > Pseudomonadaceae > Pseudomonas > Pseudomonas sp. ES3-33. Next base: position 24,677 of record NZ_JZRI01000079.1, on the reverse strand, counting down.
TAGGGCCATCGCGAGACAAGTTTAAGCGTCGGCGACAAGTGTAAGAACTTATGTGAAATCAGAGTGCCCAATGTAGGACATTTCCCTGCTAGCTGTAGGATCAGAGAACCTACAGTGTAGGATGTGCACCCTTGCCCTTGTCAGTCAGTCGCCAACCGCCCCTTCGTTCCACAGCCTTTGGAACCCGAAAAAGCTATGTCATCGCGTAAATTTGGACTCAACCTGGTCGTGGTGCTCGCCATCGCAGCCTTGTTTACCGGCTTCTGGGCGCTGATCAATCGCCCGGTCACCGCTCCCAACTGGCCTGAACAGATCTCCGGCTTCTCCTATTCGCCGTTCCAGCAAGGCCAGTACCCGCAAAAAGATCAATATCCAAACGACGATGAAATGCGCCGTGACCTGGAGATCATGAGCAAGCTGACGGACAACATCCGCACTTATTCGGTCGATGGCACGCTGGGGAATATTCCCAAGCTCGCGGAAGAGTTCGGCTTGCGTGTCACCCTGGGCATCTGGATCAGCCCGGACGAGGAGCGCAATGAGCGGGAAATCCTGCGCGCCATTGAAATCGCCAACACTTCGCGCAGCGTGGTGCGGGTGGTTGTAGGAAACGAGGCAATCTTCCGTAAGGAAATTACCGCTGCGGAACTGGGCATGATTCTCGATCGCGTACGCGCGGCGGTGAAAGTGCCCGTGACCACGTCCGAACAATGGCACGTCTGGGAAGAACACCCGGAGCTGGCCAAGCACGTCGACCTGATCGCCGCTCACGTATTGCCCTACTGGGAGTTCATCCCGGTGGACAAGGCCGGGCAATTTGTACTGGACCGCGCCCGTGACCTGAAGAAAATGTTCCCCAAAAAACCCCTGCTGCTCTCGGAGGTTGGCTGGCCGAGCAACGGCCGCATGCGCGGTGGCGCCGATGCGTCGCCGGCAGACCAGGCGATCTATTTGCGCACGCTGGTCAACAAGCTCAACCGCCAGGGCTTCAACTACTTCGTGATCGAAGCCTTCGACCAACCGTGGAAGGCCAGTGACGAAGGTTCGGTGGGCGCCTATTGGGGTGTATTCAATGCCGCACGCCAGCAGAAATTCAACTTTGAAGGCCCGGTAGTCGCAATCCCGCAATGGCGCGTGCTGGCGGTCGGCTCGGTGGTACTGGCCCTGCTGTCCCTGACGCTGCTGATGATCGACGGCTCGGCGCTGCGCCAGCGTGGTCGCACGTTCCTGACCTTCATCGCATTCCTTTGCGGTTCGGTGCTGGTGTGGATCGGTTATGACTACAGCCTGCAATACAGCACCTGGTTCAGCCTGACAGTAGGCATCCTGCTCGCCCTCGGTGCGTTCGGCGTGTTCATCGTGCTGCTGACCGAGGCCCATGAACTGGCCGAAGCGGTATGGACCCACAAACGTCGGCGCGAATTCCTGCCAGTGGTGGGCGACTCGAACTATCGGCCAAAAGTCTCGATCCACGTGCCTTGCTATAACGAGCCACCGGAGATGGTCAAACAAACCCTCAACGCCCTCGCCAACCTCGACTATCCGGACTTCGAAGTCCTGATCATCGACAACAACACCAAAGACCCGGCCGTCTGGGAACCGGTGCAGGCGTACTGCGAAACCCTGGGGCCGCGTTTCAAGTTCTTCCACGTCGCCCCCCTGGCCGGCTTCAAGGGCGGTGCGCTGAACTACCTGATCCCACACACCGCCAAGGATGCCGAAGTCATTGCAGTGATCGACTCCGACTACTGCGTCGACCCGAACTGGCTCAAACACATGGTGCCGCACTTCGCCGACCCGAAAATCGCCGTGGTGCAGTCGCCGCAGGATTATCGCGACCAGAACGAAAGCACCTTCAAGAAGCTCTGCTATGCGGAATACAAAGGTTTCTTCCACATCGGCATGGTGACCCGCAACGACCGTGACGCGATCATCCAGCACGGCACCATGACCATGACCCGTCGCTCGGTGCTCGAGGAGTTGGGCTGGGCTGACTGGTGCATCTGCGAAGACGCCGAGCTGGGCCTGCGGGTGTTCGAAAAAGGCCTGTCGGCAGCGTACTACCACACCAGCTACGGCAAGGGCCTGATGCCCGATACCTTCATCGACTTCAAGAAGCAGCGGTTCCGCTGGGCCTATGGGGCGATTCAGATTATCAAGCGGCACACCGCGAGCCTGTTGCGCGGCAAGGACACTGAACTGACCCGCGGCCAGCGTTACCACTTCCTCGCGGGCTGGCTGCCGTGGGTGGCGGACGGCATGAATATCTTCTTCACGGTCGGCGCCCTGCTGTGGTCGGCGGCGATGATCATCGTGCCGCAGCGGGTCGATCCACCGTTGCTGATTTTCGCGATTCCGCCCCTGGCACTGTTCGTGTTCAAGGTCGGCAAGATCATCTTCCTGTACCGCCGCGCGGTCGGGGTGAACCTCAAGGATGCCTTCTGTGCGGCGCTGGCAGGGCTGGCGTTGTCGCACACCATCGCCAAAGCGGTGCTGTACGGGTTCTTCACCAGCAGCATTCCGTTCTTCCGCACGCCGAAAAATGCCGACAACCACGGCTTCTGGGTGGCGATTTCGGAGGCGCGCGAAGAAGTGTTCATCATGTTGCTGTTGTGGGGCGCGGCATTGGGGATCTTCCTGGTGAACGGCTTGCCAAGTAATGACATGCGCTTCTGGGTCACCATGTTGCTGGTGCAATCGCTGCCGTACCTGGCGGCATTGATCATGGCGTTCCTGTCCTCGTTGCCCAAACCTTCGTTGGAAGCCGAACCGGCAACGGCATAATCCGTTATGGGATAACGTCAAACGGCGGCCTTCGGGTCGCCGTTTTGCTTTAGAATGATTGCCCTTTTGCACAGGTTTACCGTGCGCACCTCGGAGCTTCTACATGACGGCCCACGCCGACCTTTCGCCGACCCTTCAACTCGCCATCGACCTCATCCGCCGTCCATCCGTGACGCCGCTCGACGCCGATTGCCAGAAGCAGATGATGCAGCGCCTGGGCGATGCCGGTTTCACGCTGGAACCGATGCGCATCGAGGATGTGGATAACTTCTGGGCCACCCACGGCCAGGACGCGGGCCCGGTACTGTGTTTTGCCGGCCACACCGACGTCGTGCCAACCGGCCCGGTGGCCGCCTGGCAAATCGACCCGTTCAACGCGCTGATCGATGAACACGGCATGCTCTGCGGCCGTGGCGCGGCGGACATGAAAGGCAGCCTGGCGTCGATGACCGTGGCCGCCGAGCGCTTCGTCACCGACTACCCGAACCACAAGGGCAAGGTCGCATTCCTGATCACCAGCGACGAAGAAGGCCCCGCCCATCACGGGACCAAGGCCGTGGTCGAGCGTCTGGCTGCACGCAAGGAGCGCCTGGACTGGTGCATCGTCGGCGAACCGTCGAGCACCACACTGGTGGGCGATGTGGTGAAGAACGGTCGCCGTGGCTCCCTGGGTGCCAAATTGACCGTGCGCGGCGTGCAAGGTCACGTTGCTTACCCGCACCTTGCCAAGAACCCGATCCACCTGGCTGCCCCGGCGCTGGCCGAACTGGCCGTCGAGCACTGGGACAACGGCAACGACTTCTTCCCGCCTACCAGCTTCCAGATTTCCAACGTGAATTCCGGCACCGGCGCAACCAACGTGATTCCGGGCGACCTGGTGGCGGTGTTCAACTTCCGATTCTCCACTGAGTCCACGGTTGAAGGCCTGCAGAAACGCGTTGCCGACATCCTCGACCGGCATGGCCTGGACTGGCACATCGACTGGGCGTTGTCCGGCCTGCCGTTCCTGACCGAGCCAGGCGCTTTGCTGGATGCGGTTGCATCGAGCATCAAGGACATCACCGGTCGCGACACCAAGGCGTCCACCAGCGGTGGCACCTCTGACGGACGTTTCATCGCCACCATGGGCACCCAGGTCGTCGAACTGGGGCCGGTCAACGCGACCATCCACCAGGTCAACGAGCGAGTGCTGGCCGCCGATCTCGACGTGCTGACCGAAATCTACTACCAGACCCTGATCAAGTTGCTCGCCTGATGCTCGCCTGCCCGATCTGCAGCGAACCGCTGAACGACGTGGACAACGGCGTGGCCTGCCCCGCGGGACACCGGTTCGACCGCGCACGCCAGGGTTACCTCAACCTGCTGCCGGTACAGCACAAGAACAGTCGCGACCCTGGGGATAACCTGGCGATGGTCGAGGCTCGCCGTGACTTCCTCAACGCCGGTCATTATGCCCCGGTGGCCCGGCGCCTGGCCGAACTGGCGGCGCAGTACGCGCCGCAACGCTGGCTGGACATCGGTTGTGGCGAAGGCTATTACACCGCACAAATCGCCCAGGCACTGCCCAATGCCGACGGCTACGCGCTGGATATTTCCCGGGAAGCGGTCAAACGCGCCTGCAAGCGCAACCCGCAACTAACCTGGCTGATCGCCAGTATGGCGCGGGTGCCGCTGGCTTCCGGCAGTTGCCAGTTTTTGGCCAGCGTGTTCAGTCCCCTGGACTGGGAAGAAGCCAAGCGCCTGCTCAGCTCCGGTGGCGGCCTGATGAAGGTCGGACCGACCAGCGGCCACCTGATGGAATTACGCGAGCGCCTGTACGATGAAGTCCGTGAATACACCGACGACAAGCATCTGGCCCTGGTACCGCAGGGCATGGTGCTGGCGCACAGTGAAACCCTGGAGTTTCGCCTGAGCCTGGCAAGCGGCCTGGACCGTGCCAACCTGTTGGCCATGACGCCCCATGGCTGGCGCGCCAGTGCCGAACGCCGGGCTGCGGTGATCGAGCAGGTTGAACCGTTCGAGGTCACCGTTTCAATGCGTTACGATTACTTCGTACTTCAATAATTTTGGTCTTGAGTTAACAACTTGAGGCCGGCTAAATCCGCGAATGGATTTTTCAGACCCGCAGTGAGGACATCCATGCGCCAACCCGATATCGAGATTTACCTGAAAGACGCTGACGTTGACTACAAGGCGGTCGCCACCTGGCTCGGCGAAGCCTTGGGGCCGTGCACCGACTGGGTCCAGAAGGGCCAGACCTACAAGTGCAAGGCCGGCAATGTCCCGGTGACCTGGTTGCCGAAGGCTGTAGGAAAATGGAACAGCCTGTACCTGGAAAGTGACCAGACCCCGTGGGAAGACGACATCGCCTGCGCCCGCGCTGCATTTGCCGCACTGAACGTCGAAGTACGCTGCGCGCCAGGTACTTGGGTCGAGGAAGAAGGTGAAGAGACCGCGGATCGCTGGATGCGCATCAGCGCTGATGGTGAAGAAGAGATCACCTGGAAGACCGCATAAAAGCGAATAGATCGTCCGAACGCGGCCCGAACCTTCGGCAGCTCCTACAGGGTCATGTGTACACCTGTAGGAGCTGCCGAAGGTTCGGGCCGCGTTCGGACGATCTTTTGATCTTAAAATTTACAACCCAACCACATCCTCAGCCTGCAATCCCTTTTCTCCCGTCACTACGGCGTATTCGACCTGCTGCCCTTCCGCCAACGAACGATGCCCCTCGCCGCGGATCGCGCGGTAGTGCACGAAAACGTCCACCCCGTCCTCGCGCTGAATGAAGCCATAACCCTTGGCGTCGTTGAACCACTTCACATTGCCAGTCTCGCGCGTTGCCATGAATCGCACCTCTTCTTTTTATTGTTGAGGCGCGAGTATAGGACAGCCCGAAAAACTCTCAACTGAACTTTACTTAGCCGCTTTTTTGCCGATTTTCGATGAATCCGGCACACTATCGACCGCCCGAGCAAATGCTCGGTCTCATTCACTCACGCAGAAGCCGTATGACCCGCTCCCCGTTCCGCCGTCTAGTGTTTGGCACCTTGCGCCGACTGCTGTACCTCTGGGTTCGCTCGGAGACGATCAACCAGTCGTCGTTCACCCTCAACCTCGACCGCAGCCGGCCGGTGTTCTACGTCCTGCAAAATCCTTCGCTGACCGACCTTGCCGTGGTCGATACCGAATGCACCAAGGCCGGTCTGCCGCGCCCGGTCCTGCCGGTGTCGGTGGGCAACCTGCTGGAGCCAGCGGCGTTTTTCTACCTGACACCCGACCCCGACTGGCTCGGCCGCCAGGACAAGCGTGGCGCGCCGCCGACCCTGACCCGGCTGGTCAGTGCCCTGAGCCAGAATGCCGCCGAAGACGCGCAGATCATTCCCGTCAGCGTGTTCTGGGGCCAGTCGCCAGACAGCGAATCGAGCCCGTGGAAACTGCTGTTCGCCGACAGCTGGGCAGTCACCGGCCGCCTGCGCAGGTTGCTGAGCATCATCGTGCTGGGCCGCAAGACCCGGGTACAGTTTTCCGCGCCGATTCACCTGCGTGAGCTCATCGATCACAACAAGGGCCATGAGCGCACAGTGCGCATGGCCCAGCGCATCCTGCGGGTGCACTTTCGCAACCTGAAAGCCGCCGTGATCGGGCCGGACATCTCCCACCGGCGCAACTTGGTCAAGGGCTTGCTCAACCAGCCGCTGGTCAAGCAGGCGATCCTCGAGGAGGCCGAGCGCGAGAACATCTCCCCGGAAAAAGCCAAGGCCCAGGCCCTGCGCTATGGCAACGAGATCGCGTCGGACTACACCTATACCGCGATCCGTTTCCTCGAAGTCGTGCTGAGCTGGTTCTGGAACAAGATCTACGACGGGATCAAGGTCAACCACATCGAAGGCGTGCAAAAGGTCGCCCAGGGTCACGAAGTCATCTACGTGCCGTGCCATCGCAGCCATATCGATTACCTGCTGCTGTCCTACCTGCTGTTCCGCAACGGCCTGACTCCGCCGCACATCGCCGCCGGGATCAACCTCAACATGCCGGTGATCGGCAGCCTGCTGCGCCGCGGCGGCGCGTTTTTCATGCGCCGCACGTTCAAGGGCAACCCGTTGTACACCTCAGTGTTCAATGAATACCTGCACACCCTGTTCACCAAAGGCTTTCCGGTCGAATACTTCGTCGAAGGTGGCCGCTCGCGCACCGGGCGCATGCTGCAACCAAAAACCGGGATGCTGGCGATCACGTTGCGCAGCTTCCTGCGGTCCTCGCGGATGCCTATCGTCTTCGTGCCGGTGTACATCGGTTACGAGCGAGTGCTGGAAGGTCGTACCTATCTGGGCGAGCTACGAGGGGCCACGAAGAAGAAGGAATCGATCTTCGACATCTTCAAAGTCATCGGCGCCCTCAAGCAACGCTTCGGCCAGGTGGCCGTCAACTTCGGCGAGCCGATCAAACTGGCGGAGTTCCTCGACAGCGAGCAGCCCGACTGGCGCCAGCAGGAACTCGGCCCGCAGTTCAAGCCGGCGTGGCTCAACGAAACCACCCATCGCCTGGGCGAAAAAGTCGCGCAGCACCTGAACGAAGCGGCAGCCATCAACCCGGTCAACCTGGTCGCACTCGCCCTGCTCTCCACCAGCCGCCTGGCCCTGGACGATCGCGCGATGGCGCGGGTGCTCGACCTGTACCTGGCGCTGCTGCGCAAAGTACCGTACTCGCCGCACACCACCCTGCCGGAAGGCGATGGTCGGGCGCTGATCGAGCACGTGAAGGACATGGACCTGCTCTCCGAGCAGAGCGATGCCCTGGGCAAGATCCTGTACCTGGACGAGCAGAACGCCGTCCTGATGACCTACTACCGCAACAACGTGCTGCATATCTTCGCGCTGCCCGCGCTGCTGGCCAGTTTCTTCCAGAGCGCCTCGCGCATGAGCCGGGAGCAGATCCTGCGCTACACCCGCGCGCTGTACCCGTACCTGCAGTCGGAGCTGTTCATTCGCTGGTCCCTGGATGAACTCGATGCGGTGGTCGATCAATGGCTGGAGGCATTCGTCGAGCAAGGCCTGTTGCGATTCGAAAACAATGTGTACCTGCGCCCGGCGCCGAGCTCGCGACACTTCGTGCTGCTGACCCTGTTGTCCAAGAGCATCGCCCAGACCTTGCAGCGCTTCTACATGACCGTGTCCTTGCTGCTCAACAGCGGCCAGCACAGCGTCAGCGCCGAAGAACTGGAAGACCTGTGTACCGTCATGGCCCAGCGCCTGTCGATCCTGCACGGCTTGAACGCTCCGGAATTCTTTGACAAGAGCCTGTTCCGGCACTTCATCCAGACCATGCTCGACCTTGACGTGTTGCGCCGTGACGAAGCCGGCAAGCTGAGCTATCACGAGCTGCTGGGCGAACTGGCTGAAGGCGCGGCGAAGCGGGTGTTGCCGGCGGAGATTCGCCTGTCGATCCGCCAGGTGGCCTTGCACCGCAGCGAAGATGCAGCGGATCAGCCACCCGCACCAATCGAAATTTCATGAAGTCCTTGTGGCAATGAATTCCCCTGCAGGAGCCATGCTTGCTCGCGATGGCGGTGTATCAGACAGCAAATATGTCGAATGCCGCCCGGAGCAGCCTGGCGCCCACATTCAGAACGGAGACACCCCTATGAAAAAACTCTCTCTCCTGGCCGCAGCCACCCTGCTCAGCGCCTGCCAATCCATGCAACCTGCAGCAAAAACCAGCCTCGACGGCGAAGTGTTCTACCTGCAACGCATCGCCTTGCCGCCGACCGCCACCCTGAGCGTCAGCTTGCAGGACGTCTCCCTGGCCGACGCACCAGCGGTCGTCCTCGACGAACACAAAGGCCCGGTCAAAGGCCAGGTGCCACTGCCCTTTCACCTGAGCTACGACCCGGCGCAGGTCAAGCCCGGCCACCGTTACTCGGTCAGCGCACGCATCGAAGCGGATGGCCAGTTGCTGTTCATCACCACCGAAAATCACGCCGTGCAGCTGGATGGCAGTGATCCGCAGCCACTGAAGATTCGCGTGAACGCCGCTCGCTAAAGCCCTTTTACCCTTAGGAAGCCGCCATGCCCCCCATGATCCTCCGCTTCACCGGCCTCTTTGCAGGCTTGCTGATGTGCGCCAACGCCATGGCGCTGTCGCTCAATGACCTGTCACAAAAAGACGCTACCGGGGGTCTCAAGGACGCCCTGACCCAAGGCGCACAGCTCGCCGTCAAACAACTGGGCGCTCCAGGCGGCTTCAGTAACAACCCTGAAGTGAAAATCGAGCTGCCGGGCAAACTGGGCAAGGTCGCCAGCAAGATGAAACAGTTCGGCATGGGGGCCCAGGTCGATCAACTGGAGACCAGCATGAACAAGGCCGCTGAAACGGCCGTGGTCCAGGCCCAGCCGATTCTTGTGGATGCGGTGAAGAAGATGACGGTCGACGATGCCAAGGGCATCCTGGGCGGCGGCAATGACTCGGCCACGCAGTACCTGAGCAAAACCAGTCGCGAACAGATCCGCGTCAAGTTCCTGCCCATCGTCAAGCAAGCCACCGACCAGGTCGGCCTGGCCAAGCAATACAACGCCTTCGCCGGTCAGGCGGCTACCCTGGGTGTATTGGATGCCAAGAACGCCAACATCGAAGGCTATGTGACCGAGCAAGCGCTGAACGGCCTGTTCGAGATGATCGGCAAACAGGAAGAAACCATCCGCAACAACCCGGCCGCTGCGGCGACCAGTTTGGCGAAGAAGGTGTTTGGCAGCCTGTAAACAGTGGGAGCAAAGCTTGCTGCGGGAAGCGTTGCGACGATAGCCCTGAGGCGATCTGCGAGTGAAATCGCGTAGCATCGATCGCGAGCAAGCTTTGCTCTCACAGGGGAGGATCAGGCCGGGTCCTTCCTGATGCGGAACCATGCCGCATACAAGGCCGGCAGAAACAACAGCGTCAACGCTGTGGCCACAATCAGCCCGCCCATGATGGCAACCGCCATCGGCCCGAAGAACACGCTGCGTGACAGCGGGATCATCGCCAGCACTGCCGCCAGCGCCGTCAGCACGATTGGCCGGAAGCGTCGGACCGTGGCTTCGATGATCGCTTGCCAAGGCGTGAGCCCGGCGGCGATGTCCTGCTCGATCTGGTCCACCAGGATCACCGAGTTGCGCATGATCATCCCCGACAGGGCGATGGTCCCCAGCATCGCGACGAAGCCGAACGGCTGCCGGAATACCAACAGGAACAGCGTCACGCCGATGAGCCCCAGCGGCGCGGTCAGGAACACCATCACCGTGCGCGAGAAGCTGCGCAGTTGCAGCATCAGCAAGGTCAGTACCACCACGATAAACAAGGGTACGCCAGCCTTCACCGAGTTCTGCCCACGGGCCGAATCTTCGACGGTGCCGCCGACATCCAGCAGGTAGCCGTCCGGCAGCTCGGCGCGAATCGGATCGAGGGTCGGCATGATCTGCGCCACCAGGGTCGCCGGTTGTTCCTTGCCGTAGATATCGGCCCGAACGGTGACGTTGGGCAGGCGATTACGGTGCCAGATGATGCCCTCTTCAAAGCCGTATTCCAGCGTCGCGATCTGTGACAGCGCCACGCTGCGCCCGTTGTCGGTCGGCACGGCGAGGCTCGGCAGCAACGACAGCTCGGTACGCTCGTGCAGGGTGCCGCGCAGCAGGATCTCGATCAATTCGTTGTCTTCGCGGTACTGGCTGACGCTGGAACCGGTCAGGGAACTCTGGAGGAATTTTGCCAGGCTCGCGGTGCTCACCCCAAGCGCCCGGGCACGGTCCTGATCGACGTTGAGGTACACCACCTTGCTCGGCTCTTCCCAGTCCAGGTGCACGTTGACCACATGCGGGTTCTCGCGCACTTTCGCCGCGACCTTGCGCGCCAGGGCACGCACCTCCTCGATGTGTTCACCGGTCACCCGGAACTGCACCGGATATCCCACGGGCGGGCCGTTTTCCAGGCGCGTCACCCGCGAGCGCAAGGCCGGAAACTGCTCGTTGAGGGTCTCGATCAGCCAGGTGCGCAGGGGTTCGCGGTCTTCGATGGTCTTGGCCAGCACCACAAACTGGGCAAAGCTGGCGGCTGGCAGTTGCTGATCCAGCGGCAGGTAAAAGCGCGGTGACCCGGTGCCCACGTAAGCCACGTAACTATCGATACCGGCGTGATCCTTAAGCAGCACTTCGAGACGTTTGACCTCTTCGGCGGTGTTGCTCAGGGACGCGCCCTCGGCCAGCTTCAGGTCGACCATCAGTTCAAGGCGGCCGGACGCCGGGAAAAATTGCTGCGGCACAAACCGGAACAGCGCAATAGAGGCAATGAACAACACCACGGTTAACACGATCACGGTCTTGCGCCACCGTACGCACCACTCCACCAGGCGCCGCACGCGCTGATAGAACGGAGTGCCGTAAGGATCAGGCTGACCACTGCCGTGTTTGGCTGCGTGAATTTTCGCCAGATCAGGCAGGAGTTTTTCCCCCAGATACGGCACGAAGACCACGGCGGCGACCCAGGACGCCAGCAGTGCGATGGTCACTACCTGGAAGATCGAGCGGGTGTACTCGCCAGTGCCCGATTGCGCCGTGGCAATCGGCAGAAAGCCGGCGGCGGTGATCAGCGTGCCGGTGAGCATCGGGAACGCGGTGCTGGTCCAGGCGTAGCTGGCCGCCTTGACCCGGTCGAAGCCCTGCTCCATTTTGATCGCCATCATTTCCACGGCGATGATCGCATCGTCCACCAGCAAGCCCAGCGCCAGCACCAGGGCTCCGAGGGAGATTTTGTGCAGGCCGATGCCCAGGTAATACATGCAGGCGAATGTCATCGCCAGCACCAGGGGAATCGCCAACGCCACGACCATGCCGGTGCGCACGCCAAGGGAGAAGAAACTTACCAGCAATACGATCGCCAGGGCCTCCACCAGCACCTGGATGAATTCGCCAACGCCGGTTTTTACTGCAGCGGGCTGGTCCGAGACCTTGCGCAACTGCATCCCGGCCGGAAGATTCTTCTGGATGCGGTCGAATTCGACTTCCAGCGCCTTGCCCAGCACCAGGATGTCGCCACCGTCCTTCATCGCAACCGCCAGGCCGATGGCGTCCTGCGCCATGAAGCGCATACGCGGCGCCGGCGGGTCGTTAAAACCACGCCGTACGTCAGCCACATCGGAAATGCGGAACGTACGCTCGCCCACCCGGATTGGAAAGTTCTTTATCTCATCGACTGTCTGAAAATTCCCCGACACCCGCAGCTGCAAACGTTCACTGCTGGTTTCGAAGAACCCCGCCGTAGACACCGCATTCTGCTCTTCCAACGCTTGCTGGACTGCGGCCAGGGGCAAACCCAGGGTGGCGAGCTTGACGTTGGACAGCTCGATCCAGATCTTCTCGTCCTGCAGCCCAAGCAGCTCGACCTTGCCGACATCCTTGACCCGTTGCAGCTGGATCTGGATGCGATCGGCGTAGTCCTTGAGCACCGCGTAATCGAACCCATCGCCGGTCAGGGCGTAGATATTGCCGAAGGTGGTGCCGAATTCATCGTTGAAAAACGGCCCCTGGATGCCCGGGGGCAAGGTGTGGCGAATGTCGCTGATCTTCTTGCGCACCTGATACCACAGCTCGGGAATCTGCACCGAGTGCATGGAATCCCGGGCGATAAACGTCACCTGGGATTCTCCTGGACGAGAGAACGACACGATGCGTTCGTACTCCCCGGTTTCCATCAGCTTCTTTTCGATGCGTTCGGTAACCTGCCGCGAGACTTCCTCGGCCGTTGCGCCCGGCCAATTGGTGCGAATTACCATGGCCTTGAAAGTGAACGGCGGGTCTTCGCTCTGGCCGAGCTTGGTGTAGGAAAGCGCTCCAACCACGGCCAGCAGCAGCATCAGGAACAGTACGATCTGGCGGTTACGCAACGCCCACTCGGAAAGATTGAAGCCCATCGGGGATTACTCCTTGTCCGCCAGATTGATCACGCGGTTGGAGCGGTCCACCGGGCGCACCTGCTGCCCGTCATGCAGCACATGAACACCGGCGGCGACTACCCAATCAGTGGCGTTCAGGCCTTCCAGCACCGGCACGGTCTTCTCGCCGAAGGCGCCGACACGCACCGGGGCTTTTTTCAGGGTGTTGTTGGCGCCGAGTACCCAGACGTAGGTGGCGCCGTTTTCTGCGGTGACTGCCGAGAGCGGCACTGACAGCGATACGACGTCAGCGGCCTGGATAAACACCCGGGCGCTCTGACCGAGTTCGGCCGGTACTTTGCCGGCGGTGAAGGCAATACGCGCGGCGAACGTGCGCGACTTCGGATCGGCCGCCGGCGAGAGTTCGCGGATCCGCCCGGCAAAGCGCTGGTCAGGTTGGGTCCAGAGCTCCACGGACACCGGCTGGCCCACCTTGAACCGGCCAAAACTCTGCTCCGGAAGGCTGATCAGCACTTCCCGCTCACCATCAGTGGCCAGGGTAAACACGGTTTGCCCGGCGGCTACCACCTGCCCGACTTCCACCGCCCGCTTGGCCACCACACCGTCCTGGGGCGCCCGCAGAACGGCATAGCTGGCCTGGTTGGTCGATACGTTGAATTCGGCTTTGATTTGCTTGAGGCGCGCTTCACCGGATCGGTAAAGATTTTCGGAATTGTCGTACGCCGAACGGCTGACCATCTGACGGTCCATCAAGGTCTTGTAGCGATCACGCTCGGCACGCACCAGATTGAGATTGGCTTCGGCCGCCGCGACCTGGGCGCGGGTGGCCTCCAGTTGCAGGCGTACGTCCTGGGGATCAAGCTCCGCCAGCGGCTGATCAGCCTTGACCCGCTGCCCCTCCTCGACCAGTCGTCGAATCACCTTGCCGCCAATCCGGAAAGCCAGGTCCGGCTCGAAACGCGCCCGCACTTCACCGGGGAAACTTTCCATGGCCTGCGCCGAAGGCTCTGGCTGCACCATCATGGCCGGTCGCACCGTGACCTGAGGCGCCTCCTCATGACCGCACGCGGACAATAAAAAAGCCAGACCGACTGGCAACGCGAGGGGCAAGGCATAGCGGAACATGGTGAAGGACCTTTCGCTAATGGTGCTTGGAATAATTATACTGGCCAGTATGTTATTAATAGCAAACTCACCAGTCCAGTATTAAAGCGAAGAATGCCCAACAATCTTTCAGCCCCCAACGGCCCTGGCCGTCCCAAGGATCTGGCCAAGCGCCAGGCGATCCTCGACGCGGCGAAAAGCCTGTTCCTGAGCAACGGCTACGCGAACACCAGCATGGACGCAGTGGCGACCGAGGCCGGCGTGTCAAAGCTCACGGTGTACAGCCACTTCAACGACAAGGAAACGCTGTTTTCCGCGGCCGTCGTGGCCAAATGTGAAGAACAACTGCCGCCGCTGTTTTTCGAGTTGCCCGACGGCATCGCAGTGGAGACCGTGCTGCTGAACATTGCCCATGGTTTTCACCAACTGATCAACAGCGATGAATCGGTGAACCTGCACCGCCTGATGATGACCCTGGGCAGCCAGGATCCGAAGCTCTCGCTGATCTTCTTCGAAGCCGGCCCCGAGCGCATGCTGCATGGCATGGAACGGTTGCTGGTAAGGATCGACCAAAGCCGCGCGCTGAGCATCGATAAACCGCGCAACGCGGCCGAGCATTTCTTTTGCCTGCTCAAGGGCGCAGGGAATTTTCGCCTGCTGTATGGCTGCGGCGCGCCGCTGGCCGGGGAGGCCGCGGAAAGCCATGTGCGGGAGGTGGTGGGGTTGTTTATGCGGGCTTATCGGCCGGATTCAGTCTGAGTTATTTGCAGCAAGGACCGGCCCCATCGCGGGCAAGCCCGCTCCCACAGGAGGTCTGTGATTTAACACGAATCCCTGCGGGAGCGGGCTTGCCCGCGAAAGGCGCAACCCGGTCTCAGGACTTGAGCGCCTTCTTCGGATAAATATCATACCGACTCGATTTCCCGTCCAGCGCATGGCTGGGCTTGGGCCCCTCAATGCACGGTGCCTTGCGCGGGCGCTTGACCACCACGCGATGGCTGGCAAGGGCTAACGCCGCTGCGAGCAAGGCCGGCGCATCCAGGTCATCGCCCACCAGTGGCCGGAACAGGCGCATCTCCTTCTTCACCAGCGCGGTTTTCTCACGATGCGGGAACATCGGGTCCAGGTAGATCACCTGCGGTGGCTCCCCCTCCCAGTTGCGCATCACCTCGATCGAGTTGCCCTTGAGCAAACGCATGCGCGCCACGATCGGCGCCACGTCGAAATCCTCCGCCGCACGCAGCAGGCCATCTTCGAGCAAGGCGCCAATCAAAGGCTGGCGTTCGATCAGGCTCATCTCGCAACCCAGACTCGCCAGGACAAACGCATCCTTGCCCAGCCCCGCCGTGGCATCCAGCACCCGCGGCCGCACGCCTTGGCCGATACCCACCGCCTTGGCGATCATCTGCCCGGTGCCACCGCCAAACAGGCGCCTGTGGGCCGCACCGCCTTCGACAAAATCCACCCGCACCGGCCCCGGCGCATCGGCCCCGAGCTGTTGCAGTTGCAAACCCTGCTCGCCTACCTGCAGCGCGAACTCGGCATCGGCCACCTGCAACGGCAAACCCAGGCGCTCGGCCCATTGTTCGGCCTCTGGCTGGAAGGTCGTGCTCAGGGCTTCGACATGGATGCGGCAGGCCGACGGTTGCTCAATCATGGAAAACACACTCAAAAAATTAATGATCGGCAAAAACGGCCGATAACAAAACTATCGAGCATTTTGCCAGAGCTGAGCGTCGACCGAGAAAAATGTCAGACATTCAACCCATCATCACAGGCTTTATCTCGCCCTACGGCGATTACAGCCTGCGAAACTCCCAAGCACTGAGCGGCGTCAGTCATCTGTGGCAGGATTTTTTTGCCCGGGCCCTGGCTGATCAGTCGAAGGAAGAGGTGCTCCCCGCTTCGCTGGATTTCCCGGCGGTCGACCTCGACAGCCCGGTCGAACCCACCGTGGGTAGCGACCTGCTCGCGCATATCGTTTCGCAGCGCGAATGTAACGTGCAGGACCACGTAGTACGCCCGCCCGAACCACTGTTCCTGCCAATTGCCGAGTTCGAGCTGGACCTGGTCGACAAGCCCTTCCCACCGTTCCCGGAAGAAGAAATCGTCGCCCAACAGAAACAGCAGGATTTCGAAAGCGCCTGGGTTCGCCCGATCGTGCTCAATGCTGGCCAACCGTTGGCAGACGTTGGCCCGGCGCCACAACCGCGCCTGCTGCACCTGCCCATCGCCGAATTCGAACTTGATCTGCTGGACAAGCCGTTCCCGCCTTTCTCGCCCGAAGAACTGGTGGATCAGCAGAAAAACTTCGACTTCGACATCGGCTGGGCTCGCCCGATCGTCCTGCACAACCTGCGCATCGCCGCCTGACCGTCAGCGGCACACCGACCACGGCCCGACATCCACATGAAAGTGATTGTGATGGGCGGCATTGTAATCCGGACTCAAGACCACACTGAACAGCCCACAGCCGCCATTGCGAACCTGCCGTAAAAACTGCGCGTCGCGATTATCCCCTGGCCAGTCCTTGAGCACACTGATCGTTCGCCCATCTGCCAGGCGAAAACCGGCGATGTCCAGCGCATCGGCGGACGCATGCTGGCTGCGCCTCGCATTCTCGCGCCCGTAGACGTTGCGACAGGCGAAGCTGCCCAGATGATCGACCCGCGCCACCGCCTGCCCATAGATCGCCTGAGCTGCAGGCTGAAGGGCATGGCGCTCGAACAGTGCGAAGGTCACGGCCAATGGGCAACTGGCGAGGAAACTGCTGCTCAACGCGACCTCGCCGCCCTGTATGCGCAAGGTATTAAGCAGCGGGCAGGTCGCGTCGGGGCTATCGGCCTGGCGGTTCACGCGCAAGCCGGAAGTGGCCAGGGCCTGGTCACACAGCTGGGCATCGGCGCGCAAGCGCATGAGTTTGTAGCGCGTGAGGACATTCGGCGCAGCGGCAACGTCCAGCGGCGCCCAGGGGTTCCACTGCGGCGGTACCGCGATCCAGCCACGCCACACGCCCGCAGCGGTTGAGCCGATGATCAGCAGCAGGAACAACAGCCACCAGCGCAACCGCATCGTCAGCCCTTGAACAATTGATTGGCCTGGGCGTACGGCATGGACCTTGAGGTGAAGTCAAACGTGCCGGCCTCCTTTATCTCCCGCGCCGCACGGAAAAACTCGCCATAGGCCGCCAGAGCCAGCGCCGAACCGACGCTGATGCGCCTGACGCCCATGTCGTTCAATTGCGCGACCGTCAATTTGAGGCCACCGGACATCAGCACATTGACCGGCTTGGGCGCGACCGCACGAACCACCGCCAAGACCTCCTCGGCACTGCGCAGCCCGGGTGCATACAGCACGTCGGCGCCCGCTTCAGAAAACGCCTGCAGACGGTGGATCGTATCCGCCAGGTCCGGATTGCCGTGCAGGAAGTTTTCCGCCCGGGCCGTCAGCGTGAAGGCAAAGGGCAAGCTGCGAGCGGCTGATACTGCCGCTTCGATCCGCGCCACGGCATGTTCGAAACAATAAATCGGCGCGTCATCGCGGCCCGTCGCGTCTTCGATCGAGCCGCCAACAGCCCCGGCCTCTGCCGCACGCAGAATACTTTGCGCACAGGCGGCGGGATCATCGGCAAAGCCGTTCTCCAGATCGACCGCCACTGGCAGGTCCGAGGCCGCGACGATCGCCCGGACATTGGCCAGGGTGTCATCCAGGCTCAGTCCGCCGTCCGGGCGAGCATTGGAGAAGGCATAACCGGCGCTGGTGGTGGCCAGGGCCTGGAACCCCAGGCTGGCGAGCATTTTCGCCGAACCGGCGTCCCACGGATTGGGAATCACGAAAGCCTTGTCGCGTTCATGCAGCGCTTTGAACGCCTGGGCTCGAAGGGTTTGCGCATCCATTGGCAGGCTCCTGGAAAAGACGACTCACGCCTCAGAGCAAACCAAGTTGTTCGGCGGCGGGCTCTCTGTATAGCTCAGGCAGCGCCGGCAGACCAGGTAAACGCAGCATCAGTTGAGTGTGGAAACGTTGCGCGAGTTTCGCCGCCAGCAGGTTGTCGGCGGTGTGCAGGAAGATATAAGGCGTGCGGCCCTCCTCGATCCACTGCGCAATTTTTTCCACCCAGGGCACCAGGAACGGATCATTCGCTTCCAGCTGTGGATGACCAATGAAGCGCACCTGTGGGCACTGTGTGAACGCCGCCGGGCGAGTCGCCACGTTGGGCTTCTTAGCCTGGGCGTCGAGCACGGCAGGATCGGTCGAGGTGCAACTGAACAGTGCCCGTGGATCGAGGCAGATACGTTCGATGCCACGATCGCGCAACAATCGATTGAGAATGCGTTCGCTGTCGCCCTTGGCGAAGAACTCCCGATGGCGCACCTCCACCGCCAGTGGCCGCTCCAACGCATCAATGAAACCCGCCAGTTCGGGCAGGCGTTGCGGTGTGAAGCTTTTCGGCAGTTGCAGCCACAGTGGCGAGACTCGTTCACCCAAGGGGCTGAGCAGTTGCAGGAAAGTCTCGGCCGCAGTCAGCTGTTCACGCAGGTCGCCGCTGTGGCTGATGTCGCCGGGGAATTTGGCAGTAAAGCGAAAGTGCTCGGGCATGGTGTCGGCCCAGCGCTGCACAGTACTGGCAGCCGGGCTGGCGTAGAAGGTTGTATTGCCTTCAACCGCATTGAACACCTGGGAATAAAGCGACAGGAACTCGGCAGGCCGGGCATCTTGCGGATAGAAGTAATCGCGCCAGGCGTTTTCACTCCAGGACGGGCAACCGAGGTAATACGGCAGCCGCATCAGATGTACAGGTCGAGGCCCAGCACGTCTGCATCCCAATCGACGAAACCGGCAGTGCTGAGGTAGCTGGCAAGGGCCATTGCGACGCTCTTGCTCATGGCGCGATGGTAGATCATGTCCTGCTGACGCGCCGGAAGATTACCCAGGCGTTGCGCGCCAGCTTTGGCGGCGCGGGCGGCCATTTGCTCTTCGGATGGATATTCCAGCTCACCGTCGATATCGACCGGCTCGTCCTGCACCACAGTGCTCTTACGCTGTTGGCGCTTGATGGGGTAGGACTGAGAGGAAAAGCCGTCTATACGCATAAAGTCATGCTCGGTATCGATGATGGCAGTTTAGTGGCGCGCAGGGCTCTTCGCAAACTGCCGAATGATAACTAGAACACAAAAAAGGCAAAAGGTTTAAACATGGAAGATGGAAACTGACGATTGGCTGTGTCTGCGAGGCCGTCTTCGCGGGCAAGCCCGCTCCCACAGGAGGCATGTCGCACACAAGTTCAGTGACAACTCGCAATCTGTGGGAGCGGGCTTGCTCGCGGAGAAACCACCGCGATTCAAGCTTATCTTGCTTTGGGCGTCGCCACTTTATCGCGCAAATAAACCGGCTGCGCCTCATCCGCCACGATGGCTTCACCGCGCGCCCAGGCAAATCTGGCCAGCGTCAGCAGGTCTTCAGCGTGGGGCAACATGCCCGCATCCTGCCCGCTCGGATTGACGGCTATGCGCTCGGCATAGCCCCAACCGGTACCCGCACCGAACCACTCGCCGCTGGCATCGGCAGGCAACGCTGCCGCTTCCGGCGCCAGCACCGCTTCGGCACCGACCAGGCGCATCTCCCCCGCTGTCTCGCGGTAGCAACCCCAATACAC
This sequence comes from Pseudomonas sp. ES3-33, assembly GCF_000952175.1. NCBI lineage: Bacteria > Pseudomonadati > Pseudomonadota > Gammaproteobacteria > Pseudomonadales > Pseudomonadaceae > Pseudomonas > Pseudomonas sp. ES3-33. The sequence goes on along the minus strand of NZ_JZRI01000079.1, from coordinate 5,214 downwards.
TTCATCCATGCGCGCGTCGATAGCCGCGGCCACCTGGCTCACGCCATGCTCGCGCAAGGCCCGCTGCGCCAGCACTGCCAGGTTGGATACCGGCAGTACCGGGCGATCCAGGGCAAAGGCCAGGCCCTGGACCACGCCGATGGCGATCCGCACGCCGGTAAATGCTCCCGGCCCCCGGCCAAATGCGATGGCGTCGACCGCCTGCAGCGTGGTCCCGGCGTCTGCCAGCAACTGCTGAATCATCGGCAACAGCTTTTGCGCGTGCAGGCGCGGGATCACCTCGTAATGGCTCGTGACCTTGCCGTCATGCAGCAAGGCAACAGAGCAGGCTTCAGTCGCGGTGTCCAGGGCCAGCAAGGTGCTCATCGATGTTTCCGTAAGAGAGTCAGAAAAAGTGCGCCAGTATAAACAACTACGGCCCGCAAGCGGGCCGTAGAAGATCAAACGCAGATCAGCTCAGGGCTTCAAGCACCTTGCCGGTTATCGCTTCGACGGAGCCGACGCCAGCAATGTGGCTGTACTTCGGCTTGCCATCGGTTTCAGCCGACAGCTTCTGGTAGAAAGCCACCAGCGGTTTGGTCTGGGAATGGTAGACCGACAGGCGATGACGAACGGTTTCTTCAGTGTCGTCCTTGCGCTGCACCAGGTCTTCACCGGTGATGTCGTCTTTACCGGCAACTTTCGGCGGATTGTAGACGGTGTGGTAGACGCGGCCGCTGGCCTCGTGAACACGGCGACCGGCGATGCGCTGAACGATTTCTTCGTCGTCAACGGCGATCTCGACCACGTGATCCAGCTCCACGCCGGCTTTGACCAGCGCTTCAGCCTGAGGAATGGTGCGCGGGAAACCGTCGAACAGGAATCCGTTGGTGCAGTCAGCCTGGCTGATGCGTTCCTTGACCAGGTTGATGATCAGGTCGTCGGAGACCAGACCGCCGCTGTCCATGACGCTCTTGGCGATCAGGCCCAGCTCGGTGCCAGCCTTGACCGCTGCACGCAGCATGTCGCCAGTGGAGATTTGCGGAATGCCGAATTTCTCGGTGATGAACTTCGCCTGAGTACCTTTACCGGCCCCGGGAGCTCCCAGCAGAATGACGCGCATCGATGTGCTCCTCAATTTTTTATATGGATAACGTCAGATTCGCCTCATGGGGCCAATCTCAAAAATAGGGTCGTGACCGCCCAAACGGCCAAAGGCTGCTCAAGATACACAGCAGTTCCTGCCCACACAAGCCGCCGAAAGTCGGAGAAACCCACGCCTTGCGTGACTTTGCGACGGGGTACCCCAAGTCGCAACCCCATCACTAACTGTCGCCTGACCGCACTTTCGCGCGACTCGGCGGCAGGCATCCGCCACCCGCTGCAGGTGCCGGACGCCACCGCAAAATGTTAGCCGGTGTTACGCAAACCAGCGGCAATCCCCGCCACAGACACCAGCAGCGCCTGTTCTACCGGGCTGCCTTGAGTGACTTCCTGCTGCCGGGAGCGCGCCAGCAACTCCGCCTGTAATAGATGAAGCGGGTCGAGGTAGGTGTTGCGCAAGCGGATGAATTCGAGGGTGGCTGGGCTATGCGCCAGCAGTTGGGACTGACCGGTCAGCCCCAGGACCACCGCGCAGGCCTGCGACAATAGGTCGCGTAAATGCGCACCTAGTGGCAGCAGATCCGGCTCCACCAGACGCTCGTCGTAAGACCGGGCGATGTCCGCATCGGCCTTGGCCAGGACCATCTCCAGCATATCGATGCGCGTGCGGAAGAACGGCCACTGCTCGCGCATCTGCCCCAGCAACTCACCTTCGCCGCGCTCCAGCGCCTTGCTCAGTGCCGCTTCCCAGCCAAGCCAGGCTGGCAACATCAGTCGGGTCTGGGTCCAGCCGAAGATCCAGGGAATGGCCCGCAGGCTTTCAATACCACCCGCGCGTCGCTTGGCCGGGCGACTGCCCAACGGCAGGCGACCGAGCTCCTGCTCCGGGGTGGACTGGCGGAAATACTCGACGAACTGCGGATTTTCCCGCACCACTGCGCGATAGGCTTTCACGCCATCAGCGGCCAGTTCGTCCATCAGATCGCGCCAGGCCGGCTCCGGCGGTGGCGGTGGCAACAACGTTGCCTCCAGCACGGCCGCCAGGTAGAGGTTGAGGTTCTGTTCGGCGATATCCGGCAGGCCGAATTTGAAGCGGATCATTTCCCCCTGCTCGGTGGTGCGGAACCGCCCCGCGACCGAACCCGGCGGCTGCGACAGAATGGCTGCGTGAGCAGGACCGCCGCCACGTCCAACGGTGCCACCGCGGCCGTGGAACAACAGCAGCTCCACCTGCTGCTCGCGGCAAATATCGACCAGGCGTTCCTGCGCGCGATACTGCGCCCAGGCGGCCGCCGTGGTACCGGCATCCTTGGCCGAGTCGGAGTAGCCAATCATGACTTCCTGCGGGCCGTGCAGGCGTGAACGATAGCCTGGCAGGAGCAACAGTTTTTCGATCACCGGGCCGGCGTTATCCAGGTCGGCGAGCGTCTCGAACAGCGGCACTACACGCATCGGCCGCAATACCCCGGCCTCCTTGAGCAGCAGCTGCACGGCCAGCACGTCCGAGGCGGCGCCGGCCATGGAGATCACATACGAGCCCAGCGAAGCGCCCGGCGCGGCGGCGATTTCCCGGCACGTGGCCAGTACTTCGGCGGTGTCGGCCGATGGCTTGAAGTACGCCGGCAACAATGGTCGACGGTTGCCCAGCTCGCGCATCAGGAAGTCGATGCGCTCTTCTTCAGTCCAGTCCTCGTAGCGCCCCAGGCCCAGGTAATCGGTGATTTCGGTCATGGCCGACGAATGCCGCGAGGAGTCCTGGCGTACATCCAGGCGTACCAGGAACAGCCCGAACGTCACCGCTCGGCGTAGACAATCGAGGAGCGGTCCATCGGCAATCACGCCCATGCCGCACTCGTGCAGCGACTGATAACACAGCTGCAGCGGACCTAGCAGGTCGCGGTTGTCCTGCAGCACATCAGCCGTTGCCGGTGTGCTGGCTGTCAGGGATGCATGCGCCCAGTTACGCGTTGCCCGCAGACGTTCACGCAGTTGCTTGAGCACCGCGCGGTAAGGTTCGGCGCTGTCGCCGGCCTTTGCCTTGAGCCCATCGCTGGCCTGCTGCATCGACAGCTCCGCTGCCAGTTGATCGATGTCACGAACGTACAGATCCGCCGCCATCCAGCGCGCCAGCAGCAGCACTTCGCGGGTGACCGCCGCCGTGACATTCGGGTTGCCGTCGCGATCGCCGCCCATCCAGGAAGCAAAGCGAATCGGCGCAGCTTCCAGCGCAAGGTGCAGGCCGGTGGCGTCGTGCAGGGCCTTGTCGGCCTTGCGCAGATAATTGGGAATGGCTTGCCACAGCGAGTGCTCGATGACCGCAAAACCCCATTTCGCTTCGTCCACCGGGGTCGGGCGGGTGCGGCGGATTTCCTCGGTGTGCCAGGCTTCGGCGATCAGGCGTTGCAATTTGACCTGGATCTGCTCGCGCTCGGCGCTGGTCAGGTCGCGATGGTCCTGAGCCGCCAACTGCTCGGCGATGGCGTCGTATTTCTGGATCAGGGTACGGCGTGCCACCTCCGTCGGGTGCGCGGTCAGCACCAGCTCGATCTCCAGCCGCCCCAACTGCCGCGCCAGCGCTTCGGCACCATGACCTTCGGCCCGTAAGCGAGCGAGCAACTCCGGCAATACCCGGGCCTCGAAAGGTGCCGGTTGGGATTCCTCGCGTCGGTGGATCAGTTGGTACTGCTCGGCGATATTGGCCAGGTTGAGAAACTGGTTGAACGCCCGCGCAACCGGGAGCAATTCATTTTCGCTCAACTGGTTGAGGCTGGCGCTCAGCTCGGCGTCCATCGAACCGCGCCGGTCGGCCTTGGCCCCCTTGCGAATCTGCTCGATCTTGTCGAGGAAGCCGTCGCCATACTGCTCGCGAATGGTGTTGCCCAACAGCTCACCCAGCAGGTGAACATCCTCGCGCAAGCGTGCATCAATATCGGTCATCAGCAGTTCTCCAGCAAAAAATCCGGGCGGCCAGGAACCTCAAGAGTGCCGCTCCAGACTGTTTCTGACAAGCAGACGACGAAGGGACTGTAAACCTTTGGGGTTGAAGCTAGTCTGAAGAGTAAGCCGTACAACGGCTTGCCGCCCCTCACCGGCGGATACTCTCCGGCCTGCCACGAGCAGGCGCGCAATGAGGTTGTCATGAAAATTCGCGAGCTCGCCCAGCATTGGGAAGAAAATGCCAAAGGTCGCCTGACCGACACCGGTTACAAGATTCACCTGGACGTGGAAGCGGCCGCGAGACTGGCGGCCATCACCGAAATGTACCCCAAGCGCCAGCCCGAAGAACTGCTCGGGGAGCTGATCGGCGCCGCGCTGGAGGAGCTTGAGAAAAGCTTCCCGTATGTGAAGGGATCGACCGTCGTGGCAACCGACGAAGAAGGCGATCCATTGTACGAAGAAAGCGAGCACGCAATAGGAAAAACTCAAGATCTCTTGAAAGCCGCCTAGACCATGGGTTAGCGATCATTTCAACGAACCATGAGTGGTAAAGACAGTCACAGATTTACGAACACATGTAGCCAAGCCGGAGATACCCCATGGACACCTTCAAGACCATGCTCAGCAACTGGGAAAACAAGGCTCACGAAGCCTCGGAGCTTGCTGAAATCACCCTGACCATCCGCAAACAAGACCTAGTGAAAATCAAAGCCTTTGCGGAAGCCTACGAACTGGATGAAAGCGTCATCACTGAGGGGCTAATTCACACTGCTATAAAAGAAGCGGAAACAGCCATGCCCTACATCAAAGGGTCTGAGGTGTTCCGAGTGGAGGAAGGTGAAGAGATTTTTGCCGACGCTGGTAAGACACCCGCCTACGTCGAAGCTGAACAAGCAATTTCAAAGACCCTACGGGGATAGGGTCTGTAATCCTGAATAGAGCCTCGCAAGAGGCTATTCAGGTTGACCTTGTTGACTAGCCAGTTTCTGAACTGCCTGAGCATAAAGCGTTTCGTAACCTTGAAATTTACTCATTCTGGCCTTATTAAGCAAAGAACCTTCAGACATTTTCATTAGGCAGTGGTAGGTTTTTACAAAAACATTCTGATAGCCGTCCTGAATATCTTTATCAGGAGAACTAACCTGACCACACTTCAAACACATTCTCACATAATTCTGTCTCTTATACACATCT